>JANYHG010000154.1 GCA_025359165.1 Hyphomicrobiaceae bacterium
TACTGTCGTGGCGATCACGGTTGCGCAAGCGCTCGGTCTCGCTGTGCAGGACGTCACCGTTCATATGGGTGATAGTGATCTACCACCTGTCATGATCGCTGGCGGTTCGAACAACGCAGCGTCCATGGCGCATGCCGCCGCCAAAGCCTGCAACGACGTGATCAGAAAAATCACCGAAGCCGCGATAGCTGCGGACGATAGCCCTTTCAAAGGCAAAGATGCTGGCACCCTCACAATTGCAGGCGATACGCTCAGAGGTCCCGGGGACGTGTCCGAACCGTTGGCGGCAGCCGTCTCTCGAGTAGGCGCGCGCATCGAAGTCTATGCCGAATTCGTGCCGGAGGGCATGACGCCGGACGCGATGAAAAAAACGTACGCCGGCCAACAAGCGTTTTACAGCGGTAGCGGTCGCAAAGACGTCACCGCGTTCGCCTTCGGCGCTCACCTCGTCGAGGTGCGCGTGCACAGCCGGACGCGAGAGATTCGCGTGCCACGCGTTGTTTCCGCGTTTGCCGCCGGAACGATCATCAACGCTGCGGCGGCGCGCAGCCAATACATGGGCGGCGTCATCTGGGGATTGTCTTCGGCGTTGCACGAGGCAACCGACATCGACAAAACAACTGCACGCTACGTGAACACGAATTTGGCCGACTACGTCATCCCTGTTAATGCCGACGTGCCTGAAATCGAGATCATCATGGTTCCCGAGGACGATACCAGGGTCAATCCACTCGGCATCAAAGGCATCGGGGAGATCGGGATCGTCGGTGTCAACGCTGCGGTCGCCAATGCGGTTTTTCATGCGACGGGTATTCGCATCCGGGACCTACCTATCCGGCCGGAACACCTGCTCGCGACGAGTTGAGACAATGCACAAGCAATGCACAAGCAATGCACAGGAAAATTTCTGTGTCGGACGGCACTAATTCTGGATAAGTCCGTTCCGCCACACCGCATCTGGCACCGATGATTTAAGACGTGGTCCTCATGGCCACGTTGATCATCACGGAAAAATCAAGTCAGGCGCGCGACCTCAAGGCAGCACTTGGCGATCGGTATGGCGAGATCCTCCCGGCGGAGGGTCATTTGCTTCGCTTGGCCGAGCCGCACGAAGTCAAACCGCACTGGAAAAGTTGGGCCTGCGAGTTGTTGCAGCCTGACGGCCTTTACCCGACGGCAATCGCGCCGGGCGGAAGCCGCGCAGCCAAATTTGCAGCCATCGCAGCGGCACTCAAACGCTGCGACGAAGTCATCTTGGCGACCGACTGCGATCGTGAGGGGCAACTGATCGGCCAGGAGATCCTAGAACACGTGCGTTACAAGGGCCACGTGCGACGCGCCCTGTTCACCGCCCAGGATCCGAAGTCGCTGCGGCAGGCGTTCGAAGCGTTAAAATCCAACCGCGAAATGCGCCCGCTGTTCGATGCGGCAGTTGCCCGCCAGCAGGCCGATCAGATCTTCAATCTGTCGTTGACGCGCACGGCCACCAAAACGCTGCTGGCACGAGGCACAAAAGGTGTGATCGGCATCGGACGCGTCAAAACCCCGACACTCGCCATTGTCTGCCTGCGCGAAATCGAAATTCGAGATTTCACCAAGGAAAGCTATTTCGAGATCGTCGCCACGGCCACCGTTGACGGCGGTGCCTTCGTCATGCGGCACGCACCTCCAGTCAAGGCACGCGTCAGAGATCGCGCAGCAGCCGACGCGATCGCCAAGGCGGCGCAGAAATTTCAGGGCGCTTTGGCGGTCGTGGTGGAGGATCGTCGGCAAGCGCCGCCGCGGCTTTACGATCTACCGTCGCTGCAAAAAACGTGCGGGCAGAAATGGGGCTGGGGTGCCGACAAAACTCTAGCGATCGCGCAGGCGCTTTATGACGGCGAGGGCAAGAAGGTGCTCACCTATCCGCGCGCCGAAGCCCGCCATCTGAGCGAAAATCAGATTGTCGATGTGCCTGTTATCGTCGGCGCGATGTTGCGCCTGCGCGGCTTCGCCAACTTGCAGATCGATCCACCGGTCATTCGGCGCGGCAAGTCGGGGCACTTCTGCGACAAAGCGCTCGAGGGTGTGTCGCATCATGCGATCGTGCCGAACGTCAACGTGATGGACGATCTCGAAGCGCGGTTGGCGCGCCTGAGCGACGACGAGAAGCGCCTTTTCGCACTCGTGTGCCGCTCCTATCTCGCAGCCGTGATGCCCGACTTCGAATACCGGCAAACCGTCGTGACGCTACCGGTGCCGGTGCCCGCCGACGACGGACGCGCGGCGGCGCAGGCCGAGTTCCGCGCGACGGGACGCATACCGCTGAAGCTCGGATGGAAAGCGGCGTTCGGCGCGACCGCGCCCGACGCCGAGATCACAACCGGAAAGAAGCCCGACGCCGAGGCCGAGCAGACCTTGCCATCGCTGGTCGACGGACAACGGGCGACACTGACGAAACCGCGCGTGCAGGCGAAGGAAACGCTGCCGCCACCGCGATACGGCGAAGGCACGCTGGTCGACGCGATGCAGAACGCTTGGCGCTTCGTGGGCGACGACGTGCTGCGCGAGCGATTGAAGGAGGCCAAGGGCATCGGCACGCCCGCGACCCGCGCAGAGATCATCAAAGGTCTCAAGTTGCAGCACCTGCTTGCGGCCGATGGCAAGTTCGTAGTGCCGACACCGGCAGGTCTCCAGTTGTTCGAATTGTTGCGCGGCGCCGCGCCCCAACTCGTCGATCCCGGCACGACCGCGATCTGGGAAATGCGGCTCGACGACGTGGTGACGGGCAAAGCCGATTTTCGCGCTGTGATCGACGAGATCGCGGGCGAAGCCGATCGCGTCATTTCGATTTTACGCAAGTATACCGGCACCCAGGTCGATCTCGGCAAACCACCGGAGCGCGCCGCCGGTGGACCTGCAAAACGTGCACGGGAAACACGTGACGGAGCGCTGCCGCGTACGCGCGTGACAAAGCCGAAAACTTCCAAACCAAAAAAATCGCCACACACCGATTCCGCGCCGCCGCCGCAAACGACGCCACCGACCGAACGCATGATCGCCTTTGCCAAGCGCCTTGCAGCCGACAAGAACGCCAAGCTTCCACGCGGTTTCGATACGGATTTCGAAACGTGTCGTAAGTTTCTCGACCAGAATGCTACGCGCTGACTAATCCCCGCCCGCACGCCTCAGGGCGGATCTCGACTTATCGGGCTCGTGCGGCACTGAGCCTGCCAATCGCGCATTGACGCACGCCCCTGAAACACGGGACAAGCGCGGGTCGAAACAATGTAGCGATGATGCCTGAGTTGATGGCGCGTGGCCTAGCCTGGGATGACATCGAAGAGAGCCTCTTTACCTTGGACACGTCGAGTGCCCTTTCCCTCGTTCTGTCTGGCGATCCCGCGCTGATCGCGATCGTGCGACTGTCGCTGTTGGTGACGCTGTCGGCAACGGTGCTGGCGGGCTTGATCGGGTTGCCGCTCGGCGCGCTCGTGGCTCTGACCCAGTTTCCAGGCCGCGCCAGCGTCATCGTGACGTTGAATGCGCTGATGGGCCTTCCACCCGTCGTGGTCGGACTACTGGTCTATCTGGCGCTCTCGCGATCTGGGCCGCTCGGTTCGCTGGGGCTGTTGTTCACGCCGCAAGCGATGATCGTGGCGCAGGCAATCCTGATTACGCCGATCATCGCCGCACTGACCCGACAGGCCATCGAAGATCTGTGGTCCGAGTATCGTGACGAATTCACGGCGATGGACGTCCAGCCGATGACGCGCGTGCAGGCGCTGTTGTGGGACGCGCGGTTCTCGCTGGTGACGATCCTGCTTGCGGGGTTCGGCCGCGCGGCTGCGGAAGTCGGCGCGGTGATGATCGTCGGCGGCAACATCGACGGCTTCACGCGGGTGATGACCACGACGATCGCGCTCGAGACGTCGAAAGGTAATTTGCCACTCGCGCTCGGACTGGGGTTGGCGCTGATTGTCGTCATCATGGCAGTGAATGCGGCGGCGTGGAGTATTCGGCAGTGGTCGGAGCGTCATGCCGGATAATCCGTTCACGCCGGCAGCGCCGGTTCGGCTCGAGAACGTGGTGGTCCGCGTCGATGGCGCAACATTGCTCGACGACATCACGCTGACGCTCGCCGAGCCCGCCCCTACTGCCTTGATCGGACCGAACGGGTCCGGAAAAACGACGCTGCTCCGAACCATCATGGGCCTCGTGCCCCTTGCCGGCGGCAGCATCGACGGCATCGACAGCGCGCGTGCCATCGTGTTTCAGAAGCCGGTCATGCTGCGGCGAACGGCTGCGGAAAATGTCGCGTTCGCGTTGACGACTGCGGGCCGGCGCGACGAGACCGAAAACGTCGTCGCATTGCTCGACCGTGTCGGACTGGCAGCCTTGGCGCTGCGTCCTGCACGAACGCTGTCGGGCGGCGAGCAGCAACGGTTGGCTATCGCGCGCGCGCTGGCGCGAGAACCGAAGCTGTTGCTACTCGACGAGGCGACGGCCAGCCTCGATCCTACTCAGACATATCTGATCGAAGATCAAATCCGTGCCATTGCCCGCTCGGGTGTCAAAATCATTTTTGCCACGCACGATCTCGGCCAAGCAAAACGCTGCGCCGGCGATGTTGTGTTGCTCGTAAATGGTCGCGTCGCAGGACATGCGCCGGTCGCGCCATTCTTCAATACGCCAGCCAGCGATGCTGCTCGCCGGTTCATCGCAGGAGACCTGATATTGTGAAGCACACCATTAGAAACCTGCTGCTTTCGATGGCGCTGCTCTCAGCGCCGTTGACTGCGGCAGCGCAAGACAAAGCCATCGTTGTCGCCTCGACCACGTCGACCGAGGACAGTGGATTGTTCGGGTACCTCCTGCCGCTGTTCAAAGCCAAGACGGGGATCGAGGTGAAAGTGGTGGCGCAGGGGACAGGCCAGGCGCTCGAAACCGCGCGCCGGGGCGACGCCGACGTCGTATTCGTGCACGCCAAATCGCAGGAAGAGAAATTCGTCGCCGACGGGTTCGGGGTGAAGCGCTTCGACGTGATGTACAACGACTTCGTACTGATCGGCCCCACGGCCGATCCGGCCGGCGTCAAGGGCCGCGGTGACATCCTCGCCGCGTTACAGGCCATCGCTGGTGCGGGCGTGCCGTTCGTCTCACGCGGCGACAAAAGTGGCACGCATGCCGTCGAACTAGCGCTGTGGGCGCTCGCGGGACAAGATCCTGCAACCTCGAAACCCGGGTGGTACAGATCAGTCGGTCAGGGCATGGGAGCTACACTCAACACAGCAGGTGCGATGGGTGCCTATACGCTGGCCGACCGCGCGACCTGGATCGCGTTCAAGAACAAGAGCACGCTCGATATCGCCGTCGAGGGCGACAAGCGGATGTTCAATCAATACGGCGTCATCCTGGTGAACCCAGCGAAACACAGCCACGTCAAGGCCGGCCTCGGGCAACAGTTCATCGACTGGCTCTTGTCGCCGGAGGGGCAAGGAGCCATCGCGGCTTATACCGTGGACGGCCAACGCCTGTTTTTCCCCAACGCCGCGCCGCTTCCACGGCAGTAGCAACCCGCGCCAAACTCACTCGACGATGACGAAGTCGATGCGACGATTGCGGGCGCGATTCCGCTCGGTGTCGTTGGGCGCGATGGGTCGCGTCTGCCCATATCCGACCGCAGTCACGCGGTTCGACCCGACGCCGTTCTCACCGAGAAACTCGGCCACGGCCTTGGCGCGATTGTCGGACAGGCGCTGATTGCGGCCGAGTTCGCCTTCCGTGTCGGTGTGACCCTCGACGCGCACGCGCACTGCCGGGCAAGCCTTCATGGCGACCGCCAATCGGGTCAATGCAGCCACGCCATCGCTGCGCAGGGTATCGCTGGCGGTTTCGAACTGCACGCGGGCAGCTGTCGACGCGTCACGCACTGTCTTTTGGCACGCCTGCGTGTCGGCGCGCGCTTTGGCTTCGATGGCGGCGGCGGCGGCAAGTTTGGCTGCGGCAGCCTCTGCATCCGCTCGGCGCGCAGCTTCGGCTTCGGCCGCGACACGGGCGTCGTCGGCGGCCTTTGCGGCGGCGGCTCGCGCAGCGGCAGCTTCGGCGTCGACCTTACGGCGCATCTCGGCCTCGGCGGCAGCTTTTGCCGCCGCAGCCTCGATTTCTGATTTGCGCGCAGCTTCGGCGACTCGAATTGCGTCCGCGTCGGTCGCAGCTTTCGCCGCGGCTTCGGCGCGCGCCTTCTCAGCCGACGTGTCGACTGGTGGTGCGAGAGCTACGACTGGTGGTGCGAGAGCCACGACAGGTGGCGCGGCTGCGGCCACCTGACTTGCGGCTGCGTCGGCTTCGGTTTTGCGACGCTGTTCGGCGTCTGCGGCGGCTTTCGCGGCGGCTTTTGCGGTGGTTGCGTCGGCCTGTTTGCGTGCGTCGGCCTCAGCCGCCAGTTTCGCGGCGGTTGCTACTTCGGCTTCAGCCCGCTGCCGCTTGGCCGTATCAGCTGCGGCTTTGGCCGCGTCAGCTGCGACTTTGGCCGTGTCAGCTGCGGCTTTGGCTGCCGCGTCGGCTTCGCTTTTCAGTTGCGCCATGCGGTCGCTGGCTTGCTTGGCATCCGCGACGCCGCGCGACTGCTCCACCGAAGCGGCAGTCGCCGCCTTGTCGGCGCGATCCTTCAGCAGCCAACCACCGCCCGCCACCAACAACGCGACCGGCAACAGCCACGCCGCCAACGGCAACCCACGACGCGCCGTGACAGGTTCGTCGGCGATCGCCGGACGCGGGGCTGGCATCGGCGGCGATGCGGCATGATCGACCGTCTTCGCGGCCGACGCGACAACACTAGACTTGGCCGGCGTCGCCGCGATCGGAGCCGCGACCGCACCCGGGGCAGGCGGCTTTGCTTCTGCCGCCGGTTTGATGTCGGCTTTTATCGTCGGCTGCGGGGCCGATGCCGGCGCTTTTGCCGTTGTCGCGTTTGCTGGAGCCGCACCGACATGATGGACGGCCGGGCGGCTCGGCTCGACCGTCGCGACGGCCGGCTTGGGCGATGCGGCGGCTGGTACTGCAGCCGCAGGCCGAGCGGATTCGGCGGTCACAGCTGGTTTGACGGTCGCGGCATCCATTCCCGTCGGGCGCGGCGGTGCTGCGGGACGAACGGACGGTGAGGCGGACGGAGCTGCGGGTTGCGTGCCGGATTGGGCACTCGGTGTCGGTGCAGGTCCCGTCGCGGCAGGAGCTGGTTTGGTGGTTGCAGCGACGGCTGGGGATGCGACTGCCGCCGCATCTACCGCCGCATCTACCGTCGCGACGGTAGACTTTGCCGCATCGATGCTCGTCGCTGCCGTGTTGCGCACGGCGTCCGCCGTTTTAGTCGCGGCCTCGGACACTTTTGCGAGCGTAGCTTCGCCCAACCCGATCGCCTGCGCGGATGCCGCCGCAGCCGCCCCGCCCAAGCCGCTTGCGACGACTTGCGCCGCACGCAGCGGCGTCGAGGGAACAACCGTCACCGGCACCGGAGTTGCAGGTACGGAGGCTAGGGGTGCAGCCGTCAATGGTGGTACCGGTGCGGCACGGACCGCGCCTGTGGCCTCGGGCGCGGTGCCGGCTGGCGGTGCAGCAGCCGACAGGTAGGGCAGCAGACCCACCGGCAGCGCCTTGTCGAAATCGCCGACTTGCGCGCCGAGCAACTTGGCGAGACCCTCGGCACCCAGGCCATTGGCCGCGTCGTAGTTGGCCAGCGTGCCGGAAGCCAGTGGCGTCACGACGCCGAAAAGACTTTGACTGTGCTTTCCGTCGAGACCGGCATAGCGCCCGACCGCACCGACCAAGGCGTCCGCTGCCGGCCCTCCCAGCGCGTCGCGCAACAGCTTCGTGCCGTAGTCGATGTAGGCACCTTCCTGCGGGCCGCCGAGAATACTGCCCAACTGACCGAGCAAGCCAGGGTCCTGTCCAGCGATGACGATGGCCAGATGTTTGCGCCCATCGGGCGTAGCGGCACGGCCTGCAAATTTGCCGAGAATGGCGGGCACCATGGCACTGACGGCTTTCAGGGCCGACGCACGATCGATTCCCAGCGCGGCGGCGATCTTGGTCACCACCTCAGGTGACAAGACTTGCATGACAGCGGCGACAACATTGAACGACATTGGGTTTCTCGCAACTAACAGGATCAGGCAAGCGAGACAGGTCGACCGGTGTCGACGTGCCCGGCGAATGAATGCGATCAGAAGTGCGACGATGGCCGCGCTTCTGGAAAAAACTTCATGTGATGTGTCGGACAGTCGGTAAGTTCCGACGTCCAGGCCCCTACTTCAGCCCCCGGCGACCGCAGCCCCCGGCGACTGCACCCCCGCATGCCTGACGACCGCCGAGCTCGTGTCGTGCAGCACCCGCATACACCCGCGACAATTTCAGGTCGAGGCTGATCGCCGTCACCATGAGAAACAGCTTCAACGAATGTCGAGGCTCACGGATGAGCCAGCGCCGCGTCGAGGACCTTCTGCCACCGCCCCGACGTCTGCGCCTCGTCGAGCCAGGCGTCGACGATCCGCTTGAGGTCGTCATCCCTCGGCAGCATGTAGGCCTTTTCGAGCCTTGTGAACGGCTTGGCGACCGAGGCGGGACACAGAACCGGCGTCGTGTGGGAGGTGTGATCGACTTCGATCCCGTCGGTGACCATGACGTCGGCGCGCCCGGCGGCGATCTCGTCGAACACCGTGGCGTTGTCCTTGTGAACGGTCAGCTGCGCCTTGCCGAAATTCTCACGCGCGAATTTCTCGTTCTGCGCGCCCGGATTGACGATCACGCGCACCTCCGGCCGGTTTATATCCTCGACGCTCTTGAATTTGTCCTTGTCGGTGCAGCGGGCGATCGGGCGTTTGCCGTCGACGAACGTCGGCTTGGAAAAATAGAGCTTTTCGGCGCGCGGCGGTGTGATGGTCACGCCGCCCATGGCAATATCGAATTTACCCGCGACCTGATCGTCCAACAGTTGCGCCCAGATGGTCGGCACGAGAGTGAGCTTGACGCCGAGCTTCGTCGCGAGATCGCCGGCCATGACGATATCGGCACCCCAGGGCGTACCATCGGCTTCCCTGAACGTGAACGGCTTATAGTCGCTCGTCGTGCCGACACGCAGTTCGCCCCGCGCCTTGATGGCGTCCAAGGCAGAACCGGCATGCGCCATCTGAGCAGAGGCTAATGTTGCAGCAGCGACGACGCCGACCATGACGTGACGGGCACTTTTGTAAGAAAGTAGCGCATGTCTGTAACGAAGCAGTGCATGCCGAACCATAGTGGCTCCCCCTCGATCGCGTTCCAAACCCTTTCCCGACATGGAGACAGACCAGGCGCGGCTTTGCAACCACGCCCCGACGCTTCCTTCAAACTTGCGAGGGGGAAATGCAACGCCGCATCCCCGGCACTGCGCAGATCAGCTTTTGCGGCCGGGGTCGTAAGCGTGGGTCCGTTTCCACTCGCTCATGAAGTAGGCGAGTTGATCGTCGATTTCGCTCGGCAGCACGATCGAGACCGTGACGATCTGATCGCCGGCGACGCCACCCGGGGTCGAGCGTACGCCCCGGCCCTTCATGCGGAAGGCGCGACCTGAACTGGTACCTTTCGGCAGGGTCAGCTGCACTCTGCCGGAGATCGTCTCGACCTCGATCTTGCCGCCGAGGATGGCCTCGTCCACCGTGATGGGAACGGCCAGCAACACGTCGTCGCCGGAGCGGCGGAACTGCTCGTGAGCCCGCACCTTGATCTCGACCAGGGCGTCTCCGGGTTCGACGCCGCGTGGGCCAGTGCTGCCCTTGCCCTTGAGGCGCAGAACCTGCCCGTCCGTCACACCTTCGGGAACGACGAGATCCAAGGCCCCGCCATCCGGCATTGTCACGCGTTTGCGCGTGCCCGTCGCAGCTTCCAGAAATTCGACTTCCAACGTGTACCGGACGTCGGAACCACGCAGGTTGCCACCACCAGCCGGCCCTGCACGACCGCGCCCGAACAAATCGGAGAATATATCGCCGAAACCAAAGTCGTCGCCGGCCGGCCCTGCGCCCCGGCTCGCACCGGCATGGGCTCGCGGCGCGCGTTGTCGGGCTTCACCGTTGCCGTCGATCAAGCCTGCATCGAACTGCCGACGCTTGTCCGCGTCGCCAAGAATTGAGAACGCCGCGTTGATGGTCTTGATCTTGGCCTCCGCAGAGGCGCGGGTCTGCGGGTTGAGATCGGGATGGAATTCCTTCGCGAGCTTGCGATAGGCGCGCCGGATCTCCTCGTCGGATGCGCTCCTGTTCACTCCGAGTACTTGATAGGGATCGTCCGCCATGGTCCTCGGAGGTGTTGCGCACCACGTTTAGGGGTCAGCCCAACTATACACCAAACAGGTTCGACGTGTGTCGTCCGTCGCGAAAAAAATCGTCTAGCGCTGAAGCCGGATTTCGGCGGTTTTGCCCAATAAAGCCGCCAGCGTGGCAAACCGTCGCTGAAGCCGCTCGCCGTCGAGCGCCGCATAGCTGGTCGGCAGTGACACGATCAACTTGTCTTTCTCGAACGACAACGGCGATTGATCGATGATCCCCGGTCTGCCGATCGAAAGCATGTGGGCCGCACGTACGGCGGCACCGACAAGCTTGGCCCGTTCCAACTGTCGTTGCGACAGCAGTGGAATTAGCCGGGCCGACAATTCGGCGACTTCGCCTGCCTTGCCGCTCGGGCCGGCGTGGCGGAAAAACGCCGCCATCGCGAGGAAAATCCGACCGGGATGGTCGATGCCGGCCATCGCCGCATGCGCCATGCCGGCAAGGCTCTGCTCGCCGCGATAATCGGGATGTGCGCGCCAGGCGACGTCCGACAGGAGGCACGCTGCGTAACGCAGACGTTTTTCGGACGCGGATTCGGACGGTCCGCCCGGTCCGAATAGAGCATCTGTCCAACCGCAGAGTTCGACCGAATGCTCCAGCGAACGTGACCGCAGGCGCGCATATTCGGTTGCAAACGCCATCAACGGATCGCGCTCGCGCTCGGTCGGCGACAGCAGCTTGTAAACCAGCCCCTCGCGGATGCCGAAGGCCGAAAACAGCACCTGGCTCGGCTTCAGTTGCCGCAGCGTTCGTTCCAGCACCAGCGCGCCGAACGGCAACACTTCGCGCCGCGCCTTCGTGACGTTCGCAAGCCCGGCAATGCGCTTGCCTTTACGGATCTGCTCGCAGAACGCGATGACGCTATCGGTCGGCATCGCATAACCCTGCATCACATGCAGGGGATAACCCTGGTTCTCCATGTGCAGCTTGGCAAAGGCGCGCCAGGTGCCGCCAACTGCGTAGAACGGCCGTCCGGTGCCGCGCGCGAGGAAGTCGACAGTGCCAAGCTCCGCGTCCGTTATCGCCAGCGCCTTGTCGAGCTTACCGCCACTGGCATCAATCAGCCGCAACGAGCCGAGCGGCAAAGTCGTCGCTCGCTTCAGCGACTTGCCGTCGATATCGATCAGTTCGAGCGAGCCGCCCCCGAGGTCGCCGACAACGCCGTCGGGCGTCTCGAAACCCATCAAGATCCCGCTGGCGGCGTATTCGGCTTCCTCGACCCCGGTGAGGATGCCGATGCGCATGCCCAATGCCTTTTCGGCACGTGCCAGAAACACGGCACCATTACTCGCCTCGCGGCAAGCCGCCGTGGCGATGGCGCGGACGTTCTTGACCCCGAGAATGCGCAGGATCGTGGAAAATCGCGTCAGTCCCGCCAGGGCGCTGTCGATCGCCGCCGCGTCGAGGGAGCCCATCGACGCGATCGAACGGCCAAGACCGGCCAGCACCTTCTCGTTGAAGATCGCGGTCGGCGCGCGCACGGCTCCATCGTAAACCACCAGGCGCACGGAGTTGGAGCCGATATCGACCACACCCATAGGCTCGAGATCGGGCGGCCGGCGTGAGTAGCCGTCGTCACTATCAATCGACATGGAGCGCACGTAGCGTTCGCCTCTCGCTCAACTCTTGCCCAGGTGAAACCGTGGTGGAACGTTGTCTTTCAGCGATTTGCCGCGTCCCGACAGGCTCGGGTTGGTCATGAAATACTGATGCGCATTGAAAGGTTTCTCGCCGTCGGCAATTTTTACACGAACCGAGCCGCCATCGGCTTGAATGCGCCAGCTTTGCTCATTATCGGTCAAATTAGCGACCATGATCTGTTCGAGTATCTGCGCATGGACCGTAGGGTTCTTGATCGGCACCATGACTTCGACTCGCCGGTCCAGATTGCGCGGCATCATATCCGCCGAGCTGATGTAGACCAGAGCGCCATCCGACGGCAAGCCGTGTCCATTGCCGAAGCAATAAATGCGCCCGTGTTCGAGAAAGCGGCCGACGATGCTTTTTACACGGATACGTTCGCTCATGCCGGGTACGCCCGGTTTCAGGCAACAGATGCCGCGTACCACCAGATCGACTTCGACGCCTGCCTGGCTGGCGTCATAGAGCGCCTCGATGATCTCGGCATCGACCAGCGAGTTCATTTTGAGCCAGATAGCGGCCGGGTGCCCCGCTTGCTTGTGCGCGATCTCGGCGCGGATGTTGGCGAGCATGCGCGCGCGAATACCCCGCGGGCTCGCCGCGATGGCTTCGAGATCGGCCGGTTCGGCATATCCGGTGACGAAATTGAACACGCGTGTGACGTCGCGTCCGACCGCTGCGTCCGCCGTGAAGAACGACAAGTCGGTGTAGACCTTGGCCGTCTGCGGGTGATAGTTGCCGGTACCGATGTGGCAATAGGTGGCGAGTTCGGTACCCTCCTTGCGGACCACCAGCCCCAGCTTCGCGTGCGTCTTGAGTTCGATGAAACCGTAGACCACATGCACGCCGGCGCTTTCCAGGTCGCGTGCCCAGCGGATGTTCGCCGCCTCGTCGAAGCGCGCTTTCAGTTCAACCACCGCCGTGACCGACTTGCCCATTTCGGCGGCTTCTTTCAGCGCCAGAATGATCGGACTGTCCTTGCTCGTCCGGTACAGCGTCCACTTGATCGCCATCACGTTGGGATCGGCCACCGCCTGACGCAGGAACTGCAGCACGACATCGAAGCTCTCGTAGGGATGGTGGACGACGATGTCCTTCTTGCTGACGGCTGCGAAGCAATCACCGCTGAATTCGCGGATACGCTCGGGGAACCTGATGTTGAAAGCCTTGAAGGTCAGATCCGGACGATCGGACACGATCAATTGAGACGTGTCGGTGAGCCCGAGCAAGCCCTCCTTTGTGAACACGTCGTCGCCTTTGACTTCCAACTCGTCGCTCACGAACTTCATCAGTCGTTCGGGCATGGCGCCGTCCACCTCGAGGCGGATGACGTGCCCCCGCCGCCGCCGCTTCAGCGCACTCTCGAACGAGCGGACCAGATCCTCGGCTTCTTCCTGGATTTCGAGATCGCTGTCGCGCAGGACGCGAAACGCCCCCTGTCCGCGCGGCTTGTAGCCAGGGAACAACTTACCGATAAAAAGGCCGATCACCGTCTCGATCTTGACGAAGCGAATTTCGCCCGCCCCCTCGCCGCTGCCTTCGCCTCCAGGCAGGCGGATGAAGCGCGCCAACTGGCTTGGTATCGGCAGCAGCGCGTGCATCGTCTTCGTGTCGCGCTCGTGCACCAATTCGACACCGAGCACGAAGCCGAGGTTGGGAATGAACGGAAACGGATGTGCTGGATCCACCGCGATCGGCGTCAGGACCGGGAACATGTGGGTCAAAAATTCGCGTTCGAGCCACGTCAACTCGCGCGGTCGCAAGTCCCGCGCGGTGACGATGGCGAGGCCCTTTTGGGCCATTTCTGCCACCAGTTGCGTCCAGCACGCCTGTTGATCCGCCACCAACTTCACGACCGCGCTGTTGATGGCATCCATCTGTTGGACCGGGGTCAGTCCGTCCTGCGTCTTGACGTTGATACCGGCAACGACCTGGGCATGCACGCCGGCCGCGCGCACCATGTAGAATTCATCGAGATTGGTCGCCGAGATTGACAGAAAGCGCAGCCGTTCCAGTACCGGATGATGCGGGTTCTGGGCCTCCTCGATGACGCGGCGGTTGAACTGCAGCCATGACAGCTCCCGGTTCGTATAACGATCCGTACCGACCGGTGGCAGGCTCTGGGGCTTAGCCGTCGTTTCGGGTTTCGGTGCTCTGCGCGGCTTTGGCTCAGTGACGGTCATGATGGGTTCCAGACATCAGCGCGCGGCAGACATTTCGCGAACACGCAATCCTCGGACAAAAAAGTACGTTCACCCATCACCGTCTCCGTCGCCCTCTCCGGCGGGCTGGCCGAGTTCGGCCAGGATTTCGGCCGCCAGGACGCGTGTAACTTTGCGGTGCGACGCCAACGCGCGACCATCCATTGCCGCGACGACCTTCCCGGCCATGGCCATCGAGCGCTCCATTCGCAGCGCCAGATAATTGATGACCGACGGCTCCACCGATAATTGCCGGTCGGAAAAATGCTTGATCAGGACGGCTTTCAGGAGCCGCTCGTCCGGCGACGCGATCGCGACCAGCGGAACTGCGCGCAACCGCGAGCCCAGATCAGGCAATGCAATTTCCATCTCTGCAGGGGGCCGCTGCGTGGTCAGCAGCAGCGAGTAGCCATGCTCGCGTGCCGCATTGAACAGATGGAACAGCGCGCGCTCGCAGCCGATACCGGCTTCCAGGTTTTCCACCAACAGCGCTTTCGCCGAGGCGAGCAGCGCGACGTCGGCATCGCGCAAATCGACGGCTGCGACCTGGGCCGCACCCGACGCCAACCGCCACACCTGCCCGAGATGCGTTTTGCCGGCCTGTGCCGGTCCGCACAGCACGACCGCCTGATGTGGCCAATCCGGCCAGCGCTCGATGGTATGCAACGCGGTCTCGTTGGCGGCGCTGACGAGAAAATCTTCCGCGCCCAAGGCCGGGCGCGGTGCGAGATCGAAGGTCAACTGTGCCGGCGTTCCGGTCATGGCAGTTGCTCCGGCCGCAAAGCTGCGACCGCCGCAGGCGCACGACCGCGATACACCTCACTCTCGAGATAGCGCGCGATGCCGAAGCGGGTGACGACCGCCAGCGCCGCCGAAACGGGCACCGCGACCAAGGTACCGACGATACCGAACAGATAGCTGAATGCGAACAGCGCAAAAATGAGCCACACCGGATGCAGGCCGACTTTCTGGCCAACCAGACGTGGGGACAGCACAGCCGTGTCGAACGCCATACCTGCCACCATCACACCGAGCACAGTGAGGACAGGCGTCAGTTTCGGTGCGAACTCGATCAGCGCGATGCCGATCGCCACCGCCGTCCCGACAAACCATCCGACCATCGGCACGAACGCCAGTGCGCCCGTGGCGAGGCCCACGAGGGCTCCATAGTCGAGACCGACCAAGGTCAACCCCACCGCATAGAACACACCCAGACACAGGCAGATAGCGCCTTGCCCGCGAATGAAGGCAGCAACAGAGTCGTTGATCTCGCCTGCCAGATTTTCAACGGTGGCGGCATGATCGCGCGGCAGCCACGAGCGGACGCGTTCGAGCATCGGGTGCCAGTCGACCAGCAGATAGAACACCACCAGCGGTGTGATCAGCACCAGCGACAGCACATTGATCAGTGCCGCGCCTCTACTCCACAAGACCGTCGCCACATAGGTCAACAGGGTGCTGCCGTTGTTTTGCACTTCCGTTACCGCCCGGTCGATCGCCGCCTGCAGCATCGCGAAATGACTGCCGAGACGCTCCTGCGCCATCGATTCGAAAGCTTTGCGACCGCGTTCGATACCGCCGGGCAACGATCGCGCGAGCGCTTCGAGTTGCGCTGCCAGGAGCGGCGCCAACAGCACGAGCGCTGCCACCAGGAGTGTGCCGCCGACGGCAACGATCAGCCCGGCGGCGATGGTGCGGCTCATGCCCGTGCGCTCTAGCTTGTCGGCGAGTGGATTGAGGAAATACGCCATCAGGATGCCGGTTACGAACGGCAGCAGAATGTCCTTGAAGAGCGCCAGCGCCAGCATCGTCGCCACCAGCAAGATCAGCCAGAACACCGCGTGACGACTTTCGATCAGGCGCGACCGGCTCTCCGCTTCGGCGCTGCGGCGCGACGTCTCCCCATCACCCTCGTTGCGGCGCAAATCCATGGCGAAATCGCTCTTGGGCTTTCGTTGATCGACACTTTTACCAGGGCTCACGACTATCTTCGGCGACGCCCACGCCCATCATGTGCGCCAACCACGCTCTCAGGTAAGCAATCAGGGAAGCTACCGTCAGAATGGCGGTGACGATAGCGAGCGCCATTCTTATCGGTTGCAATCCCAGTTCGAACCCTTCGTCCGCCAATACCGTCGACGCCAGCACCAATTGCGCGGTCGTATTGAGCTTGCTCACCAACAACGGTTTTATGACAACGGGATGATCGAGCAGCCATGACAGCATGACTGCCGCAAGAATCAGCAGGTCGCGACTGACGACCGCGATCACCAGCCATAACGGGATCTGCTCGCGTGCACCGAGGGCGATGTAGATCGACACGATCAACAACTTGTCGGCGAGCGGATCGAGATAGGCACCGAGCGGCGTCTGCCAATGGTAACGCTTCGCCAGAAAGCCGTCGACCGCGTCCGAGACACCGGCGGCGACGAACAACAGGAAAGCCGCCTTGGCCTCGCCCGTTAGAAGCAGCCAGAAGATGAACGGCACCGATATCACCCGGCCCAGGGTAATGAAATTCGGCAGGTTGATGTTCAAGACACTCATGAAGGCTCTGAAAGTCTCAAAATCACTCGCGAACCGGGCGTGCGCGCGTAAGGCCCAGCAAGTGAAGCATATTACAGTGCCAGCAAATAGCGCGCTTCGCGCTCTTAGCATAGGCAGCCGGTACAGGAACGTCGAGGATAACACTGCCGCAGACCTAATGGCCGCACACGTCGCAGTCACCACAGATGACGCTATTGCCGCAAGCGCGAAACGGGCAGGTCCGCTCTACCGCGTTCAAAAATTCAATCTTGCAGCCGGACGCTTTGCCGTCGTTGCCGTAAAGCCACCTGGCCGTTGCCGCGACCGCACCTGCGCCCGATTGCGACTGCCCGCCACGCCCGGCACCGCAGAACTCGACAACGCCCCGCGTACCGTCTCGGCAGTGACAACAAGATATACCAACCATAGCTGGCTGAGCACCAACCAATAAGAATCCAGCAAGTTCACAAAAATCGCATAAATTGCGACCGACAAGTACAACCAGGCACGTGCCGGGTCTTGACGCCTGATCTGCTCGATGCCGTGTAAAGACGCGAAAATGAAAATCATAAAAATCCAGTAGCCGATCCGCCCCGTCTCGAGTTCCAACTCGAGATACCCGCTGTGGCTGGATGGCATGTCACGAACCCAGCCCGGCGCCGTGAACTGCGGTGAATTGGGCACAAAATAGTAAGAATGAAATCCCCACCCGAACCAAGGATGCTGCAATATCTGGCTGTTCACGTATTCCCAGATTTCGGTTCGCCCGGTCAAGGTAGAGTCTCCATAAAGTCTGTAGCCGATCCGTTCGACAGGGCTGCGGACGAACGATGCGGCAACCGCCGCCGCACCTAGCAGGTACGCGGGCGTGATCTTCATCACGTAGCCCGCAGCCCAGCAAAGCAGCAGCAACAAGCCGGCGAACCCGATTGCAAAAATAGAGAATGCAAATGCCGACTTCGACTCACTTTGGACCAGTATCCAGACGGCTACGGCCAGCGACAAAATAGAAAGAAGGCGGCCCCAGCCTCGCATGAACAGGCCGTGAAACGACAAGATGACGGCAACCGCGGCAAACGTCCCAAGTTCTTGTTTGTGGTCCATATATCCGGCATGCCCGAGAGCGCCCGGATTGGTGAAGCCGACGTACATAGCGTTAATTGCGAGTGCAATCGCGAAGCATATTTGCAGGCGCAGAACGGTATTTGGCGTCCGGATAGGAAGCGCGTAAGGCGCCACAATGATGAAGGCGGCCAACAGGTGGGCGACATAGCGACTGAGTGCAAGACCAGGACTGAGCGCCCAGAATATGCTTGCACCGGAGAAAATAAAATATGCCAACAAACTCAAGACAGGGAGTGAGGTCACGAACCTCCATTCGATTTTGGATCTATTATTGAACAAGATACCGAAAGTGATGACCGCCACTACCGGCCAGAAAAGATTGTTGATGATCCGACCACCTTCAATGGCACTTTGTAATGGCAACGCAAGGAGTACATACGAAACGGCTATTACAGGCATTGTCGCCAGTAAATTATGGCCTGAAAAACGCCCACTCGCGTCGATCGAGCCTTTTTGGGCCATTGATTTTTTCAGCATTGCAGAACTACCAGGTAAAGACGCATTCAATTCACTTTGGCTGCTCGAAGATGAGATCACAAGCGCCATCGACGTTAACCAAAAATCGGTATCGACGTGCGCGATACATTCCGTTTCGTTCAACCCGATCTTCACGATTTAAAAAGGCAATTCGGTGCTACTTGTTTCAAGGTTGGAATTGCATTGCAATCGAGAAAAAACCTTTTGTTTTTCCGGTGATATCTGCCGTCACTTTCAACCGCGGCGCCAGCCGTCGGGGACGTCGAGCGTGCGGATCGGTCGGGCTGGCACGCCCGCGACGAGCGTCCGCGCCGGTATGTCCTCCGTCACGACGGCCCCCGCGGCCACGACAGCGTGATCTCCGATCGTCACACCCGGCAGGATCGTGGCCGAACGGCC
Organism: Hyphomicrobiaceae bacterium; assembly: GCA_025359165.1. Lineage (GTDB taxonomy): Bacteria > Pseudomonadota > Alphaproteobacteria > Rhizobiales > Hyphomicrobiaceae > JABFRJ01. Next base: position 18,710 of record JANYHG010000154.1, read on the forward strand.
CACCCAGACGTTATCGCCCAAACGCACTGCCGCCACGCGCTTTGGACGTCCAGGCTCCAGTTGATGGTGGTCGGTGTCGAAGATCGCGACATAGTCACCGATCAGGCAATCGTCGCCCAAGGTGATGCTGTGGTTTGCGACGATCGTCGCCCCCGTGTTGATGAACACACGCTGGCCGAGAACGAGTTCAGCGTTTCGGGTTGCACCGAATTCGGCGGGCACTGGCGTGCAGCGTAGAAACAACCGGGTGCAGGATAATGAACCGGAAAGGTACAGCAAAGGCGGAGGCCCTTCGACCGTTACGATCGCTGCGCGCGCGCCGGCCCGCCGAAGCCGCGCTGTGGTCCATAGGCTCGAGGGCAATTGGCGAACCCGTATCACGCCGCGGCATCTCCCACACACTGGCCAGTTCGATCATCACGCGGTTTGAAATCATCGCCGACGCTCGACCTCGCACCTAAAGAGGGTAACGCATTCGCAAGGTCAATGACCTGCTGCGCTCACGGTTACTCACGCAAAGCGCCCCACCCGGTACGGCGCGGGATCGGTGAATGGCGTTGCGCCCGTCACGAGTTCGGCAATCAGACGGCCACACACGGGGCCGAGCGTAAAGCCGAGGTGATGATGACCGAAGTTGGCCCACAATCCCTTGATGCCAGGGACCGGGCCTATGGCGGGCAGCATGTCTGGTAAACAGGGGCGGCGACCGAGCCAGGGTTGCGCGTCGACACGCGCATCCAGCGGAAACATGCGCCGCGCCGCAGGCTCGACCCGATCGAGTTGCACAGGCGTCGGCGGCCCATCGCGGCGTGCGAACTCGGCGCCGGTGGTCAGACGCAGGCCGTGCGTCATCGCCGTGAGAACGTAGCCATTGTCGGTATCGAGGACTGGGCGATTGAGGGTGGCGTTGCCACGCGCCGAATAGTGCATGTGGTACCCGCGCTTGGAGCCGAGCGGAATCTTGAACTTGAACTTGGCCAGCGCATCGTCAGACCACGGCCCAAGACACACGACCACCTCGCGCGCAGCGATTGGACCGTGCTCGCCCAGCACCTGCCATGTGCCGTCCGGGAGTTGCTCCAGCGTGCGCGCCTCGCCGCGTGCGAGCGCACCGCCCTGCCTCATGAACAAATCGCCGTAAGCTTTGCCGACCGCACCCGGATCGGGCACGCTGACCGGATCGGGCATCAGCAGCGCCCCGTGAAACGTCTCTGTCAGATGCGGTTCGAGTTCGGCGATGCGTTGCGGCGTAATCGCCTCGAAGTCGACGCCGTATTTCGTGCGGTCGTCGGTTTCCTTGGCCACCGCAGCATCGAAGGCACGCCCGTCCCGATAGAGGCGCAAGTAGCCTGTGCGCCGCATCACGCTTTCGATGCCGGCCTCGCGCATCAGCGCCTCATGCTCGACGATCGAAGCCAGCACCAGTGGCTTTGCGCCCTGCGCCGTGCGCGCCTGCCCCGCCTCGTCCGAAGCGAGAAAATAACGCCACAGCCACGGCGCGAGCTTCGGTAACGCCGTCCAATGCAGGTTCGCTTCGGGGAGCATATTGAACGCATATTGCGCGAGTTTGCCGACATCGCGTGGAAAGGGGTACGGAACGACGCCTTCGACCTGGATGATGCCGGCATTGCCATAGCTGGTCTGCTCGGCAACGCCGCCACGATCGATGAGCACGACGCTACGTCCGCGTTTCTGCAGATGCAGCGCCGCCGATACGCCGACCATTCCGGCACCCAAGACCATGATGTCCGCTGTCATGTCGTCCCGCTCAACTGGCGACCCGCCGCTCGTTTACTTCTTCGACACGTTCCACAGCACCAGATTTGACGCCACGAGCAAGCCGCTGAGGCTATTCCGGTACGCCGTCGGCTGCAGATATTGGCCGAGGTGTACGTGGGTCGGATATTCGCTGTAGCGCACGTGCACGGCTTCGGCGATCGCCTTGCGCTTGCTCATATCTGTTTCGCGCGCGTAGCTGTCGCGCAGCTTCTCGAGCTGCTCGTCGCAGGGCCAGCCGAACGTGGCCTTGTCGCACGACGCGTTGAAGAAGTTGGTCGACACCGGATCCATCACGTCGATGGAGCCCCACGACGTGAAGAAGATATTCCAACCGCCTTTGTCGGGCGTATCGCGCTTGGCCCGGCGCGTCACGACAGATTGCCAGTCGATCGCCTGCAGGTCGACCTTCAGTCCGATTTTCTCCAGCGCCGCCTTCGCCACCGGCGCAAGGTTCGACAACGCCGCGTTGTCCGTCGACTGCATCATGACGATGGGCGTGCCGTCGTAGCCGGCCTCCGCGACCAACTGCTTGCCGCGCGTGTAATTGCTTTCGAGCTTGTCCTCCCAGCCCTTCGTCGTCTCATTAGGCGAGCCGCACGGATAGGCCGATTTGCAGACGACGTAGTACTCGGGATTACCGATCACGCCATCCAGCAGATCTTTCTGGTTCAGCGCGTAGGCCACGGCCTGCCGGATCTTCGCGTTGTCGAAGGGCTTGTGCAGCATATTGAAGCGCAATGCGTATTGGCGGCCGAGCGGTGCCGCCACGAACAGCGCAACTTTCGCGTCCTTTTTGAACAGCGGCACCAAGTCGTGCGGCGGTGCCTCGATCAGATCGATTTCCCCACTCAGCAGCGCGTTGACCTGGCTTTGCGTGTCTGCGATCCAAACCCACTCGACGCGATCGACATTGACGACCTTGCCGCCGGCAAAACCAGAGGGCGGCTCGTTGCGTGGCACGTACTTCGGGTTTTTCAGGTAGACCGTTTTCTCGCCGGGCTTCCACTCATCGCGCTTCATGATGTACGGGCCCGAGCCGATCGGCTCTGACAACTGCGTGTTGGCATCGCCGTCGGCAACCCGCTTTGGCATCATGAACAAGACATTGGACGTCGCCTTGCCCAACGTATCCAGAACGAGGCCGTAAGGCTCTTTCATCGCGAACTGAAACGACTTGGCGTCGATTATCTTCATTTCGCGGATGAAGCTCGTGAGCTTCTGCCCCATTCCGTCCTTGATCGCCCAGCGCTTGATCGACGCCACGCAGTCCTCGGCCGTGACAGGCGCGCCGTCATGCCAGGCAAGACCATCACGCAACTTGAAGGTCCAGGTGAGCTTGTCTTCGCTGACCTGCCACGTGTCGACCATCTGCGGCTTGATTTCCAACTTCTGATCGAGCGCAAATAGCTGGTCGTAGATCATGAAGCCGTGGTGGGTGGTGATCAACGCGGACGTCCAGACAGGGTCTATGATCTTCAGGTCCGAGTGCAAGGCGACGCGCATCGTCGTCTCGGCGGCCGCATGCCGGGTCGACTGCAGAACGATCGCCGTCACGACCATCGCCAGCGTCGCAAAAGACCGCAGGAGCTTTATACCGCTCGTCATGAAGACCTCATTTGAAACTTGCAGGGTGCGGGCGGGCCGCTCGATATCGGTGCCGTCGACGACACCGGGATGACGAACAACGGCAACTGCTGTTACATTTAGCTGCTACGAACACTCAACGAAAGCACGGCGGGGATAGACTATGCAAATTGGTTCGGCGAAAGTGCTCAAATTAGGTGCGACAGGTCTCTCTGCAGCCGTGCATGGATTGGCGCTGCTCTCGGCCCTCGCCGCATCGACCGCTGCCGTCTCTGCAGCCGACCTTTCTCAGATCGAAAACATCGTCGTTCTGTACGCAGAGAACCGCGGGTTCGATCACCTTTACGGCCTCTTTCCCGGTGCCAACGGGATCGCCAACGCGAAACCCGAACAGTACGTGCAGCGCGATCACGATGGCAAAGCGCTCGACTATCTGAGTGTCTGGGACAGCCACGGCAAGCCCGACGAACGCTTTGCCCAGAAATTGCCCAATGCGCCGTTCCGCATCGACGCCGCGCCCATGAACAAATCGGCCGCCCAGATACTACTCAGCCCCATCCATGCCTACTACCACAACATCGAGCAGATCAATGGCGGGCGCAACGACATGTTCGCCGCGATGTCCACCGTCGGCGGCTACACGATGGGCCATTTCGACGGCAGCTCGATGAAGCTGTGGCAATGGGCCAAAGAGTACACGCTGGCCGACAACTTCTTCATGGGCGCGTTCGGGGGGTCCTACCTTAATCACCAATGGCTCGTATGCGCCTGCACCCCCGTGTTCCAGGACGCGCCGGCCGAAATGCGCGCACAGCTCGACGGGACCGGGAAGTTATTGAAAAAGCCCGGCTCACCGTCGGCGCTCGAGGGTGCCGTTCAGACGTTCACCGCCGGGCTCGGCGGACAAATCTCGCCTGACGGGTTCTCGGTCAACACCACACAGCCGCCGTATCAGCCGAGCGGCGTGCCCCCCGCTGCCGACGGCAGCCTCGACCTCGCCGATCCGAAAGGCACCGCGCGTCTTGGTGCCCCTCTGCCGCCACAGACCGCCAAGACAATCGGCGATACGCTCTCGGCCAAGGGCCTCAGCTGGGCCTGGTACGCGGGCGGCTATGCTGCAGCGCTCGCCGACGGTCGCCGCGCCGCCGATCAGCCCCGCGCCGTCATCTACACGGCCAAGGACGGCGCACTCAACTTTCAGCCGCATCACCAACCGTTCAATTATTTCGCCCGCTTCGCACCCGGCACGGCCGACCGTCAGCTGCATCTCAAGGACGGTGACGACCTGCTCGCCGACATCGACGCCGGCAAGCTGCCCGCCGTCACGTTCTACAAGCCGACCGGCAAGCTCAATCAGCATCCATCGTACACCGACCTGCTCAGCGGCGATGCTCACCTCGACGACGTCCTGCAACGCCTGAAGAAAAGTCCGCAGTGGAGCCGCATGCTGGTCATCGTGACCTACGACGAGAACGGCGGTTTTTGGGATCACGTCGCGCCGCCTTCGGGCGCTGGCTGGGGTGATCGCTGGGGACCGAGCATGCGGGTACCAGCAATCATCATCTCGCCATTCGCGAAACGCGGCTTCATCGACAAGACGTCCTATGACACGACGTCCATTCTCAAATTGATCACCAAGCGGTTTGCCCTGGAGCCTCTGCCGGGCGTGCGCGAGAAGGCGGGTGATCTGACCTCAGCCCTCCAATAGCCCTTAAGTCGGCTCGCGACATTTTGTGGATAACCCGCGCATCGCGGCGCTCACACCTGTCCGCTGCGATGCACCACTTGCAGGAGACGCAAAAAAGTCCAATATGCGTTTAATGCATAGCTCGTCGCCTCGAGTTGCGTAGGCGACCGAACAATCGTCAGCCATGCATCTATTTGCATACAGGGGCCGTCTATGAGCCAGATCCATCATCGCAAAGTCGTCATTCTCGGTTCCGGGCCGGCCGGTTACACCGCCGCTATCTATGCCGCTCGCGCCATGCTGAAGCCGATGCTGATCCAGGGCAACCAGCCTGGTGGCCAGCTGACGATCACGACCGACGTCGAGAACTACCCCGGGTTCGCCAAAGTCGTGCAGGGGCCATGGCTGATGGACGAGATGCGCGGTCAGGCCGAGCACGTCGGCACCGAAATGGTGATGGACCACATATCCAAAGTCGAACTGGCCAGACGCCCCTTCCGCCTGACAGGTGAAAGCGGCGACACCTACACCTGCGATACGCTCATCATCTGTACCGGGGCCCAAGCGCGGTGGCTTGGTATAGAGAGCGAAACCGCCTTTCAAGGCCACGGCGTTTCTGCCTGCGCGACCTGCGATGGTTTTTTTTACAAAGGCCGAGATGTCGCCGTGATCGGCGGTGGCAACAGCGCGATGGAGGAAGCGATGTTCCTCACCAACTTTGCCAAGAAGGTGGTCGTCGTGCATCGGCGGGATGCGTTCCGCGGTGAAAAGATCCTGCAGGAGCGGCTGCTGAAGAACCCGAAAATCGAAGTCGTATGGGATAGCGCCGTCGACGAGATCACCGGCTCTGCAGCCCCGAAGTCCGTCACGGGCATCCGCCTCAAAAACGTCAAGACCGGCGTGCTCACCGAGCGACCGATCGACGGAGTGTTCGTCGCCATCGGCCACGCGCCGGCGACCGGGCTCTTCAAAGGCCAACTGGAAATGACGAAAGGCAACTACCTCATCACCAAGCCCGACAGCACCGCCACGTCGATACCGGGCGTGTTCGCCGCTGGCGACGTTAAAGATGAAACCTTCCGGCAAGCCGTCACGGCCGCTGGAATGGGCTGTATGGCGGCACTCGAAGCCGAACGTTACCTCGCCCACTCCGCAGCCAACGCCAACGGCGTGGATGCGGAAGCCGTACACGCTGCCGAGTAGGTCGCAGCGTCTGCCGCGCAGTGGCATTCGGACCGTCTTGTCGCAATCATTCAAACTTCGGATTCGCTTGCCATGGATTGGGATAAACTTCGCATTTTCCATGCTGCAGCCGAAGCCGGCAGCTTCACGCATGCAGGCGATACCTTGCGCATGAGCCAGTCCGCCGTCAGCCGGCAGGTATCGGCTCTCGAAAAAGATCTGCACGTCGCGCTGTTTCACCGTCACGCGCGGGGCTTGGTGCTGACGGAGCAAGGTGATCTGCTCTTCCGAACCGCCAGCGAAATTCTCAACAAACTCGCCACCGCCGAGACAATGTTGACGGATGCCACCACCAAGCCCACCGGCGACCTCCGCGTGACGGCACCGACTGGACTGGGTACCGTTTGGATCACGCAGCGTTTGCGTGAATTTCTCGACCTGTATCCGGATATCCGGGTCAATCTGATCCTCGCCGAAGGCCAACTCGACATCTCGATGCGGCAGGCCGACGTGGCCATTTGGGCCAGCGAGCCGCAGCACGGCGACCTCATTCGGCGGCCGCTGTTCAACATGCAGATCCACGCTTACGCGTCCACGGCCTATGTCAAGAAGCACGGCGCTCCGGCGACCATCGACGCACTCGACAAGCACCGGATCGTTTCCTATTCGGGCACCCCGCAACCGCACCTCAGTGCGATTCGCTGGCTCGAAATTGCTGGTCGCGATGGTCTGGCACCGCGCACACCAGCCTATGTCGCCAACAGCGTCATCGCCATGAAATATGCGATCCGCGCCGGCATCGGAATCGGGCTCATTCCCGACTACCTCACCAATGAAGAAACTGAAATGGTCCCCGTGTTGCGCGACGTCGAACTGCCCAACATGCAGATATTCTTCGTCTATCCCGAGGAACTGAAAACGTCGAAGAAGGTCCAGGTGTTTCGCGACTTCATGGTGGCCAAGGCGCGGCAGTGGTCGAATTAACGACACGCTATGCGAGCGTGACAGTGCTCACATGCCGATTTCTGGGTTGCTGCACCCCATGGCAAGATCGATGATGAGGAAGCTGTACCGACAGCCAACGAGGGCTTCTTCCTCCCTGCAGCCTTCGGTTCGTTGAGGCTGGGTGACGTCGCTGACGCAGACGACGTCGACACGCGCAGCCGATACGGATGACGAACTCGCCGGGCCGGTGCCCTGCACCAGTCCGGCATTTTTCGCAGCGCTCGGCGATCCAGGAAAATCAGCTTCCAATAAAAAATGCGCACCACTGGCGCGCCTCTCACTGGGCGAGGCGACTGTTACGTCGGCGACTAGGACTTCATGGACGTTGGCGCCGCAGTCATCATCAAACGGCTGAGTTCCTGGGCTTGCGTCGACAACGCCTGCATTTGAATCTGCGCGTATCTGCTTTGGATGCCGAGGATATCCTGGACATCTTTCGCAGCGGCCAATTCGTTGGCCATGTTGAAGCAAGCATCCGCGTTCTGTTTGGCGAAGCGCGCCGCGCGTTCCTGAACCGCCTTGAAGCCGGAGGCGGATTCGTTCTGTGGGATGGCAGCCGACCACATGCCGGCGGCTTTCGACATCGCCTCGAGGAACTGCGAATACGAGTTCCGGGCCTGCTCGACGTTCTTTTCGGCAAGCTCCCGTAATTGCTGCGGCATTTCAAATGGGTTGTTCTGAGCCATAAGCATATCCTCCGATCGCGGAAAGCGTCGTTAATCGACGTTAGCGTAAAAAGCGCACGCACACCATGGACGTTCCCCGAAAGACGCATACCGCTCGTGAACGAGCGTTTCCGCTATCAGACACGCGCCGCCGAGGCAAACCCCAACTTGTCAGGGTCTGCGGTGCATTGCGCCGCCAGTGACAACATCGGTCGAGCCATCCTATGCTCGGTCGAAACAACATCGGATAATCCTGCGCACGGGAGGCGCTTTGCCCATGGTCACGATCTCGGCCGAAAATATGTCGGCCTTCGTTTCCGATATCTTCGCCAAAGCGGGCACCTCGCGCGCCGAAGCCGACCGTATCGGCAAATACCTCGTCGTCGCCAATCTCACCGGCCATGACAGCCACGGCGTGCAACGCGTACCGCGCTATCTGCAGTGGCTTGCCGAGGGCGTGTTCATCGCCGATCGGATCGTCAAAGTCGTCAACGAGACGCCTGTGTATGCCGTGGTCGATGGCTTGCACGGCTTTGGCCAGACCGTCGCGCCGCAGGCCGTCGACATCGGCATCGCCAAGTGCCGCGCGATGGGCCTCTCGATGGTTGCGCTGCGCAATGCCGGTCACATCGGACGCGTCGGCGACTACGCAGAGATGGCGGCAGCGGCGGGGCTGGTTTCCGTTCACTTCGTCAACGCTTTCGGTTCCTCGCTTGTGGCACCATTCGGCGGCGTCGACCGCCGCTTCTCGACAGCGCCATACTGCGTCGGCGTTCCCCGCCCCGGCCAACCGCCGTTGATACTCGACTTCGCCACCTCGATCGTCGCCGAGGGCAAAGTGCTCAACGCCAGTTTCGGGGGCAAGAAGCTCCCGGCAGAAGCGCTCGTGACGGCAAAAGGTCAGATGACCAACGACCCGCACGCGCTCTACGGGGAGTATTCGGCGTCGGGTCCGCGTGATTATCGCAAGGGCGAGGGCGCTATTCGTGCCTTCGGCGATCACAAAGGGTCCGGCCTTGCGCTGATGTGCGAACTGCTAGGCGGTTCTCTGACGGGCAACGGCGCGACGGAAGAGGGCAAGCGCTTCGCCAACGGTATGCTGTCGTTTTATGTGGATCCCGTCCGGATCGATCCCGACGGATTCTTCCCCATCGACGTCGCCAAGTATACCAAACACGTCAAAAGCTCGCGCCCCGTCACGCCCGGCGGCGAAATCCTCGTTCCCGGCGAGCCCGAACTGCGCATGCGCTCGGAGCGGGGCAAAAATGGTCTGCCGCTTCCCGACGATACCTGGGCCGCCATCTGCAATGCTGCTAAATCCGTCGGGCTCGACGACGCCAGAATTCAGGCGGCGATGGGCAATAAGGCGTAAGTTCTCAGCGGTCAGCGGTGAGCCTAAAGAGGCCGCGCGGCATCGCTGACCACTCACACTCCCCACTGACACTCACCACTGACACTCACCACTCACACTCCCGAAAGCCCCACCCTATGCTCGATCCCAAACTGCTTCAAATACTCGCCACCTTCGATACGCCCACGATCTGCAATGCGTTGGAAATCGTCGCGCCAGAGCGCCGCGCCACAGGATTCACCGTGCGCCCGCTGGTTGCGCCGTTCCCCGATCTGCCGCCGATGGTCGGCTATGCGAAGACGGCGACGATCCGTTCGACCCACGCCAACGAACTCGGCGGCAAGCCGGCGCGCGATCAGCGCGTTGCCTATTATGAATATATGGCTGCGGCACCGACGCCGAGCATCTGCGTGATCCAGGATCTCGATGGCCATGAAGTCGGCTTCGGCGCGTTCTGGGGCGAGGTGCAATCGACCGTACATCACGCACTTGGACTGAAGGGCGTCGTCACCGACGGCTGCGTGCGCGATATTCCGCAATGGGCACCCGGCTTCAACGTCCTCGCGGGATCGATTGCGCCGAGCCACGCGCACGTTCATCTTGCAGGTTTCGGTGCCCAGGTTCGCATTCACGGCATGTTGGTGAAATCCGGGGATCTTATCCATGCGGACCGCCATGGTGCCGTCGTCATTCCCGAAGCAGTCGCGGCCAAAATCCCCGCGGCCTGCGATCTGCTGGCCCGTAAAGAAGCCGTGATCCTCGACCTCGCCCGCAAGCCCGGCTTTACAGTGGCCAAGTTGCGCGAGGCCTTACAGCTGCAAGACGAGATCCACTGATCCAGTCCGACACCTATGGCCTGCGCGACTATCACGGCACCTATCAACCCATTCTCGAGAGGAAATACCGATGCGCCCCAATGAACTGAAGAAGCGCCTTGCCGCCGGCGTGCAAGCCGTCAACGGCTGGATCGCCGTGCCCAACAGCTATCAGGCCGAAGTCTATGCCTCGTGCGGTTGGGACAGCGTCACGATCGACATGCAGCACGGTGCGCCCGACGTGAACGATCTTATTTCACTATTGCAAGCTATCCAGATCAACAACGTGACCGCGATGGTGCGCGTGCCCTGGAACGAACCCAGCGTCATCATGCGCGCGCTTGATGCCGGTGCGTACGGCCTCATTTGCCCCATGATCAACACCAAGGCGGAAGCGGAAGCGTTCGTATCCGCAGGAAGGTATCCGCCGTTTGGCGCGCGTTCCAACGGCCCGTTCCGCGCCTCACAGTATGCCGGTGCCGATTACCAAGTGAAATGCAACGACGAGATCCAGCTTTTCGCGATGATTGAAACGCGTGAGGCGTTGAGCAATCTCGATGCCATTCTCTCCGTCAAAGGTCTCGACGGCGTCTATGTCGGCCCGACCGATCTGTCGTTGAGTCTCGGCAAACCCGCGACGCTGGACCCGACTGATCCGGAAGTCTTGGCGGCGATGAAAACTATTGTCGACAAGACCCGCAAGGCCGGCAAGATCGCCGGCTCTCACACCGATGGCCCGAAGACGGCGCACAAACGCTTCGCCGACGGGTATCATTTCTGCACCCTAATCAATGATATCCGCTTGCTTGCGGTGGCGGCACAAAATGCGGTGCGCGAGGCGCGCGGTGAGGCGAAGGCTGAAGCTTCGAAGTCCTATTGATCTAACGCACCCATTAGCAGGCCGCTGAAAAAGCGGCTGATGCGGAACCTTATGCTGTCCGACGTCGCCTTTGGAGTGGATTGGTACCGGGCGGCCTCCGTGCCCTGTTTCAGGCCAGCAGGTTCGGCAGTTTGGCGAGATTGTAGGCAGCCATCGTCAATGTGAACTGCGCGCGCACGCGGGCGATCC
>JANYHG010000095.1 GCA_025359165.1 Hyphomicrobiaceae bacterium
GCGCGCGGTTTGCTTGAAATTGGGCCGTGGACATCGGGGCGTTCTCCGCGAATCAGCGAATACCCACAGATTCAGTCTTTGCGCCGCCTGTCACTCATAGATTCGCCCAATCGCCCTGGAGGCAGCCAAGTTGACGGTGGTTTCGAACCTGACTAAGTGCAGTTTGAGGTCGTAGATCGCGGCTGTCGGGGATCCCAGCATGTCAATTCCGGCGTCGGCGCTGTCTGGCTCGTACGATGTGCTCGTCATCGGCGGCGGCAATGCGGCACTCTGCGCGGCGATTTCGGCGCGGCAGGGCGGCGCGTCGGTGCTCGTGGTCGAGGCTGCGCCAAAGTTCTATCGCGGCGGCAACACACGCCATACCCGCAACATGCGCTGCGCCCACGATGCGGCGACCGAGACGTTGTCGGGCCCCTACACCGAGGACGAATTCTGGAACGACCTGCTCGTCGTCACCGGCGGGCAGACCAACGAGCAGTTGGCCCGCTCGATGATCGCGCAATCGAAGGAAATGCTGACCTGGATCGCCGAACAGGGCGTGCGCTTTCAACCGTCACTTGGTGGCACGCTGAGCCTCGGGCGCACCAATTCTTTTTTTCTCGGCGGCGGTCGCGCCATGCTCAACAGCCTCTATCGCACCGCCGAGACCATGGGTGCTGAGGTCGTCTACGATGCCGAAGTCGTGGCGATGGACGTGCAGGACGGCGCGTTTCGTTCGGCGACAGTGAAGCAAGCAGGCACCGAACATCGTGTCGAAGCTCGAACCCTGGTCGCAGCGTCCGGTGGCTTCGAGGCCAACATCGACTGGCTGCGCGAGTCTTGGGGACCGGCAGCGGACAATTTTCTCATTCGCGGCACACCCCACAATCGCGGTACCGTTCTCAAGATGCTGCTTGCCCATGGCGTCGAACCGATCGGCGACGCCACCCAGTGCCACGCCGTCGCCATCGACGCGCGCGCGCCGAAATTCGACGGCGGCATCATCACGCGGCTGGATTGCGTGCCCTTCGGCATCGTGGTCAACAAGTTCGCACAGCGCTTCTACGACGAGGGCGAGGATGTCTGGCCGAAGCGCTATGCTATCTGGGGCCGCCTGGTCGCAGCTCAGCCCGATCAGATCGGCTACATCATTTTCGATGCGCCGAAACTGGAATTGTTCATGCCCTCGCTGTTTCCCGCGATTGCGGCCAACACCATCGCCGAACTCGCGACCAAACTGACGCTCGATCCGCAGGCGCTGGAAGCCACTGTCGACACCTTCAACGCCGCCGTGCGCCCTGGCACGTTCGACAATCAGATTCTCGACGATTGCCACACCGAGGGCCTGACACCGCCTAAAAGTCATTGGGCGCAACGCATCGAGACGGCGCCCTTCTACGCCTACCCCGTTCGCCCCGGCATCACGTTCACCTATCTCGGCACGCGCGTCGACCGCGACGCACGCATGCTGATGCATGGCGGCGGGGCCAGTGACAATATGTTTGCCGCCGGCGAGATCATGGCCGGCAACGTGCTCGGTCGCGGCTACGCCGCCGGCATCGGCATGACCATCGGCAGCGTCTTCGGGCGCATCGCAGGACGAGAGGCGGCCAAGCGTGCACGCACCTGACACAACTTCCAACAAGACCGCAGCGAGACCGAGTGCACACGCATCTACCGCGCTCACCGAGGCCGATCGCCTCATGACGGTGTGCAATTCGTGCCGCTATTGCGAGGGTTTGTGCGCGGTCTTTCCCGCCATGGAGATGCGGCGATCCTTTGCCGACGGCGATCTCGATTATCTCGCCAACCTCTGCCACGGCTGCGGTGCCTGCTACATCGATTGTCAATTTTCGCCACCGCACGAATTCAACGTCAACGTGCCCAAGGTGTTGGCGGAAGTCCGCGGCGACAGCTATCAAACCTATGCCTGGCCGCAAGCGCTGGCACCGATGTTCGCCCGCAATGGCTTGGCCATCGCTCTCGCCTGCGTCCTGTGCGTTGTCGTTTCGCTGGCGTGGATGGCGACCGGCCCCGACGCCAGCGCCCTTTTTGTTGTTCATACCGGACCCGGTGCCTTCTACCGGCTGATGCCGCACAACACGATGGCACTGATGTTCGGTGCCGCATTCGCCTATGCCATCATCGCGATCACGCTGAGCGCCCGCAATTTCTGGGTGGCCATGGGCCCGCCGCCGCAGGGGGCGCGCGCGGCACCCTCGATCTGGCAGGCGATCAAAGACGCTGGTCAGTTGCGCTATCTCGGCGGCGGGGGCTCGGGCTGCGAAGTCACGACCGACCCCGTGCCGGATCGTCGCCGCCTGTATCACCACATGACGTTCTACGGCTTTTTGCTGTGCTTTGCGGCAACCTCGGTCGCTACGCTCTATCACTACCTGCTGGCCCGCGAGGCCCCCTATCCCTGGTACGATCTGCCGGTAGTGCTCGGCTCGCTGGGCGGCCTTGGCTTGTTGGTCGGGCCGGTAGGATTGCTCGGCCAGCGCCAGTCTCGCGATCCTGCTGTGCGCTCGGATAAACGCAGCGGCATGGACATCGCGTTTCTAGCGATGCTTTTCCTGACCAGCGCGACCGGTTTCGCACTGCTGTTTCTGCGCGCGACGCCCTTGCTCGGCATCACGCTGTTTATCCACCTGGGGGTCGTGATGGCACTATTTCTCACGTTGCCCTACGGCAAGTTCGTGCACGGTATTTATCGTTTTCTGGCCCTCGTTCGATATGCTCAGGAGCGGCACGTCCACCTATGAGAAAGACGCGGAAGGTGTCACCCGTCACACGTCTTTTTCCGTCGCGCTCGGGGCCCCGGCATGCTGCTGGAACGCAGCACGCAGGTTCGACGCCAGCAGCCGGTCGTACACGCCGAGCGTCTCGGTTTGCAGCCGCGCCAGCGTAAACCGCTGTGTCACGTGAGCGCGGCAACGTCGGCCCAAAGCCCCGCGCGCCTCCGTATCCAGTGCGAGCGCTTCCGCAAGCGCTCCCGCCAGCGCGTCGGCGTCGTCAGGGGCCACCAGCCAGCCCGTCGTGCGGCTCGCTGCGACCTCCGGCGACGACAGCACGGTCTCGGGCGGCGCGCCATGCCGCGCCGCGATCACAGGTGACATCGCGGCCTGCGCTTCGATGGCGCCACGACCGAACGCCTCCGGCTCTGTCGATGGTACCAAGCTGACGAACGCAGTCGCGTAGGCGGCCGGCATGTCGTCGACGTGGCCAACCAGTTTGACGACAGTCGTGAGGCGGTGGGCCTTGATCCGCGCGCGCAGTTCGTCGACATAGCCATCGCGGCCTTGGGCATCGCCCGCGAGTATGATCGCCACCGGCTGGGCGCTACCGGCCGCCCCGGCGAAGGCAAGCCCGAGCCGTCCCGCAGCGTCGATTACCACGCGCTGACCCTTTTTGCTCGACAATCGCGCGGCGTGCAGAATGACCCGCGTATCAGGAGCAATCTCCCAGTGTGACCGCAGCGCGGCGACGCGGTTCGCGGAAATGGTCGCCGGATCGAACGCCGCCGGATCGATACCGCGATGAATGACGCTGATGCGCTCGACTTCGATTCCGTAACGAGTCCTGATCAACCGTGCCGTGTAATGCGAATTCGCAATGACGCAATCGGCACGCGCCATCACAGCGTTATACTGTTTCTTGAGAACGTTCCCTTCACTGTACGCGCCATGATAGGTCGTCACGAAGGGGATGCCCGCGCGCCGCGCGGCGATCCACGAACTCCACGCGGGCGCACGGCTGCGCGCGTGCAGCAGATCGATCTTTTCGCTGGCAATAAGCTTGACCAGACGCTGCGCATTGGCGACGATCCTGGCCGGATTTTTGGATGCTGCAGGAAAGTCAATGATTTCGCCGCCTGCCGCACGAACTGCGTCCGCCATGCGGCCGCCTTCGGTCGCGATCAGTGCGCGCCCCCCCGCCCGAGTGATGGCCGCACTCATCTCGATGACGGTGCGCTCCGCGCCTCCCGTTTCAAGCTTCGGAATGATCTGCAAGATCGTGGGACGAGAACAGCTCAATGGCACAGCGCCCGGCGGTGAATCCTGGAGTTCGCAGCGATCGACTCATTGTGTCGGCTTGATGCCGTCTTTGCTCACCTGCACGCGGGCGGCAACAACCTTGTTACCCTCGCCGGTCCGCGCAAAAACAAACACCGTTTCGCCGACCTTGAGGTCGTCACGACTTCCAGGAACCGCCTGCGACATCGCGGTTTCCGGCACGACCAGGGCGGAGACCGTACCCGTTTTATAGTTCAGCGTCAGCATTTGACCGCTCGTCGACGCGACGGTGCCCTCGACAACAGCATTCGTCATCGTCGACTCCGGCGCCAGATCCCACGGCGACAATCCCAGCGGGGCCTGCGGCGGGATGGGTCGGACATCGATCGCGACGGTCGACCCATCGGCTCGCTTCACCGTGGTGACGCCCAAAATCATGCCCGGCTTGATGTCCGTCAACGCAAACGCCCTGGTTGTCGACACCACGACAGTTTCAGGCAGTTCAATTATCACGTCGCCGGCCGACTTCGTCTTGACCGTCAGGGTTTTGCCATCGACCGCCGCGACGACGCCACGAACGTTCACGCGCTGCTCTTGCGCGCTTACGCTCGAGACAACGGCAACTCCGACAATCAATGCAGCAATGCTTGAACGAAACAACCCTATCATGCACGACTCCAAAATCTGACGCGTTCGATTCCCGCACCAGCTTTCGTACGCTGCAGGTCAACGCGCTTACGCGTTAAACGCCACCACGAGCCATGCGTTGCAGAACAGTGTCACGTTTGGCGAAATGGTGCCAGAGCGCGGCTGCGATATGCACCACCACCAGAACCTGCAGGAAATGCGACAACAGCTCGTGCCAGGCTTCCCAATATTTGGTGACATCGCGGGTCGGCACCGCATAGGCGGCCGGTACCTTTATGAACCCAAACCAGCGCAGATCCCACATCGCCGCACGCGCAGGATCGACGCGATTGGGCAGACTGCTCCACATCAGGTAACCCGTCACGACCATCGCGATCAGCAACAGATAGAGCGCGAGGTGACCGGCGTGCGCCGCGCCGATCTCCCACCGCGTACTGGCGGCGGGTGCCTGCGGTGTGGTCTCGCCAAGCCGCCAGGCAATCCGCAGTGCCAGCAGCAGAGCAAAGTAGATGGCGATCAACG
>JANYHG010000169.1 GCA_025359165.1 Hyphomicrobiaceae bacterium
CTGAAATAAACCCAGCTGCCTTCGCGCGCACGCTCGACCAATCCGGCATCCGCCAGCAATTTCAAATGGCGACTGAGCCGAGGCTGGCTCTGGCCGAGAATTCGGGTCAGGTCTTTGACGTTGAGTTCGCCGGCACCCAGCAACGCCAGAATGCGCAGACGCGTCGGCTCAGCAGCCGCCTTCAGCGCCGTCACGAGAAACTCACACGTCAGGTTGCCACGCGCCTTGGACATGACGCGCAACATATAAAGATATCTTTATGTGTCAAGTTTATTTCACCACAAGAACGTAAGGTGCTGTTTGTTATTGGCAAATCAGCCCTTGATGGCGGCTTTGGCGGCGTCGGCGACTTTCGCGGGCGTGATGCCGAAGTGTTCGTAGAGTTTGCCGATGGGACCGGAGGCACCAAAACTGTGCATCCCGACGAATTTGTCGGTCGGCTTCAGCCAACGGTCCCAGCTCTGCTGCATGCCCGCTTCGACGGCGACAATGGGACCGCTCCCAAGGATTTGCGCGCGATAAACGGGATCTTGAGCCGCGAAAAGCTCCATCGAGGGCATCGAAACGACGGCCGCTGCGATGCCATCCTTGGCCAACGCTGCGCGTGCATCGAGTGCGACCTCAACTTCCGAGCCGCTGGCAATGAGCGTCACGGCGCGTTTGCCGTTGGTTTCGGCGAGCACGTAGGCACCCTTGGCCGACAGGTTCTGGCTGGCGTCAGTGCGAACCGTCGGCAACCCTTGCCGCGTCAGCGCCAGGACCGACGGCGTGGACGCCGACGTCAATGCAAGCTCCCAACATTCGGCAACTTCGACAGCATCGGCGGGGCGGAACACCAGCAGGTTCGGAATGACGCGCAAGGCGGACAGATGCTCGACCGGTTGATGCGTCGGCCCATCTTCACCCAAACCGATGCTGTCGTGGGTCATGACGAACACGACGCGCTGTCCCATCAGGGCCGCGAGACGGATCGATGGGCGGCAATAATCGGTAAAGACGAGGAACGTCGCACCGTAAGGCACAAGGCCGCCATGCAGAGCGATCCCGTTCATGGCGGCGGCCATGCCGTGTTCGCGCACGCCGTAATGGATGTAGTTAGCCTTGAAGTCGGCCGCAGAAACGGAGCTGTGCAGTTTGGTCCAGGTGCCATTGGAGCCGGTCAGATCGGCGGAGCCACCCAGCAGCGACGGCAAAACCGGCAACAGAGCTTCGATTACCTTCTGCGACGATTGACGCGACGCCAGCTTGGCTTTGCCGTCGATGAAGCCTGCGGCCGCCGAGCGCGCAGCTTTGGTAATCGCGGCTGCGACTTCGGGCGTCACAGGATCGGCGAACGTCGACTTCGGCAGCTTCGACGCCCTTTTTTCCCAAGCTTTCCGCAACGCCGAACCGCGTTGGCCCGATGCCCGCCACTGAGACAAAAGCGCTGCCGGCATCTCGAAAGCAGGGCTCGACCAACCAAGGTTCTCACGCGTCGCTTTCACCTCGTCAGGACCGAGCGCTTCGCCGTGTGCGGCAGCAGTACCCTGCTTCTTCGGCGAGCCGAAACCGATCAGTGTCTTGCAAGCTATGAGCGTCGGCTTGTCAGACTTCTGCGCCGCAGCCAACGCCGCCCGTATCTTGGCTGGGTTGTGACCATCGCACGACAACGTAGTCCAGCCCGAGGCCTGGAAGCGCTTGGCCTCATCGTCGGATACGGCGATCGATGTCGCCCCGTCGATCGAGATCGAGTTGTTGTCCCAGAGCACGATGAGCTTCGACAGCTTCAAGTGTCCCGCCAGCGAGATCGCCTCCTGACTGATGCCTTCCATCAGGCAGCCGTCGCCGCAGATGACGTAGGTGCGATGGTCAACGAGGTCGGCACCGTGCCGCGCCGCCAACAGCCGCTCGGCCAGCGCAAACCCGACAGCGTTGGCGATACCCTGCCCTAACGGGCCTGTAGTCGTTTCGATGCCGGCGGCGTGGCCGTATTCCGGATGTCCGGCCGTTTTGGAACCGAGCTGGCGAAAGGCCGCAAGATCGGACATCTCCATACCCGGATAGCCGTTCAGATACAGCAACGAATACAGCAACATCGAGCCGTGGCCTGCGGATAGAATAAACCGATCGCGATCCGGCCACTCCGGCGCGCCGGCGTCGAATTTCAAAAACTCGCGAAACAAGACGGTGGCAACATCAGCCATGCCCATGGGCATGCCGGGGTGCCCGGAGTTGGCCGCCTGCACCGCGTCCATGGCCAGCACGCGGATGGCGTTGGCAAGATCGCGCTCAGCTACGGTTTCAGTCGGGGACGTCGTCATTGGAGGCTCCGCAGTGTGGACTCGCAAGCAAGAGGCCAAGCGCTTGAATTGTGTGGGTACTTAACGTGTCGATGCGAATGCGTCCACATGTCGGACCGAAACGATGCCCGGTTGTCCACGCGCGTGCCCACGGATCGTCAGCCGGCAGCGATCACTTCGACTTCGAGCAGCCAGCGTTCATCGAGTGCACCGACGATGATCACGGTCAGGCCGAGCACGCGGTCGCCGAGAATTTCTTCGCGGACTGCACGGTGGATGGGCCCGTAGCGACGATCCGACAAGAACACCGTGACCTTGACGAGATTGTCCAACGTCATCTGCGATGCACGGAGCTGCGCCTGGATATTCGACCACACTTGACGCGCTTGTTCACGGAAATCTGAGGCGATCGATCCGTCGGGCCGCATGGGGGTCTGGCCCGAGAGAAACAGCCAACGCTTCGCGTCGGTCACTTCCATGGCTTCGGCGTAGCGACTGACGGGCTGATTGCCGTCGGCAGCGGTGATGGCACGGATTTTCATCAAGGATCCTGCAAGTCCGATAGGTTATGGGGCACCATAGGCGCGAACGCGTCGATGTCCACCCGGCAAAGTGCGCTCACTCGGCAGTGGCAATCGCTTGCGGCAATGCTTCCGCGAAGACCTCGAGATCGGCGTCGGTGCCGGCAGAAATGCGAATGCAGCGATTGAGCGGCGCTACACCCGGCATGCGCACGAAAACGCCGCGCGCGATCAAGCCATCCAGCAGACGCTTGGCATAAGCGCCGTCGCGATGGGTGTCGAGGGCGACGAAATTGGCGGCCGACGGCAACGGCGAGAGTTCATTGGCGCGCGCGATCTCGCCGATGCGGTGGCGAGCGCGGTCCACTTTGGCGACCACGTCACGCAGATAGACCTGATCGGCGAGTGCTGCCAACGCGCCCGCCTGCGCGATGCGGTTGACGGAGAAATGGTTGCGGATCTTGTCGAAGGATTTGATCGTGCCGGCCTCGCCGACGACATAGGCGATCCGCGCCCCCGCCATACCGTAGGCCTTGGAGAACGTGCGGAAGCGCAGGACGTTGGGGCGGTCGACCTCGATCGAAGGTGCCGTGCCTTCCGGCGCAAATTCGATGTAGGCCTCGTCGAGGCAGAGCACACTGGTGGACGGAAGCGCTGCGATGAACCGTTGCACGTCTGCGGCAGGCCACCACGACGCCATGGGATTGTCAGGATTGGCAAAGTAGACAAGCTTGGGACACTCGCGCCGCGTGGCGGCGAGCAAGCTTTCAGGATCTTCACGATCGGCGACATAGGGGACCGTCACGAGGCGGCCACCGTAGCCGGCGACGTGAAAGTTGAACGTGGGGTATGCGCCCAGCGACGACACCACGGGATCGCCGGGCTCTAGGAACATGCGCGCCGTATATCCGAACAGACTGTCGATGCCTTCGGCAACCGCGATATTCCCGGGTTTGACACCCAGGTGTGAAGCAAGTGCCGACTTGAGGTCGTAGTTTTCAGGATCGCAGTACATCCAGCAGTCGGCGGCGGCGGCGCGCATCGCGGCAATGGCTTGCGGCGATGGACCGAACACATTTTCGTTCGCGCCGATGCGCGCGCGAAATGCGGCTCCGCGCGCACGCTCTTGTGTCTCCGGACCGACGAACGGCACCGTCGACGGCAGGCTCGCGACGAGCGGCGTATATCTGAGGTCGGTCATGGCGTGAGGTCCGCGAGTTGATCGTCGACGACGTCGTGGAAACGGGTGAAATCTATCACGGCGTGACCGTCGGGATGCGTCGTGGCGATGTCGACGAAGTGCATGTTTTTGTGGATGCGCGACGCATTGTAATACTGCATCGCATGGATCGGCTGGCCGAAGGTGTCGTCGACGCCGATCAACGAAGCGATCAATTGCGGCTCGGCTTCGGACTGCAGCAGCGTGTGGAACGCCGCCAGGGGGCTGGTCTCGTCGATCCGGTGCTGCACGGTCCACGTCAAAGCGAATACGCCCGTGCGCGCGCGTACCAGTTTCAGATCCACCTGCCGGCGCCACTCGACACCCTCCGCGTTGATCTCGTTACGCAACAGCGTGACCGTGACCGAGGCATCGACAATGCGATTGCCGCGCCCGTTGGCGACGCGAAACATCAGCGTGGGCACGCCATTGTCGCTGGTGATGACGGCGTTTTCACTGAACAGAACGCGCGCGGTGGGGCGCGAGAAGCGAGAAAATGCAAGACCGGTCCACAGTGACAGACTGAGAAAAGCCGCCATCGATTCGAACACCACGACGGCGTTGACGAACACCGACTTCGGCAGGAGATGGCCGTAGCCGATGGTCGCGATCGTCTGCACCGAGAACATATACGCATCACCGAACGACCCCGGCCTTGAATTCTCGATGCCCTGCAGATCCCAATAATAGATCAGGCCGAACGCTAGGTTGATGAGCAGGTAGTAGGTCATGAACGTCAGACAGAAGATCGGCCACGACGCGCGCATCAGATAATGAAACGCATCGCCGAACGGCGCGCGCGGCATGCCGATGCGTTCGACGGAGCGTTCGCCGAACCGCAGAGTGTGTCGGCGGCGCACCTTCTTTTTGATCTCGGCGGCGATGTGTCGCTCGTCTTTCACGCATCTCGACTTTCGGTAAAGCGGTCCGTTCGTCGCTTAGACAAGGTCGACCCGACACACAGACCGCGACGGCATTGAGTTTGACCGTCGAAGCGGAATGATATTTATCGGGCGAGGTGCCAAGCGCAACAGCCAATTCGCCGGCGGAGCCACGTTCGGCGTCTGCAACAGAAAAGGCCCCGCATGCGGGGCCTTTCCAAAACCAGATCATTTCGGTGAAACCGCTCAGTGCGGGACACCCGACCAGATCCGGCGCTTGGCGAAATAGAGCAGTACCGTTGTTCCCAGCAGATAGAGCATCGCCATCAGGCCGAGGCGCTTACGCTCCTCCAGCTTCGGATCAGCGGCCCAAGCCTGGAACGCCGACACGTCGCGGGCATAGTTCTCGGTAGTGCCTGGCGTGCCGTCGGCATATTTCACGACACCGTCACGCAGTGGCGCGGGCATGGCGATCTGGTGGCCGGGGAATGCTTCATTGTAGTGCATACCCTCAGACATCTTGTTGCAGACATCGGCCTGACCGGGTTCCGACACAACCGTCGCACAGCGCGGCATCGCTGGATTGGCCTTGGCGTCAGCTTCGGTCATCTTGGCGAGATGCCCGCCGTTGTCTTTGTAGGGCGGTGCATTCTCGCCGTAGCTCATCAAGACGCCGTAGATGTAGTCCGGTCCACCCTCTTGATAGCCAGTCACGATGTCTTTGATCATGTGATAAGGCAGCGTGTAGAACGGATGATCAACCTCGACCTTGCGAGCGAGCGCCATCAACGACAGATCGGGCGGCAACGCACCATTGTTAGCCGACCGCGCCTGCTGTTCGTTGTCGAACGGGCTCGGGATACGGTCGGACAGACGGCCGGGCCGCTTGAACATTTTGCCCTGATCGTTCGGGCCGTCGCTGACCTTGTAGGTCTCGGCCAAGCCCTTCGCGCCATCCTCGGCGAATTCAGGTCCACCCTTTTCCGACAAATTGCGGAACGACAGCCGCTTCATGCCGTGACAGGTCGAGCAGACCTCCTTGTAGACCTGGAAACCGCGCTGCAGTTGGGCGCGATCGAAATGCCCGCGCAGGCCTCCGAACGTCCAATGCTGCCGCGAGATCTCGTCGCCGCCACCCGAAGCAGAGGCCGACGTCGCCAACCCACTGCCGAGCGAAACGACGAGGCCGAGACAGGCAAGCCCCTTCAGAACGAAACGTGTCATATCAGAAATTCCCCGCTGTCTCGGATCAACGCTTTTCAGGTGCGGCAGCCGCCGCACTGCCCGCCATCGGACCACCGCCACCCAACACTGCATCCATGATGCTGTTCGGCAACTTGAGCGGTTTCTCGATCAAGCCGAGCACCGGCATGATGACGAGGAAGAAGATGAAGTAATAGGCGGTGAACACGCGCGACCAGATGACGTAGCTGCCTTCAGCCGGTTTGCCACCGAGATATCCCAGCGCGATCACCGAGAAGAAGAACGCCCACAAGAACCACTTGAACTTCGGGCGGTACTTGGCAGAGCGCACGTTGGATGTGTCGAGCCACGGCAAGAACGCCAGCAGAGCGATCGAGCCGAACATCATCACCACGCCGCCCAGCTTGGACGGGATCGAACGCAAGATCGCGTAGAACGGCAAGAAGTACCACTCGGGAACGATGTGCGGCGGCGTCGAAAGCGGATTGGCCTCGATGTAGTTGTCGGCGTCGCCGAGGTAATTCGGCACGAAGAAGATGAACCATGCATAGATTAGCACGAACATGGCGAGGGCGAACGCATCCTTCATGATGGCGAACGGCAGCATCGGCACGCTGTCGGACTTGGTCTTGATGTCGAGACCGGTCGGATTGTTCTGACCGACGACATGCAGCGCCCAAATGTGCAGCATAACGACGCCGGTGATCACGAACGGCAGCAGGAAGTGCAGCGAGAAGAAGCGGTTCAGCGTCACGCCGGACACGGAATACCCGCCCCACAGCCACTTGGTGATGGCACCACCGACCAACGGGATGGCGCTGAACAAATTGGTGATGACGGTAACGCCCCAGAAGCTCATCTGCCCCCAGACCAGAGCGTAGCCCATGAACCCTGTGGCCATCATGAGAAGGAAGATGATGACGCCGAGAATCCAGAGGATCTCGCGCGGCGCTTTATACGACCCGTAATAAAGGCCGCGCGCCATGTGCAGATAAACGGCGAAGAAGAACATCGAGGCACCGACGGCGTGGATGTTGCGCAACAGCCAGCCGTAGTTGACGTCTCGGCGAATGGCCTCGACCGAGTTGAAGGCGTCCGCGTCGCTGGCCTGATAATGCATGGAGAGCACAAGGCCGGAGACGATCTGCACCATCAGCATGAACGTCAGGATACCGCCGAACGTCCACATGTAGTTGAGATTGCGCGGCGTCGGGAAGTCGACGAACTGACCATGCATCATGCGCATGACCGGCAAGCGGCTATCCATCCACTTGGAAAACGCGTTCTTGGGTTCGTAACTCGAGAGGTGATCGCTCATGGAAGATCCTCAACCGATCTTGATCTTGGTGTCTGAAACGAATTCGTATGGGGGCACTTCGAGGTTGCGAGGTGCCGGTCCCTTACGTATACGTCCCGACGTGTCGTAGTGCGAACCATGGCAGGGGCAAAAGTAGCCGCCGAAATCGCCGCGTGCGTCGGCCAACGATTGGCCTTTCGGGATGCAGCCGAGATGGGTGCAGATACCGACCAGGACAAGCCAATTTTCCTTGCCCTTCTTGACGCGGTTGGCGTCATCGGCAGTCGCGCGCTCGGGTAGCGCACCGTTCTCCGCTGTTTTGTCGTTCAGCGACGCGAGCGGTGTTTCCTTGGCTTTGGCGATCTCGTCTTTGGTGCGATTGCGGATGAACACGGGCTTGCCGCGCCACAACACGGTGATCGCCTGCCCTTCCTTGATCGGCGCGAGATCGACTTCGGTCGACGACAGCGCCTGCGTGGAGGCATCCGGGTTCATCTGTTGGATGAACGGCCACAGCGAAATGGCACCACCCACGCCGGCCCAGCCGAGAGCGGCCGTTGTGATGAAATCGCGACGTGTCGGCTCGGCCTGATCGCCTGCGGCTCCATGCTGGCCGGTGGCAGTCCCCGCGCTGCGCATTTTTGTTTCCGATGCCAAGACGGCCTCCTCAAAATATATCAATACGGTGTCGACGAGATACCCCACGCGCACGCGTCTCGAAACTTTTCAGTCCGCCATTTGCACCGTGATCGGCGTTCCGACGACGATACATGACTGCTGACAGGTTCGAGAACTTCACGCTAAGGCAACTTCGCGCCCCCCGACGCTAGGCGTTTCGACGCGCGATGTTTTGGCATCCTTTGTAAAGTGTGACAAGATTGCGGGACTGCCTGACGCGGTATGGTTTTGAGGCAATTTGAAGCATGGTGCCGACGCTGGCGGGAGCTGCGGTCCTGTCTTCGCCATCAACGTCTGCCGACCCGTCGCCGAATATGCGAAAGCCTTCTAATGCGACTGGCGCTCTATCAACCTGATATTCCACAAAACACCGGTACGATTCTGCGAATGGCAGCCTGCCTGGGCGTCGCCGTCGACGTCATAGGCCCGACCGGTTTCGACATGACCGACCGCTCGCTGCGGCGCGCGGGGCTCGACTACCTCGACCACGTCGACCTTGTCCGCCACATTGACTGGGCAAATTTTACGCGGCAGCGCCGGGGACGATTGGTGCTGGCGACGACGCACGGGGCTGTCGCGCATACGGCGATCACGTACCTCGCGGACGACATCGTCTTGCTTGGACGCGAGAGCGCCGGCGTGCCCGCGCATGTTCACGATGCGGCCGCGGTGCGGGTCAAAATTCCGATCGCCGCAGGTTTGAGGTCGCTGAATATCGCGGTGGCTGGTGCGATGATCCTCGGCGAGGCGCTGCGGCAGACGGGTGGATATCCCGGACCGGCCGCTTAATAGCGCGTCGTGAGTGAGGTGAGCCAGTCCGGCATCGCCTCGACGAGGGCTGCTTCGACCGACTTGTCATAACCAGACAAGATCAGAAACCCGATCACTAGCAGGACAAGTCCAAGAGCCGATTTGGCGTTCGACCCGGCCGACGCCATGCGACCACGGGCTTTCATCATGACGTCCCGCGATAGCGTCCCCAGGATCAGCAAGGGTAGCGCCGCCCCGATGCCGAACATCAGCATGGTCAGCCCGACCTGAACGAGGTTCTGCCCCTGCGCGGCCAGAATCGAAGCCGCACCCAACGTCGGGCCGACACATGGGCTCCATACGGCACCAAGGAGCAGACCCACGCCCGCCTGCCCCCACCAACCCTGCCCGGAACCGCCACCGAAGCGCCCACTGACCCAATTGGCCAGGGGCGATGCGGCCCCGGCAACGACCTGTTGCAAATAGGATGACAACAACACGACCCCGATGGCGATGAGGAGGCCAGCAGAGAATTTGCGAAATACTGCCGCGTCAAGACCGATGGCAAAGCCGACGGTGGCCACGAACAAGCCGATGGTGACGAAACTGACGGCCAGGCCGCCTGCGAGAGCAACCGGGCCGTATTTGTGCTGCGACGCCGCAGTGCCGATCACGATCGGCAGGATAGGCAGGACGCACGGCGACAGGGTCGACAGCAATCCAGCCAGTAGAGCTAGGGCTAACGTTGCAACGGTCATGAGGAGTGGTGCATCCAAAGCTTCAACGACACGTGCACGATCGACGTGGTCGACCAAGCGGCCGATGGGGGCTTGAAGCACAGCTTCGCTATGCCAGCTCTCGTAGCCACGGCCGCAATAAAGGCGTCTGCGTCACTTGCCGAGGTCACTCGCCCCACGCGAGCTCCGCCCCGCAAGGGGACGACGCCGCAATCCGTTTATTTTTAAAGGGCTTTGGCGAGAAGCGCTTCGATGGTGGCGGGATTGGTATCGCCGGCAGAGCGGCCGACTTCGGTGGTGCCCTTATAAACGATCAGCGTGCTTTGCATCTGTGCCTTGAGGGCTTTGAGATCGTCCTTCTGGGTGTCGAAATCCATGTCGAGCGACACGAACGACTTGAATTTGTCGGAAGACAACAGGCGCGAGAGTATCGGCTTTTGCGCTTTGCAGGTCGGGCACCAGGGAGCGCTGATTTCGACCAGAATAGGCTTACCGGCCTTCTGGGCCTCGGCGAGAGCGGCGGCGCTGTACTTGGTTCCCTGCAGCGCAGAAGCAGGCAAAGTGGCGGCGAAGCCAAGAACCGCGAACGCGAGCAACGTGGAGCGACGACCGAACTTCATGAGACTATCCTCGAAAATTGTTTTTAGTTGCTGCAGTTCACGACGACGGGTGTAAGTCGCGATCGATTTGAGTTGAGACATTGCCGTATTGTTCCGCACCAAGCCAATCACTCGTCGTCAACGTTTCGTGATTCGAGCGTTATCTCACAGATCCATGGCAAGATAGCACATCTTGGAGACGCATTCTCCTGGGCACATACCCAGGGGCAGCGCCTTTCCTACTCCGCCGCTTCCTTGGCCAGGAAGCCGCCGCTTTGCCGTGCCCAGAGGTCTGCGTAGAGCCCGCCACGCCGGATCAACTCATCGTGCGTGCCGGTTTCGACCACCCGCCCCTTGTCCATGATGATCAGCCGGTCCATCGCCGCGATGGTTGACAAACGATGCGCGATGGCGATGACGGTCTTGCCCTTCATGAGGTTGTCGAGCTGATCCTGGATGGCGGCTTCCACTTCGCTATCGAGGGCGCTGGTGGCCTCGTCCAGGATTAGGATCGGCGCGTCCTTGAGCAACACGCGGGCGATAGCGATGCGCTGACGCTGTCCGCCGGAGAGTTTGACACCGCGTTCGCCGACGTGGGCCTCGTATCCCTTGCGCCCTCTGCCATCTTCCAAGCCTTGTACGAATTCATGGGCCTGGGCACGCTTGGCGGCCGACAGCATCGCAGCCTCACCGGCATCGGGGCGCCCATAAAGAATATTGTCGGCGACCGAGCGATGCAGCAGCGAGGTATCCTGCGTCACCATACCGATGGCGGAACGCAAGGTATCCTGACGCACTTCGGCGATGTTCTGCCCATCGATCAGGATGCGTCCGCCTTCGAGGTCGTAGAAGCGCAGCAGCAGATTGACGAGCGTCGATTTGCCGGCACCCGAGCGGCCCACCAGCCCGACCCGCTCGCCGGGCGCGATGCTCAAAGACAACTCGTCGATGACCCGCGTCGGATCGGCTCCCGGCTCGCCGCGCGCGCGGCCGTAATCGAAGTGGATTTTCTCGAACCTGATCTCGCCTTTGGCGGCGATCAACGGCTTGGCGTTCGCCACATCGAGCACGCTGTGGGGGCGGCTGATAGTTTCCATCCCTTCCTGCACCGTGCCGATATTCTCGAATATGCCGGCGACGACCCAGAAGATCCAACCGGACATGGCGACCAAGCGGAGGATCAGACCGGTAACAACGGCGATCGCGCCGAGCGAAACCTCACCGCGCGTCCACAGCCAGATCGCGAGCCCCGTCGCCGTTACCATGAGCACGCCGTTGAGCGCGAAGATGACGAACTCCATGGCGGTGAGGTTGCGATTGGATGCTCCCCATTTGCTCATCTGTTCACTGAGTGCCGCCTTCGCGTAGGCATCTTCGCGGTCGGTGTGGGAGAACAGCTTGACGGTCGAAATATTGGTATAGCTGTCTACGATACGGCCGACGAGCATCGAACGCGCCTCAGCGGCTTCGGTCGACAGCTTCTGAATTTTCGGGACGAAGTGACGGAGCGCGAGAGCGTAACCGGCGACCCACGCCAGCAACGGCAGCACCAGTCGCCAGTCGGCAGACGCAAACAGCACGATGGTGCCACCCAGGTGGACGAGCGCATACCAAATGCTGTCGATCAGGTTGAGGGTCGATTCACGCACCGCCTGCGCATTCTGCATGATCTTGTTGGCGACGCGGCCGGCGAAATCGTTCTGGAAAAAGCCGAGGCTCTGCCTGAGCACATGGCGATGCGTATCCCATCGGATGCGCGTGGTCAGCGGCGGCGAGATCATCTGGTTCTTGATCAGATCGTGCACGGTCGAAACGAGCGGGCGGATGATCAGCGCCACCAGCGCCATGCCGATCAACTCCAATCGATGCGCACTGACGAACGTTTCCGGCGAAGTGGCCGCACGCATCTGATCAACAAGGTTGCCGATGAACGCCTGCAGCAGCACCTCGATGGCCGATCCGAGGAAGCCGACGATCAGCAAGGCCACGAACACCGGCCAGACCGGCTCGACGAAGTGGCGGTAGAAGGCCAGCAGCGTGCCGGGAGGCCGCGTCGGCTCTTCGGTGCGAAAGACAGGGATGCGGGATTCGAACCAGAGATAAAGTGACGTCAGCATGACGCGAGCCCAACTCACAAAATGCCGCAGACCCCGACGACGACGCCGCCGGCTGGTTTTATGATCACTTTTACGATCACTGCGGCTGCATGAAATTCGTTGCCGTGCAATAAAGCCCTTTGAGGTCGACTGCAAATCGAGGACTTAGCGCACGTGCCCACAGACATGAGCCTGGAGAGCGAAAAAACCAAGGCCCGCGACTGGTTCGAACACCTCCGCGACGATATTTGCGCCGCGCTGGAACGGCTTGAAGCCGAACTTCCGGCTGGCGCACCGCTCAGCGAGCAGCCAGCAGCGAAGTTCGAGCGCAAGCCCTGGACACGTCCAGAAGGCGGGGGCGGCGTGATGAGCATGATGGCTGGTCGCGTATTCGAGAAAGTCGGAGTTCATACCTCGACGGTGCATGGCGAGTTCGCGCCGGAATTTCGCAAACAGATCCACGGCGCCGAAGACGATCCGCGCTTCTGGGCCTCGGGCATATCGCTGATCGCGCATCCGCAGAATCCGCACGTGCCGGCCGTGCACATGAACACCCGCATGGTCACGACGACGACATGGTGGTTCGGCGGCGGAGCCGACCTTACGCCCGTGCTCGATGCGCGCCGCACGCAGACAGACCCGGATACGCTGGCGTTTCATGCCGCGCTCGAGCAGGCTTGCCGCGCTCATGCGATCGCCGACTATGCGCACTACAAGACCTGGTGCGACGAATATTTTTATCTGCCGCACCGCAAGGAGATGCGTGGCATCGGCGGCATCTTCTACGATCACCTGACGCCGACACCGGTGCAAGGCGGCTGGGAGCAAGCCTTCGCGTTGACGCAGGATGTCGGCCGTGCCTTCGCCGCCATCTACCCCGAGCTCGTGCGCGCGAATTGGGCAAAATCATTCAACGCCGCCCAGCGCGATGAGCAACTGGTGCGGCGCGGCCGCTATGTGGAATTCAACCTGCTCTACGATCGCGGCACGACATTCGGCCTGAAAACCGGCGGCAATGTCGACAGCATCCTGTCGTCGATGCCACCGATGGTGAAATGGCGGTGATGACGTGCCAACGGCCGAGACTTGATGTATCAGCCGCTGCTATGAGTATCGCGGTTTCAGCATTCTACAAATTCGTCGCGGTCAGGGACCTGCCGACTTTGCGGCACAGGCTGTTCGACGCCTTGTCCGAACGCGACATGAAGGGCACGATTCTGCTCGCCGCCGAGGGGATCAACGGAACGATCTCAGGCAGGCCTGATGCGATGGCCGAGTTTTTCTTGCTGTTGCGAGCCGACGCTCGTTTTGCCGATCTGGTCAGCAAAGACGCCCTGACGGACGCGCATCCATTCAAGCGTCTGAAGGTCAAAATCAAGCGGGAAATTCTGAGCTTCGGTCATCCGGAGGCCGACCCGACCGTGTGCGCCGGCACCTACGTCGCCCCTGCCGACTGGAATGCTTTGATCGCCGATCCGGAGGTACTGCTGGTCGATACACGCAACACCTATGAGGTCGCAGCCGGCACGTTTACCGGTGCCATCGATCCCGGCACGCGCAGTTTCGGTGGGTTCCCGGCATTCGTTGCCGATAAGCTAGATCCGGCAAAGCATACCAAGATCGCCATGTTCTGCACGGGTGGCATTCGCTGCGAGAAAGCATCTGCCTATCTCAAGGCGCACGGCTTCGGCGATGTCTATCACCTGCAAGGCGGCATCTTGAACTATCTCGCACAGGTCCCGGCAAGCGACAGCCAATGGCAGGGCGCGTGCTTCGTGTTCGACGAGCGCGTAGGCGTCACGGGCACGAGTGACAGCGAGTGAGACTCACGGCACCGCCGAGACGAAGATGAAAACCGCGAAGATAACGAGATGCACAGCGCCCTGCAGCACGGTGGTACGTCCCGTGGCGAGCGTCAGCGTACTGGTAAAAAGTGTGAGCACCAGGAGAACGGTGTCGGCCTGACCCACTCCCAACGCCAGCGGCTGCGAATAGAACACCGAAGCTGCAGCGACGGCGGGGATCGTCAGTCCAATGCTCGCCAACGCCGAACCGAGCGCGAGATTGAGGCTGATCTGCAAGCGATTGGCGCGCGCAGCCGCGACCGCCGCACTCGCTTCCGGCAGCAACACCACGCCGGCGATAACGACGCCGACGAACGTCGACGGCAGCCCGGCCGCCAGCACCCACGTCTTCAACGGATACGACAGCGACTTGGCCAGTAGGACGACCGCTATCAAAGCCACCACCAGTATCAGCCCGCTGACGATCGTGGCGCGCAGCGTGGGGATAGCATGCGGTTGCTCGACCTCCCCCGGCAGCACCGTATCGCTCAAGAAATAGTCGCGATGGCGCACCGTTTGGACAAACAGGAACATGCCATACAAAAACAGTGACGCGCCGCCGATGAACAATAATTGCGAGCGGGAATACCAAGGCCCAGGACTGGCAACGGTGTAGTTGGGTAAGATGAGCGCGATAGTCGCCAGCACGGCGAGGACACCGAGCGTCGCGGTCGCGCCATGCAGCTGAAACGACTGCTCGTGATGACGTGCGCCGCCCATCATGAGGCATAGTCCGACCACGCCGTTGAGCACGATCATGGCGGCTGAATAAACGGTATCCCGCGCGACGGTTTCGGCACCTGACGCACCCGCCAGCATGATCGAGAGAATGAGCGCGACCTCGATCACGGTAACCGCCAACGCCAGCAAGATAGAGCCGAACGGCTCACCGACGCGAAGCGCCACGACTTCGGCATGATGGACCGCAGCAAACACCGAAGCGGCAAGAAAAAGAGTGGCCAGGAACAGGACTGGGCGAGCCTCCGTCCGTAAAACACCCGATATCGTCAGACCAAGGAGCACGACAGCACCAAGTGGTGCCACCCACGCCCACCAGGGCATGCGCTCGATGGTTTCCTGTTCGCTGCGCATGAAGTGCCCTCGATCGGACAGAAAGTCGCTCAGCAGCCGGAAGGTTCCGTCTTACCCTTTGCTGCGCTTCTTGGCCTTGATCCCCGACCCGAGCTTCTCCAGCGCGGCTCGCAGGCCCTCGTCCTGCACGGAAGGCAGCGGCACCGCGTCGGCCGGCGTCCGCTTGACGCCACGCGGTGGCTTGGGCTTCGGCAGCGGCGCTTGCACGATGCGGATGTCGGCGATAGCGCGATAGCCGAAGTAGGCGTTAATCCGCTCGGCTAACTGAGCACGCTTGTATTCGATCTCGAGCGCGCGCGGGCCTTCGACGCGCAAAAACAATGTTGCGCCCGGCCGGCCCTTCGTTTCAGGCTTGGTATCGGTGCCGCTGACCTCGGGCGCGCGCGGCCACTTCAAACGATCGGGGTAGGTCTGGCCGGCGAGATCCTTGCCGACGATGGCTGGCCAATCGGTGATGAGTGCTGCGGCGGAAAATCCGTATTTCTCGAATGCCTTTTTCGTCAGCGTTGGCACGAAACTGCCGAGCGCCTTTGCACCGAAGAAAGGTTTCGGGCGTAGTGGCAGAATAGGGGACTTGGTGGCCGGCCTGGCTGAGGACTTGACGGGGGGAGTGTCTGACTTATTGGACATGGTGGGCCTGATAGTGTTCAAGAATATTTGCAGCGTATCCACCTTGTCATGGCCGCCTCAGCGCCTTGAAGTGCTCCGGGACCGCTCGCGAAGGCTTCACCCGCCCCCTCTTACTCGAGGCATTTCGGGATATCTGGGACTCACGGTATCATAACCAAACCGATTCTGTGAGTGCACGTGCGGAAGCCACGACGAGGCGCGCCGATGGACATGAGCTCGAAAAATGCGCGGGTGCGAAACGCGCCTCACGGCGACGATGAGTCGCAGGACATGCCATCGCCTGCCCACGCACCGCAGCGGGTGTCACGACAGCGCACCGAAAAATCAGCCGCGATCGCCGACCAACTGCTGGCCTGGTACGATCGTGAGCGGCGGCATTTGCCGTGGCGCCTCGCGCCCGGTGTCACCGCCGATCCCTATCGTGTGTGGCTGTCGGAGATCATGCTGCAGCAGACGACCGTCAAAGCCGTCATCCCATATTTCGAGACCTTCACCCGGCGCTGGCCGACAGTGACGGCGATGGCAACGGCCGACCTCGACGATATCCTGGCGGCATGGGCGGGGCTTGGTTACTATTCTCGCGCACGCAATCTGCACAAATGCGCTGGTGTCGTGGCATCACAGTACGGCGGTAAATTTCCCGACACCGAAGCGGCGTTGCTGGCGTTGCCGGGGGTCGGTCCCTACACGGCGGCGGCCATCGCGGCGATCGGGTTCGGGCTGAAGGCGGTGGTGGTCGACGGTAACGTCGAGCGTGTGGTGGCCCGGCTAAACGCCATCGAGACCGTAATGCCGCAGGCAAAACCCGAGTTGCGGCGTGCCGCGGCGGCGATCACGCCCGACTTGCGTGCCGGCGATTTCGCCCAGGCCATGATGGATCTCGGTGCGACGATCTGTTCGCCACGGCGGCCATCGTGCCTCATGTGTCCGATCTCGACGGCCTGCATGGCGCACAAGTCAGGGATCGCCGAAACCCTACCCAAGCGGGCGGTCAAAGCCGCGCGGCCCGTGCGTCGCGCCATCGCCTTCGTAGCATTGCGGGAAGACGGCGCGGTGCTGCTGCGACGGCGTCCGCCGGAAGGGCTGCTGGGCGGCATGATGGAAGTGCCGTCGACGGCGTGGAATGCCGAGTTGCCGCCAGCCAAGGATGCGCTGCGCGGCGCGCCGGTGCGGGCCCAGTGGTGGCCGGTGCCGTCGGAGGTGGTGCACGTGTTCACGCACTTCCGGCTTGAAGTGCAGGTTTATCGGGCATTGGTGCCGGTGGATGTCGCACTGCACCTGTGGGCCGAACCCGCGCGTTGCAAATTCGTCGCCCGCCGTGATCTCCACGCCGAAGCTCTGCCGAGTTTAATGCGCAAGATTCTCGCGCACGGGCTAGAGGGGATATAAGGGCGCAACTCGGGATCTTGGTCAGGGGCGCAGTCGCCGCAACAGGTCCGCCGCTGCATCTGCTGGCGACAGCCCCCCCGCGAGTACCGCATCCGTCAATGCGCCCAACAGGCAATCTGTGTCGGCGCGGATGTGCGCGGCTATCATGTCCGACGCGGCACGGCTGATCAGAAAGCGGGCCCGTCGGCGACGGCGTTCGATGGCCGGCACACACAGTTTTTCTGCGCCCAAGCGAGCGATTTCTGCGGCGAGTTCGGCAACGCCCCGGGCATCGATGGCGCAAGTCTTTAGCACTGCGGGGACAGGTGTGGTCGTTCTCAGATGCAGCGCGCCCGCCAATTGATGTACGGTTGCTTCCGCCCCGGGACGATCTGCTTTATTGACCACCAGCACGTCGGCGATTTCGAGCAGGCCCGATTTCATGGCCTGGATGTCGTCACCAAGTCCGGGTGCACTCAGCACGACGCGCACGTCGGCGACTTCGGCCACGTCCATCTCGTTCTGGCCGGTTCCGACGGTCTCGAGGATCACGATGTCTTTGCCAGTGCCGTCGAGGGCGTCGATCACCCGCACCGCTGCCGGGCACAGGCCACCCAGATGGCCCCCAGAGGCAAGCGAGCGCATGAATACGTCGTCGTCGGCGAGGCTCGCGGTCATGCGCAGGCGATCCCCCAGGATCGCGCCGCCTGAAACCGGGCTCGACGGGTCGACAGCGACGATGCCGACACTTTTGCCGGACGTGCGGAGTGCGGCGACGTAGGCGTTGACCAAGGTGGATTTGCCGGCTCCCGGCGGGCCGGTAAATCCGACGACAAGGGCATGACCAAGGAACGGTGTCAGCGCAGCCATCAATTCCGGCATGCGCGCCGAGGCTTTCTCGAGTTCGGTCACCAACGCGCTGGTTGCCCGGCGATCGCCTGCACGGGCGGCGGTGACAACGGTTGCCGGACGCGTCCAGTCGAGCGGGGCGGGGGGATGCGAAGCACTCATATGGTCCGTCATAAGGGTTGGTTCGGCGAGCGGCAATCCAGACCACATGCCGCTCTCGACAACCCGACACATTTTCGGCCACAACTGCCTCCATGTTGAGGGCTGACTGTGGCGGGCCAGCGCGTAATGACGCTGCAGGCGGCCCATAGGACTGCACTCGACCGCAGAACTCTCGCCGTCGCCGCCCGACCGGGCCGCGATCTACTTGGGATGAAATTTTCTTGGGATGAAATTGTCGATGAACGCGTTTGGCGTGCCGATGTTCGCAGCGTTCTGGCTGCTTGTGCTCGTGCCCGGGCTGGCCGTCGCACAGGTGAAACCGATCGATTCGGAGCTGTTGAAGGCATTGCGGGCGGGCGGCCATGTCGTTGTGATGCGTCATCCGACCGCCGACCCCGACAAGGCCGATACCGATCCCTTGAATTTCCGCAACATCAAGTCGCAGCAGCCGTTGACCGAGCAGGGGCGGCAATCGGCGCGAGCACTGGGCGACACCTGGCGGCAACTCGGTATCTCCTTCAGCGAGGTGCTGACCAGCAAGTTCAACCGATGCTATCAGACAGCGATCCTCGCAGGTTTCAAAGCGGCAAAGGCGGTGACCGAATTGAGCGAGGGGTCACTGGTCGTCTCGCCGAACGAGCAGCGACGACGTGCGGCCTTCCTGCGCCAGCTCGTCGTGGCGTCGCTTGCTCCGGGCCAGAACCGGCTGATCGTAACCCATCGGGCCAACATCGCGCACGCCTTCGGCAAGGAATGGTACGACGTCAAAGAGGGTGAAGCGAGCGTGTTTCGCGTCGAGAAGGGCTCGTATTCGCTGCTCACACGCATGCCGATCGACGACTGGTCACGGCTGACGCTGATCGCCAACAAGTCATAGAGTGGTTGGACGACCACCGCAGGATCAGCGGAGGGCTTGCTTGACGACGCGCCGGAGCGACGGCTTCGCTTTTGGCTCGGTGCACGAGAGAACCTGTTTGCGCTTCGGCACCGCGATCTCGACCGGGCTCGTAAAGCGGACGCCGACTTCCGACCCGCGCCGCCAGACGACTTCGCAGGAAACCCAGATGCCGTCGAGCTCCACGTTGAGCTCGAATGTATCCGGAACATTGACGGAGCCTTGCGAGAGCAACTTGGCACCACCATCCGAAAAGTCGCGCACTGTACATGGCAACGTGGAATGCCTGCCATTGAAGCAGATGGTGCCGGACTTCAGGAGCCGACGGCGGGCGGAGCGCGGGTCGAGGTCGGGCATGCATTGATCCGGTTGTTCTCACCGCTAGCGTTACTTCAAGTTATTTAAAAATCTAATAGCGACGCGGCTCCCAAGCGCACATGTCCGAAGAAGGCGGCACTCCCAGCCACCGAGAAGGCAATTGCATCGCCGATCGTCTGCGGCTAGCAGTGCGTCCGGTTCAACCCTCAAACAACGGCTCCACGCTCCATGACCACCCACTCACTATTGCTTCTCCCCGGCGACGGTATCGGCCCCGAGGTCATGGCTCAGGTCGAGCGCGTCATCGCGTTCTTCGGCAAACGCGGCAAGGCCAGCTTCAAGACCGAGACGGCCCTGGTCGGCGGTGCTGCCTACGACAAGCACGGCGTCGCAGTGACGGACGAAACCGTCGCCAAGGCGCAAACCGTCGACGCCATCCTATTCGGCTCGGTGGGCGGGCCCAAGTGGGACAAAGTCGCCTACGAACATCGACCGGAGGCGGGGCTGTTGCGCCTTCGCAAGGATCTCGATCTGTTCGCCAATCTTCGCCCGGCGATCTGCTATCCGGCGCTGGCCGAAGCCTCGTCGCTGAAGCGCGAACTGGTCGAAGGCCTCGACATCCTCATTCTGCGCGAGTTGACCGGCGGCACTTATTTCGGCGAGCCAAAGGAAATCGTCACCCTCGAAAACGGTCAACGGCGCGGCGTCGACACGACGGTCTACACGACCGGTGAAATCGAGCGGATCGCGCGTGTGGCCTTCGACCTCGCGCGCAAGCGTAGCGGCAAGGTGCACTCGGCCGAGAAGCGCAACGTCATGGTCACCGGCTTGCTCTGGAACCAGGTTGTAACGGCTCTGCACGCCAAAGAAGGCCAGGGCATCAAGCTCGAGCACATTCTCGCGGATGCGTGCGCGATGCAACTCGTGCGCAATCCGAAGCAGTTCGACGTCATCGTCTGCGACAATCTGTTCGGCGACATGCTGTCGGACGAAGCCGCCATGCTGACTGGCTCCATCGGGATGCTGCCGTCGGCCTCGCTCGGTGCACCCGATCCAAAGACCGGCAAGCGCAAGGCCTTGTACGAGCCGGTGCATGGCTCGGCACCCGACATCGCCGGACAGGGATCGGCCAACCCGATCGCCGCCATCGCCAGTTACGGCATGGCGCTGCGCTATTCCTGCGATATGCCACACGAAGCCGACATGATCGACAAGGCCATCGCCGGTACGCTGGCGCGCGGCTTCCGCACAAGCGACATCATGCAGCCCAACATGCGCAAAGTCGGCACCGCGGACATGGGTACCGCGATCTTGGAAGAACTGGCAACCGTAGCAAAGTGACGAATCCCGGCTCGCGGCGCGTGTCGTGTCGAGGCCGTACATTCGATAGCGGCAGTCCTGGGAAATCGATTGGCCAAGCCACTTGTAACCATTGAGCGAGTTTGCTAGAGCACGCGGGCTGTCGAGAGCCGCAAGGTCCTCGACCGAAAGTCATGATAGCGGTCATGGCGGAATTGGTAGACGCACTACCTTGAGGTGGTAGCGCCGCAAGGCGTGGAGGTTCGAGTCCTCTTGAC
>JANYHG010000202.1 GCA_025359165.1 Hyphomicrobiaceae bacterium
CGTCACCGGATCGAGAACCGCCAGCGCTTCGAGCGCGGCATAACGCACGCCTTGGCGCGATTTCAAGGTCGCCTGCTCGTCGGCGGGCAAGGCATTCCAGTCGGCATGCCACTCGTTGGCGACCGACGGTCCATAGGTTTCGGTCAGGCCGTAGACGTGGGTGACATTAAAGCCAGCGGACGCCATCTGGCCCAGAACGGCGGCGGGTGGGGGTGCACCTGCGGTGATGAAATCGACTTTGTGGGCGATCGTGCGCTTGTCTGCCGGTGCCGCATTCAGCAAGGTCGACATGACGATGGGCGCGCCGCACATGTGCGTCACCTTGTGGTCGACGATCGCATCGATCATCGATTTGGCGCGCACAGCACGCAGGCAAACGTGGGTGCCGGCTGCGGCAGTGATCGTCCAGGGAAAGCACCAGCCGTTGCAGTGAAACATCGGCAGTGTCCACAGGTACACCGGATGCTTAGGCAGGCCGGCGGCCAGAACGTTGGCGTAACACATCAGATACGCACCGCGATGATGCGTGACCACGCCTTTGGGATTGCCTGTCGTGCCCGAGGTGTAGCCGAGCGCGATGGCTTCCCACTCGTCCTCGGGCCATCGCCACGCGTGCTCGGCATCGCCCGTCGCAATGAACCGCTCGTAGTCGATTTCACCAATAGAGGCTCCGACTTGCGGAAACTGAGCGTCGTCGATGTCGATGACACGCGGCCGCACCGTCGCCAGCGCCAGTGCTTCGACCATGACAGGAGCGAACTCGCGATCTGTGAACAGGACTTTGCAATCGGCATGGTCGAGCTGAAACGCGATGACCTGGGCATCCAGTCGCGTATTGATCGTGTGCAGCGTTGCGCCCGTCATTGGCACGCCGTAGTGCGCTTCGAGCATTTCGGGCGTGTTGGCGAGCATGCACGACACCGTGTCGCCGGGGCCGACACCCGTCATCGTCAGGGCGGCGGCGAGCTGCCGGGCCCGCGCGTAGAGATCACGATACGTGCGCCTGAGCCCGCCATGAATGACCGCCAACTGATCGGGATAAGTCGCCGCTGTCCGCTCCAGGAAGCTGAGTGGCGTCAACGACTGAAAATTAGCGGCGGTCTTGGCGAGACCAATCTCATAGGGATTGCGGCGCGGATTTTCTACCATCGGAGTCTCTGATGCTTGCTGACCTGCGCACTTGCGCGGCAGAACTTAAGCAGAGACAGCGCTACCGGAACATACACAATCTGCGCTTCGTGCAACGTCGGCAGATCGTGCTCGGCGTTATAAGCGTCTCAGGTCGAGCCTGAGAGGAAAGGAAGAGTGCAGAGCCACAGTGGCCGTACCGGCTTTTGATCCCGCGTGGTCCCTACAATGTAAGGTGGGCGCCATATGTCCGAAGCCACGGCTCCGATCAGGGACAGCTCCCATGCGAGTTTATAGGCCCCCGGGTCAATATGCGGCGACGCACCCCGCAGCCCTGCGACCTCTAAAATAGAGCGTCCCTGGCAAAAAACCAGTGGCAATCCACCGAATTTTTGATCCCTGACGTCACAGTCCGATCAGGCGACGTCGCGTTTCCGGGACTTGGAGGCCGGCGGCACTCCCTCGCCGGAAGAACCTGTTCCGTCTATCGCGGCCTCTTGCGAAAGCTTGGAAGCCAGCGACTTGAGCCTGCGAACCGGCTCAGGATCGGGGAAAACCGCCGAAGCCGTGGCCGCCGACAACGTTGCGATCTCCGAACGCGCATCCCAAAGTTCGTCGGCGATGATCAGCGCCGCCATCAGCATCAATCGCTCCTGCCCGGCGTTACCGATTTCTTCCGTCAAGTGCGCAACCTTTGATTTGACATAGGTGGCGAGTTCCACCAGCCGATCCTCCTCGCCATCGTCGCAGACGAGCCGATAGATCCGGTCGTTCAAAGTTACGGACACCTGCCCCACGGTCGTGTCGCCCCATAGTGCTGGGCCTTCGTAGGCCGACGATCATCGCAGGCTCACCCGGCGACTCACTTTTCATCGTGCAGAATAGAATGCAGGCGATCCGCAATCCAGGCAATGCGATCGGTGACAAGCGCCAACCGCTTTTCCATGTCCCTGATTTTGGCCTCCGCCGCCGCCAGATCGCGCTCCAACACCTCGCGCGATTTGTGGGCACCGACGGCTTTGTCGCCACTGGTCTTCTTGGGCGCACGTGCCGTCGACGCCATCACGCGCCGCGTCACCGACTTGACCTCGCGACGTGTCGTCACCTCCGACTTTCTATCTTGCCGCCGCTTCATCGTGCGTTCCCGCGCCGTGTTTCAGCAAGCTGCGTCGAACGCAGCGCCCAATGAGACTGACGCTCGAGTAGGGCTTGATTGACAACCTAACGCTCAAAGCCCGAATTGCGACGCAACGCTTACGGGTCGACGAGCCGCGAAATCAACTGCGGGCAAGGCGGTAGCAAACATCACCAACGCAACAATCGGCGCCTGCTTATCAAATTCCGGCTGATCTGACCACTGCTCGCGCGACGGTTTCACATATGGCGTGTCTCCAGATCTCGGGTCATTGCCTTCTGCTGCCGTTGCATGCTGAAATCATGTGAAGAGCGGGAGGCGGCACATGAAACTTTTTACCCGACGGTCTGCACTAGGCGTGATCGGATCGTCCAGCATCATCGGGACCGGCGTTCGGTTCGCGCGGGCGGCCGATTATCCGGTCCGGACCATCAAAATGATCGTGCCCTACCCGGCGGGTGGCCCGACCGACATCATGGGGCGCGTCGTCGCAGACTTCATGAGCCGCGATCTCAAGCAGAGCGTGATCGTCGACAACCGTCCCGGCGCCAATGGTTCGGTCGGTGCGGACGCCACCGCCAAAGCCGAGCCCGACGGCTATACGATATTGATGACCGCCGGCTCGGTGCTGGTGCAAAATCCGTTGATCTACAAGCGCCTTACCTACGATCCCAGCCGTGATTTCCGCATCCTCGCGCTACTGACTGACGTGCCTGTCGTGATGGTCGTCCATCCCTCGGTACCGGTCAAAACCGTGGCTGAATTCGTCGCCTACGCGAAGCAAAACCCGGGCAAGATCAATTTCGGCTCGGCCGGCATAGGCGGCACGTTGCACCTGACCGGCGAACGCTTCAAATATACCGCCGGCATCGAGATGACCCACGTTCCCTACAAGGGCACGGCACCGGCGCTGGCAGACCTGCTGGCCGGGCAAATTCACGTTATTTTCGACACGCTCAGCACATCGATACCGCATATCAAAAGCGGGGGATTGCGTGCCCTCGGCATGGCCACACAGCAGCGATTGAGCGATCTGCCCGACGTACCCACGATCGCCGAAAGCGGCTACCCGGATTTCGTCATCAGCGTTTGGTTCGGCGTTGCGGCTCCGATCAAAATTTCCGACGACGTGGCAAAACTCGTGGCAGATAGCATGCAACGCGCCATGCAGGACGCTCAAGTCCGCGAACAACTCGAAAAACTCGGCTATGTCGTGCAACCACCGCGTGATCCAGCCACGCTGAAAGCGTACGTCGACACGGATCGCGCCGCGTGGGCCAAGGTGGTCACGGCCCAGAAGATCGCCATCGAGTAGCGTAAATGTGAGTTACGCCTCCGAACACAAAAAGAGCCGGTCGCGGTGA
Source organism: Hyphomicrobiaceae bacterium (assembly GCA_025359165.1). Lineage (GTDB taxonomy): Bacteria > Pseudomonadota > Alphaproteobacteria > Rhizobiales > Hyphomicrobiaceae > JABFRJ01. The sequence goes on from JANYHG010000202.1 coordinate 3,628, forward strand.
CCGGCTCTCGGAGTTCGACGGTCAAGATCTTACGACACTGGCGTCACGCCAGATTTTTGTGATTCTTTGGGATTTTCGCTGCGGCGCGACTTGCCCTCGAAATAAGCGCCCTGCTCGATCGCCAGCGACTGATGGAACACGTCACCCTCGACGCGGCTGTTTGATTGCAACGTGACCCGCAAACCACGAATGGAGCCCTGAACCGTGCCGTGGACGACGATATCGTCGGCGACCAATCCGCCCGTGATCTTGGCGTTCGGCCCGATCACGATCCGCGAGGCAAGCAAATCACCCTGGACTTGACCCTCGATCTGGATCTCGCCCTTAGATTGAAGATTGCCGATCACGTTCAAATCGGTACCGATGACAGAGGCCACACTGCCGCTCGAACTTGCGTTCGATGCACTCGCCATGGAAGACGAGCGTTGCATGCTCGATATGGGAGATGACTGGATCGGCATTGACGACAACGGTTTCGGCATCTCGCCGCCCGGCAAGTCAGGCTTTTTCGTAAACATAACAACTCCCTCCGATTGCTGTCGATGATAGGCGGGCAACCCCTCGCCACGCCACAGCACCTCATCTCGATGATTGTGAAAGATGTCACGCCTGCGGCGCAATCACAACACTCGTGATGAAATCTGATTTTTCTTCAACTTGCTTAGCACACGCGCGGCTTACCGTCATGCGCCGCCACGAACGAACGGCATCGCGGGGCGCGCTTTTTTGCAGCAAACCGTCGGGACGTGCCGTAGCAGCCACAGTCCTTACGTGACCGCTACTTCGACAGGCCGACACCCGAGAGGGGCTTATAGAAACCCGGGGTCAATCCTGCCTCTGCCCTCGCCTTATCGTTGAAAGGGGGTTTGATCGGTCCACGAAAATGCTGGCGAACCAGGGCGTGAAACGTCGGTTCCGGTTGCAGCTTTTCACGTTCACACAGAAAGCGAAACCACTTGGCGCCGAACGCGACGTGCCGTTTTTCATCGCGGTAGATGATCGCCAGTATCGCCGCCGACGCCGTGTCGCCGGCTGCCTCCAAACTCGCCTGCATGGGCGGCCCGACGTCCAGGCCGCGCGCCTCCAGGACGAGAGGAACGATCGCAACGCGGGCCAGCAGGCTGTCCTTGGTCGCTTGCGCCGCCTGCCACAAGCCATCATGGGCGGGATGATCGCCGTAGGCAGCCCCCAGCGCGTGCAATCGCTTGTCGAGAAGGTCGAAATGCTTGGCTTCTTCCAGTCCGACCTGGACCCAGTCGTCGAAGAAGGCAGTGGGCACCGGCGCGCGAACGAAGCGGCCGACCAGATCCCAGGTCATGTCGACCGCGCTCAGTTCGATGTGGGCGAGGGAATGCAGCAACGCCACACGGCCGCGCACGCCACCCGTCGTCCGCTTGGGCATCTGGCGGGGCGGCAGCAATTCGGGTTTGTCGGGACGGCCGGGTCGATCCGGCATCTCGGTGCGGTCGCTCAAATTTCCCAGCGAGAGCCGACCGGCGTACCAGGCTTTTGCGGTCGCTTTTGCCAACCGGACTTTGGCGCTGGTGTCGCACTCGGCGACGATCTTCCGGGCAGCCGATAAGAGCGACCCCGAGATGACAGGTAATCCGACATCGGGATCGACTGCCGCGGCAACGACGCCGTCGTCCGTGCTCACAGCGATTTCACCGCCGCCAACACGGCCTCCGCATGACCGGGAACTTTGACCTTATGCCAGATTTTAACGATTTTGCCGGCCTTGTCGACGAGGAAGGTGCTGCGTTCGACGCCCATGTACTTTTTGCCGTACATCGATTTCTCCGCCCAAACGCCGTAGGCCGCGACCACGGATTTTTCTGCGTCGGCGGCCAACTGCACGGTCAGGTCGTGCTTCTGCCGGAACTTGGCCTTACTGGCGACCGGATCCGGCGAAATGCCGACGATGTCGGCACCCGCAGCTTTGAACTGATCGGCCAGACAACTGAAATCCTTGGATTCGGTCGTGCATCCGGGTGTGTCGTCCTTGGGGTAGAAATAGAGGACGACCGGGTGTCCTTTTTGTCTCGATAGCTTGAACGTCGTGCCGGTGTCGGTCGGCAGTTCGAAATCGGGGGCTTTGTCGCCTTCTTGCAGCATCGCTTTGCCTCGTTGCGGATCATTCGTGGATTAGGGCGGAGATTACGGTGGACATTACAGGGACGTAGATTGCAGGCGGTCGAGAATGCGCCTTTCTGTCGACGCTTTTAGCGCATGATGTCGATCGCGATAGGAACCACTGATTCTGTGCGATCACACCGACTTGTCCGATAGCGCGGCCAGGAGGCTTCTGGTAGGTCTTTTGGCGGGGCAAAAGTTTGAAATAGTGGCCGCCACACAATTGAGACGTCGCAAACACGCCTGCTTGCCGAGGACCATTGGAAAGCAACGAAGAAGTCTCGCGCCGCCGGGCTCCCGGCACGGACGACGCGCCGGCTCCAGGCGCGCGGCGGTCACTTGCGGGCAATTCGCCGAATTCGGAGTTGCCGGTAACCGAGCGCTCACGCCGTTCCACGACCGGACGCCGCAGACCCGTCAAAACTACCGTCGTCCGTCGTGGCGGCCTGGCGCGCGCGTTGCGCCTCGTCCTCGGCATCGTGCTGATCGTCGGCGGCATCGTGGGCATTGCGGCTTTTCGCATCTCGCGTGGTGCGATCTCGCTCAATGCGTTCAAGGGCGCGATCGAGGGAGCCATATCGGCCGAACTCGGCGAGAACTCGATTTTCATCCGTGATGCCGAACTCGCGCTCGGTGGCGATGGCATCGAGGTCGCCTTGCTGGATATACGCATCAATGGTCCCAGCGGCGTCGCACTGGTGCAGGCACCGCGAGCGGTGATGGGACTGAGCGGGCAGGCCGCACTGCGCGGTAGCCTAGGCTTCACAAAACTCGAGCTGGTCAGTCCGCGCCTGCAGTTTTTCTATGCCGAAGACGGCACGCTGTCGGTCAAATTCGCGCAAGCTTCGGAAGGGGTCTTGCCGACGCCCACCGACGCACCGGTACAGATGTCGGCGGTTGCAGATGTTCCGCCCGCTTCCCAGGCCGAAGCGAGCGGCAGCATCGATTTCATCAAGGCGCTGACTGATATCTCGGCGCAGGCCCGCCGCCGCGAGCATGTGACCGCGTACCTGCGTGAGATCGGTCTGAAGCAGATGACCGTGGTGGTCGACAATGGCCGTCGCAAGACCATCTGGCGCGTGCCGGAAGTAAAAATCGATCTCAGTCATAAAACCCGCCGCAGCCTGATCGAGGGTCGCGCGACGATCGACGGCCTGACGGGGCCGTGGTCTCTGGATTTCAAGACGGCCGAAGTGGCCGGCTCCGAGCAGATGACCGTCGAGGCGCAAGTCACTGGCCTCAACCCGCGCGGCCTGTCGCGTCAGATCTTGTCGCTGGCCCCCTTCGAAGCCGTCGATGTCGCACTCGACGGTACCGCACAACTCGACGTGACGGCGAAAGGCGGCGTCAATCTCGCCACGTTCGCACTGACGGCAAGGCCGGGTAAAATTCTACCGAGTGGGATTCGAACACGCACCGGCGCGTTCGACGGCGGATCGATCAAGGGAAGCTATGACGCCGCCAGTTCGCGCTTCAATGTTGGCGCGGCCTCGATTTCGGTCGACGACAACCGCATCGATTTGACCGGCGCGGTGACCCGTGCTCCGGTGCTGACAACCGACGGATTTCCGCTGTGGATATTCGATTTCAAATCGACCGGCGGGTATCTGGCACCGACGTCGGTGGACGGACGCCCCATACCGATCGACCAATTCAATGCCCGCGGGCAGATCGTGCCGGAAGCGCGCCGGCTGGTGATGCAGCAGGTCGACATCAGCGCCGGCGGTGCGGCGATCGCCGCAACCGCCAGCATCAACGATCTGGCGACCGATCCGACACGAACCGCCGACCTGGAAGCGCGCATCGCGTCGATGCCCATCGCCAAATTCATTGGGCTCTGGCCATCGACGATCGCGCCGGAGGCACGTAGTTGGCTGGCGTCCCACCTCGTCAAGGGACAGCTCAACAGCGGCGTTCTTAAAGTGGGCAACGGCGGCGACAGCCGCATGTCCATGACCCTCGACGTCGGCGGTGCCGAACTCGTTGCGGCCAAGGGATTTCCCAGCGTCAGCATTCCTCGCGGGCTGCTTCGCGTTGAGGGAGGCGGCCTCGAGTTGACGGTGCCCGATGCCTCGATCGGGCCTGACGGCAAGCGCCTGCTGGTGAAGGGTCTGAGATTTACGGCCGTGGAAACGACCGACGGTGCCGCGCCGTTGGGCGAGATTGCATTCCGGATCGCCGGGCCGCTGGCCACCGCCCTTGACCTGGCCGACCGCGAGCCATTCCGGCTGCTCAAGTCTCGCGGAATTTCGCTGCCGGCGACTGAGGGAAAACTCGACGGGCAGATCAAGCTGACGCTGCCGCTGGCGGAGGCGACACAGGCGTCCGATATGAAGATCGAGGGACGCGTGCGTCTCGCCGATGTGCGGCTGCGCCAGGCCCTAGGCCCACATGACATCGCGGCTGGAAAACTCGATCTCGATCTCAGCGATACTGCAATAGACGGGCGCGGCGATTTTCTGCTCAAGGGCGTTCCGGTCAAAATCAGTGGTCAGCATTTCTTCAATACGACTGCGGACAGGCAAGCGCCCGTCCGGCTCACGCTCAAGCTCGACGATTCCGACCGCGCTCAGCTCGGACTGGATATCAACGATCTCATCACCGGCGACGTGCCCGTGGAAATCACCGTGACGCCTGACGCCAAAGGCGAATATCTGACCAAGCTCGATGCCGATCTTACGAAAGCCGAGCTGACGCTCGACAGCGTTGCGTTCAAAAAGCCCTCGGGGGCACAGGCGCGCCTGCAGTTCGAGATTTTCAAGGTCGGTGCCGGTCGAACAGAATTGCGCAATTTCAAGATCGCCGGCGACAGCATCGCCGGAGAGGGTCTGATCGTGCTTGGTGCCGACAACAAGGCGCGCGAGCTATCGTTTCCGAACTTTTCGCTGAACACGGTCACGCGTCTTGATGTGCAGGGGCAGTTACGCTCAGACAACATCTGGGAGGTCAAGGCCAAGGGATCGACGTTCGATGGACGCGAACTGTTTCGCGAACTTTTCAATGTCCAGAACCACGCCAAACCGGCGGCAAAAGAGCGGCCCGGTTTGGATATGACGGCAGAGATCGATACTGTCATCGGCTTCAACGAAACTAACCTCAAGTCTGTTCGGCTGAAACTGCAAAAGCGGACGGAAAACGGTATCGAAAAAACCACGTCACTCGATGTCGCCGCGATGCACGACGGCGGCAAGTCGTTCCAGGCCCGCATCCGCAGCAGCAAGGGCGAGCGTGCGTTGATCGCGACGTCGCAGGACGCAGGGCAGACTTTCAAGGCGGTCGGCTTCTATCCGAACGCCAACGGCGGCGACATGAACCTTGAGCTTTCGCTGGACGGGCGCGGTGCCGTCGAACGCAACGGGGTGTTGAAGGCCGACAGGTTCTTCGTGCTTGGCGATCCCATCATCAGCGAAGTCTACCAAAACACCGATGGCGCAACGCAGCAACAAAGCGGCGCGCCGCGAAAGGTCGTTCGCGAGCGGTTCGATTTCGATTGGATGGTGCTGCCGTTTTCAGTGGGTTGCGGACAGTTCGTGATGAACGACGTCGAGATCCGCGGCCCCCTCGTCGGCGCGCGAATGCGCGGAAAGGCGGATTTCAAATCGCAGCGGCTGCAGATTGGCGGAACCTACATTCCCTTGTCTGGCCTCAACAGCGCGATCGGCGGCTTGCCGGTGCTCGGCCAATTGCTCGCAGGCCCCAAAGGCGAAGGTATCTTTGGCATCACGTTCGCTATTCAAGGCCCGATGGGCAACCCGGAGGTGCTGGTCAATCCGCTCTCGGGCATCGTCCCGGGCATCCTGCGAGAAACGCAGCAACTGACGCCGGACAGCTACAAGATCACCCCCTGCAGCGAGCGTGGGCCGGGTCCCCAACGGGTCGACGCAGTCAGGGCTTCGAGCGCCATTCCGGCAGTCACGGGAGCAAATCCGGCAGCCGCGACGCCGCGGCCGGCAAAGCCCGACGTGATTACCGATTGGTCGAGCGACACGCGCAATTCACGTCAGAAATAGTGGTCACCGACAGTGGGTAGGCCACGCGCGCTCAATCGTGCGGCAGGCGGTCTTGCAGGCGCAGCAACGCGATCCGCTCGATTTGACGCAAGGCCTCGTCGAACTCGGTGGCGGTGTCGTTGTTCAAGCGCTGTCGGAACGATGCAAGGATTTCCGCTTTGGTCCGACCCTTGACCGCAAAGATAAAAGGAAAGCCGAACTTCGATTTGTAGGTTTCGTTGAGGGACGTGAACGTCTGGAGTTCCTCAGCCGTCAAACGATCGAGACCGACGCCACCCTGCTCGCGGCTCGAATCCTCCGTCAGTCGCTTTGCCACTGCCAGTTTGCCGGCGAGATCAGGATGGGCTTTGATCAGCGCAAGTTTTGCGTCGCGGTGCATGGCCCGCATGGCGGCGACCAAGGCGGTGTGCAAACCGGTGGCGGTGTCGTGTGCTTTTGTAAGCCCGGCGTGGTGCGTCCGCTCGGCGACTTCAGGCGTATGCTCGAAGACATCGCCGAACCGCTCGACGAACAGCGCGCGCGGCATCCGGCTCGGAACGTAGCCGCCATCTGGGGGATGGGTCTTGATCCAATGGCGCGCGATGTCGAGACGCGTTGCGATCCAGACCGTCTCGTGGCTTTTGACATAGTCGAGAAAGCGGGCCAACGCCGCAGCCCGCCCGGGTCGCCCGACAAGCCGACAATGCAGCCCGATCGACAGCATTTTCGGTTGCGTCGCACCTTCCGCATAGAGGACATCGAACGAGTCCTTGAGATAGCTGAAGAACTGATCGCCTGCGTTGAAACCTTGCGGCGTCGCAAATCGCATGTCGTTGGCGTCGAGAGTGTAGGGCACCATCAGTTGCGGCCCATGCGGCCCGTCGATCCAGTACGGGAGATCGTCGGCATAACTGTCGGCCGAGTACAGAAAGCCCTGCTCCTCCATGACGATGTCGAGCGTGTTCTCCGAACAGCGCCCCTGGTAAAAACCGAGCGGCCGGCGACCTGCGATCTCGCCATGCAGAGCCACCGCCTTATGGATGTGCGCGGCTTCGTCGACCTTGGCGAAGTCCTTGTACTCGATCCATTTCAGACCGTGCGTCGCAAGCTCCCAGCCTGCATCGTTCATGGCGGCGACCGCTTCGGGCGACCGAGCCATCGCCTGCGCCACGGCGAACACCGTGACCGGCATACCGCGTTCCGTGAACAGCCGATGCAGCCGCCAGAAGCCGGCACGCGAGCCGTACTCGTAGATGCTTTCCATATTCATGTGTCGCTGCGCAGGCCACGCGGCAGCACCCACGATCTCAGACAAGAATGCTTCCGATGCTGCGTCGCCGTGCAGGACGCAGTTTTCAGCGCCCTCCTCGTAGTTGATCACGAACTGGACCGCGATGCGGGCGTTGTTCGGCCACCGGGGGTGCGGCGGCGTGCGACCGTATCCCCTGAGGTCGCGGGGATAAGGTTTGCCGGTGAAGCGATCGAGCGTGGCGTCGGTCATCGAGTGTCAGCTTCCGCGATAGGTGGAATAACTCCACGGCGAGACCAGCAGTGGCACATGATAATGGCCTGAGACGTCCGCGATGGAAAACTGGATCGGAATGGCGTCGAGAAACGGTGGATCGGACAGCGGCGCGCCGCGCGAACGAAAATAATCCGCAGTGTAAAAGATGATCTGGTAGGTGCCGGCAGTCAGCGCGGCGTCGACCAGCAGTGGTGCGTCAGTGCGGCCGTCGGCATTCGTCGTGACCGATATCACAGCATGCCAGCCACCATCCGGCGCGCGGCGCTGAAGTTCCAATCTGATTCCGGCTGCCGGGCATCCGTGCGCCGTATCCAGAACATGCGTCGACAAGCGTCCCATCCGACCCTAAACCCTCCCGCCCACTGAACCCTCGCCCGTTTTCGACGCTTCGTAATGCGCCGTCAACCGGCAGCCACGATAGCGCAAACTCGCCCGCCGGTGTATGCGGCAGAGGGATCAAGAGGAAGTGGGGACAGGATCATGGACGCGATCGTCATGGAATGGGGCGCACTGCTGATCCGGTGGGTGCACATTATTACCGGCATCGCGTGGATCGGGTCGTCGCTCTACTTCATGCATCTGGACGCGACGCTCCGCTCCATTCCCGATATTCCCCAAGGCAAGGGCGGCGAAACCTGGGAGGTGCACGGCGGCGGTTTTTATCAGGTGCGCAAATATCTGGTGGCTCCTGCAAAGCTTCCCGACGAGTTGATCTGGCACAAATGGGAGGCTTACTCGACTTGGATATCCGGCTTCTTCCTGCTGGTCTGGGTCTATTATCTCGGTGCCGACCTCTACCTCGTCGATCCCGCCATACGCGCGATGTCGGGACCGGTGGCCGCCGCCGTCGGCGTCGGCAGCCTGGCGCTCGGATGGGTCGTCTATGATGCGCTGGTGCGCTCGCCGCTGGCCAAGACCCCCGTCGCACTCGCCGCCGTCGGATTTGCATTCGTCGTCGCCATGGCCTGGTTTTTCCAGCAGGTATTTTCAGGGCGCGGAGCCTTGATCCACACGGGTGCCTTGATGGGCACCATCATGAGCGGCAACGTTTTTATCAACATCATTCCGAACCAGAAGAAAGTCATTGCCGACCTGATCGCCGGCAAAACACCCAATCCAGATTTCGGCAAACAGGCCAAGACACGCTCGACGCACAATAACTACCTGACGCTGCCTGTACTGTTCATGATGATCTCGGGGCATTTCCCACTGGTGTTCACATCGCCTTACGCGTGGGTCATGGTGGGCTTCGTGCTGGTGGCAGGCGCCCTGGTTCGGTATTTCTACAACGAACGCCATGCCGGTCGCGGCAATGTCTGGTGGGCTTGGGGCGTGGCTGCAGTCGCGATGCTAGCGGTCGTGTTGCTCAGCATGGCGACCAATCCGCTAGGACGCGAACGCCTCGGCCTCACGCGCATCAAGCCGCCCAAGACGGTCGTGACGCAGATGGTTCCGAAAGCCGTCGACGACATCGTCACCAACAGGTGCTCGATGTGTCATGCCGGGGAGCCGGTGTGGCCGGGCATCGCTGCGCCGCCCAAAGGGGTGCGGCTCGATACGCAAGTCGGTATCGCACGCGAGGCCAGAGCTATCCGCATTCAGGCAGTGATCACCAATGCCATGCCGCCGAACAACATCACCGGCATGACCCGCGACGAGCGCCGCGTATTGGCAGCATGGGTGGCGCGATAGAAAGCAAGTGCGCGGGCTGTCCGCCCTCGCACTCCCAACCAGGACCTCCGGCCCTGGACCCGATTGTGTTGCGTTAGCAATTCCAACTGCAGTCGGCTTCACGCACGACGTGCCTGCCCCCCGTCAATTCGCGCCGTCCAGCAGTCGGCGTCCGATCACCTGAGCCTGGATTTCGGCTGCGCCCTCGAAGATGTTCAGAATGCGGGCGTCGCACAGCACGCGGCTGATCGGATACTCCAGCGCGAAACCGTTGCCGCCGTGAATCTGCAGCGCATTGTCGGCGTTGGCCCACGCGATACGCGCGCCGAGCAGCTTGGCCATGCCGGCTTCCAGATCGCAGCGCCGGCCGAGGTCTTTCTGGCGCGCCGAGAAATATGTCAGTTGACGCGCGATCATGGTCTCGACCGCCATCATGACGATTTTATTCGCGACGCGCGGAAACGCATAGATCGCCTTGCCGAACTGCTTGCGCTCCAGCGCGTACTTGAGCGCCAGATCCATCGCCGATTGCGCAACGCCGACGGCACGGGCCGCCGTCTGAATGCGCGCGCTTTCGAAGGTCGCCATCAGCTGCTTGAAGCCCTGCCCCTCGACGCCGCCGAGCAGTTGCTGCTTGGGCACTTCGAAGCCGTCGAACGAAATGTCGTACTCCTTCATGCCACGATAGCCGAGCACTTCGATCTCGCCACCGCTCATGCCCGCGGCGGGGAATGGCTGAGCGTCGGTGCCGCGCGGCTTTTCGGCCAGCAACATCGAAAGCCCTTTATAACCGGCCTCTTTTGGATTGGTGCGGACCAGCAGCGTCATCACGTCGGCCCGCACGGGATGCGTGATCCACGTTTTCTGGCCGGTGACCTTGTAAACGTCGCCGGAGAGTTCGGCGCGCGTTTTCAACGACGCCAGATCCGAGCCCGTGTTGGGTTCGGTAAACACCGCCGTCGGCAGAATTTCCCCGGCCGAGATCTTCGGCAGATAATGCGCCTTCTGCTCGGCCGTGCCACCCGACAGGATCAACTCCGCCGCGATTTCCGACCGCGTGCCGAGCGACCCGACGCCGATGTAGGCGCGCGACAACTCCTCCGACACGAGGCACATGCTTTCCTTGCCTAGCCCCATGCCGCCGAACTCTTCGGGGATTGTCAGGCCGAACACGCCGAGATCGCTGAGCTTGGCCAGCAGTTCGAGCGGAATGTACTGGTTCTTCAGGTGCCAACCGTGTGCATGCGGCAACACTTCGGTTTCGCTGAACCGGCGCATCTGCTCGCGCATCTCGGCGAGAGTGTCGTCCAGCCCGGTATCGCCGAACGTGGTCACGCCAGGCTGCGCCGCGATCAGTTCGGCGAGCGCACGCTTGTGTGCGTCGTCCAATCCGTGCGCGATCAGTCCCTCGACTTTCGCGTCAAACTTGGCGATGTCGGCGCGCGTAACGCCGAGTTGCGCCAGTCTCACCGTCTCGACCTGGCTCATGGCGATGCCGCCCGAAATCTGCGCCAGATACTCGCCCATGCCGATGGCGAGAATACCTTGCTCCATCGCCCCGAAGCGTCCGTCCGCCGTCAGACGCCCCGCCCAGGCCACGAGTTGCCTCAGCGCCTCGACGTAGGTGGCGAGCCAGGCATAGCCGTGCAGCGTCGCTTGTTGGCTGTCGTCCTTCACGACCGCCATCCGCGTCCGCACGCTCGAGCGGGCGACCAGCAGCAGTTCGTCGGCTGCCGCGACGCCTGCGGCGTACGCAGACAGCGACGGCGGGGTGAGGGACGTTGGGCTCATGGTTGGAACTCCAGGCGGCAGGACGCATCGGGGCAACGCACCCCCCAGATACCAGCGCTGCGGCGCAACATAAAGGGATGAGGTTGCCGCACGCAGTCGCGGCAAACCAACGTGCCATCGGCCTCAGCCGCGCCCATTACCTATTTGCTTGCAGATCGCGCGCAGACGCCTCACGTTGGCGCGATGGGGTATTTGAAATTCATTGCGGCGGCGGCGGTGGCTTTGCTGGTCAACCAGCCCGTGTCCGCCGAGTGCCGGCTGGAGCCGGGGCCGCATCGCACCGTCGCGCGCGTTGTCGATGGCGAGACGCTACTCCTCGACGACGGCAGCGAAGTGCGATTGACCGGCGCGCTCGCGCCACGCGGTTTCGACGCTGGAATCGACGATGCAGATTGGCCGGCGGCCCGAGCGGCGACGTCGGCGCTCGCGAGCTTCACAACAGGTCGCAACGTCGTGCTCGGCTACATGGGGTCAGCCAAACGTGACCGGCACAACCGGCACGTGGCGCAGGTGTTCGTGATCGAGGATAACCGGGAAACGTGGGTGCAAGGCCGCATGCTGAGCGAAGGCCACGCCCGTGGGTATCAGCTCAAAGATCAGCGCGGCTGTGCCGACGATCTGCTCGCGCATGAACGTGTCGCGCGCGAAACTGGCCGAGGACTGTGGGCGGTGGACGCCTACAAGCCGCGCCCCGCGATCCGCACGCGCGATCTCGAAAACATGGCGGGATCATTCGTCGTGCTGTCCGGACGCATCGTCTGGGCGGCACCGGGCCGCGAGGCGATCGCACTGGGGTTTCGCCCGTCGGAGATGCGCAGCTGGACGCAACGGCGCGGCGTCGTCGTAATGATCGACAACCGTGACCGCGATTTGCTGGGCAGTCTCGGCGGCGATCCCAAGGCGCTCGAGGGCCGGCAGGTCGAAGTGCGCGGCTGGCTGGAGCAGCGCATCGGACGGCCGGCCGGAACCTATGTGTTGGACGTGTCGCTGGCCGGCATGATCCGCGTACTCGACTGGCCCGCGACGACGCAGACATCAGGCGTTTCCGACGCTGATACGGGAACTCAGCCGTAGGTGGGGATGACGACTAGTGCAGCACCGGCCGCTGCGACGATGCCGCCGCCCCGCATGATCGACCTCCACTCACCGAGACCTCCGCGCCACGGGACGCACATCCCACGGCGTTCGGTAAACCGACAAGCGGTTCTGGAAAATTCGCGGCGGCAAAAGCGGCCATTGACAGGCCCGGGCGGTCGCTCGATCAATCCGGCATCTGCGTCCGGAGATCGCGCTGTCATGTCTGCAATATCAATCGACACCACCGCCAAGAGCATCGCGCCGCACACCGGTGCGCGCGCCAACACCATCGCACCCGACACCACGGGTTCAAATTTCTATGCGGCCGACTGCTCGCTCGCTGACGTGTTGCAGATCTACCTGAAGCCCGACCTTTTCGCGCACATCGCACCGCATCTGGATCGCCTCGGCGCGCTCGCTGGCGACCAATTGGACGCGTGTGCGAGGCTCGCCGATACGCACCCGCCGGTGCTGCATCACCGCGACCGCTTCGGACGAGACGAGCAGCGCATCGAATACCATCCTGCCTATCGCGACCTGGAGCGCGTGGCATTCGGCGAGTTCGGCATTCACGCGATGTCGCATCGCCCAGGCATTCTCGGGCTGCCGGGCACCTATCCGGCGGTTGCCAAACACGCTTTCACCTATGTGTTCAATCAGGCCGAGTTCGGGCTCGGCTGCCCGATCAACGTCACCGACGGCGCGGCGATGTTGCTGTCCCGCTTCGGCGATGCCGCGCTGAAAGCCCGATATCTCGACGGCCTCACCCAGACCGACATGGCGAAGCTGACCCAGGGCGCGCAGTTCATGACCGAGAAGGAGGGCGGCTCCGACGTCGGCTCGCTCACGACGGTTGCGCGACAGGCGGACGGGCAATGGCGGCTCTACGGCGAGAAGTGGTTCTGCTCGAACGCCGATGCCCCCATCGCCATGCTGCTGGCGCGTCCCGAGGGCGCGCCCGGGGGCACGCGCGGCGTCGGGCTGTTTTTGATGCCACGCACGCTCGATGACGGGCGGCAGAACGATTACCGCATCGTGCGGCTGAAAGACAAACTCGGCACGCGGTCGATGGCGTCGGGCGAAATTAAATTCGACGGCGCGCTGGCCTATCCGGTCGGAGCGCTCGATCGGGGCTTCGTGCATATGGCTGAAATGGTCAATTGGTCCCGCCTGTCGAATGGGGTCAAGTCGACGGCATTGATGCGGCGCGCGCTGCACGACAGTCTAACCGTCGCACGCGGGCGCTCGGCCTTCGGCAAGCGCGTCATCGATCTGCCGTTGGCGCGACGGCAACTGCTCAAGATCATGCTGCCGCTCGAACAGGCGCTGTCGATGTGTTTTGCCACCGCGCAAGCGCTCGATCGGGCGGAACTCGAGGGCAGTCAGGAAGCCGCTATTTTACTGCGCATTCTGACGCCGGTCTTGAAATTCCGTGCCACTCGCGACGCACGCAAAGTCTGCGGCGATGCGTTGGAAATGCGCGGCGGCGTCGGCTACGTCGAAGAATTCGCGTGCGCCCGGCTGTTGCGTGACGCCCACCTCGGATCAATCTGGGAGGGCACCGGCAACATCGTCGCCATCGATGCGCTGCAACGTGCGGTCGGCCGGCACGGAGCCGAAAGTGCTCTGCTCGCCGACCTGCAAGCGCGCATCGCGGAGACGACGGCGGCACCTGCCGCATTTCGCGCACGTCTCGGCGACAGCGTCGAGAAGGTGATCGCCATGGCGCGGACTGTGGCTGGCAATCCGGCCAACGAGGCCGACGCACGCCGAGCCACAAGCGCGCTCTACCATGTCTCCAGTGCCGTGCTGCTGGCCTGGGAGGGACAACAGGTGCACGCGCGGCGTGGCGACGCACGGCGGCTGCTGCTGTCGCGCATGGTGCTCGACCATCGCCTCGGTGGGCGCGATCCCTTCGCGGTGTCGACGGGCGATTTCGACAGACGCTGCGCCGACCTCCTGCTGAGCGAGGCGCCCGCACCGTTGGCGGACGTGTGCGACCTGCTGCAGTAATTTAGTTCGGCAGCGCACCGAAACGAGCAACCAGTGCTGCCGGAATCTCGATGCCGTCGATTGCCGCACGCCGCCGAAGCTCGAGCCGTCGCTGACCGGGCAGACGCGCACCGGGTTGGCTTTCAATGGCGGCGGCAAGCTCGGTCATCGACGCGCCGAAACGGCCATGACCCAAGCTTTCGGGATCGATCGCGATCAGACATTGACCCGTCTGGGGCGGCGCACCCTTCTCGTCGAGGAACGACGACGCCTGCATCGACAGATGACTACCGACGAGCGCCGCCGCCAGCACCTCGACCATCAGCGCGAGCGCGGCTCCTTTGGCCTCACCCATCGCGACCATGGTACCGGCAAGCGCTGCGTCCGCGTCGGTGGTCGGCCGGCCCTGGGCATCAAGGGCCCACCCCTCCGGGATGCGCTCGCCTTTCTGCTTGGCCTGCACGATGGTGCCGCGCGCGACCTTCGACAGCGCCAGATCGATCACGATGGGCGGCCGTCCCGGCAGCGGTGCGGCGAACGCGATCGGGTTGGTGCCGAACACGGCTTTGCTGCCGCCCCACGGCGCGATCGCCTCCGGCGTATTGGCGACGAAAATGGCGATCAGCCCTTGTGCGGCCAGTCGCTCGACGTGGTGGCCGACCGCGCCGGCATGATTGGACCGGCTGATACCGGCGAGCGCGATGCCACACGCGCGCACCATGTCGGGCAAGGCAGCACACGCCATGTCGATAGCCGGATAGGCAAATCCACAGGCAGCATCGATGAGGAGCGTGCCAGGCTTGATACGGCGCGGCGAAGGCTGGGCCTGCCCGTCGATCTTGCCGCTCTGCAACATGCCCACGTAGGTCGGCATGCGCGACAACCCATGCCCCTTCAACCCATCCGCTTCGGCCGCCACCAGCGCGGTGGCGACCGACACAGCGGCCCCGGCCGTCGCGTGTCGCGCGAATATCTCGACCGCCCATTGGCGCGCGACGTCCACTGATACCTTTGTCATGCCACCCTCTCGAGGTCGCCCTTCGATGCGCTGCCGCGCGTTGCTTTCGACGCGTTGTCAATGTCGAAACGTCTTGTAATTGACCGAGCGATGTCCCATGTTAATCGAGTCGATAGACGGCCAGATGACTAGGCCTTGCTCCATGTTACAGCGCGTTGCTGTCATGTGGTGCAAGGAAACGCTCTTCTAACCTGAAAAACGCGATTTCGACGGCCTTACACGGTGCGTGGCACCCAAGAGGCTAGCTAACGAATTTCTAAAAGGTGCACTCATGCCGACGGGAACCGTGAAGTGGTTCAATGCTCAAAAGGGCTTTGGCTTCATCGCTCCGGATGGAGGCGGCAATGACGCTTTCGTCCATATCAGCGCCGTAGAACGCTCCGGCATCGGCGATCTCCGCGAAGGCCAGAAGGTCAGCTACGAGCTCGTCCCCGACCGTAAAAGCGGCAAAATGTCCGCCGATCATCTGAAGAGCCTGGGCTGAGCCCAGTCTTAGTCTGGATGGCCAACATGGTTTTGGCCACAGCGTATTCGAGCCTTCTGCGCCCCGTTCGTAACTGATACGGGGCGCAGTTATATCCGACACGTTTTGTTTCCGGTGCGTTGACCTACCAAAAACCCAACTTCAGGAAGCTCACCAATGGCCAAGGGTCAAAATCGTCCGACACGTGAAGTGCGCAAGCCGAAAAAAGAAAAGGCTCCTGCGGCGACACCGATCTCCAAAGGCAGCTCGAGCCCGTCGAAGAAAAAATAAGCCGGTGTGTCGTTGCGGTCTGTGCCGTCTTGTTGGCGAACCGCATCGATGCCACGCAGTCGCCTGGAGCGGTGGCGTCGATGGCTCAGGCCAGTTCGCGAGTCCACTGATCAATAGTGTGACGTTCTAAATCTGCCGCCGAGCCGTCGGCATCGCTGACTGTTTTCAGCATGACAATCAAATCCGCGCGCTCCTTGGTACTGCAGCTTTTCAGGATCAGCGGCTTTAACTTGAGAAAACAATTCGTCGGGTCCCGCGTTTCGGCCAGCAGGAACCGGGAATAGCCGACCATTTCGTCGGCGATTTTTGAACTGCAGCCGAAGTGCTCCATGGCCTGACGTATGATTGTCGCGCGCTCAGGCGCTGTCAGTGCGCCATCCGATTGCGCAATCGACATCATCAATGTAACGGCCGCCAGTCTCGGATCATCGACCAGCAGAAGCGGATCGACGATGGACTTCCGTCGCCACGACCAGCGCCGCCGCAAGTTCGACAGATCGCTTGCGGTTTCGACGAGTCCTTTGGTTGCGTCCGCCGCCGCGTTGATGCGCCACAGCAGCGTCCCGACACCGGCGAGCGCGGCCAGCAAGGCTAGAACGATCGACATGGCACCCCCCGAATACGGCTGAAATCAATTAAACCACAGCATAGGTATCAACAGGCAATCAAACGTGAAACGACAACTGGCTCAGCGGCACCGCTCGTAGACGTCTATGGCTGCAGCAAGGTCCTCCAGCGATGCACCCACCGACTTGAAAAATGTGATATCCGCAGGCGTATCTCGTCCAGAGGTCCTGGCAGAGACGAGATCCGCAAGATCGCCGCGCACATGCTCTTTGCCGATCACGCCAGCCTTGATGGGTTGCACAATATCGCCGGCTTCGCCGAAGGCACCGGCGTATGTATCGACGTATACCCGCGCCATCGCCACCAGCGCATCATCGGTTTCCCGCATATCCTGGCGATAGGCACCGACGCTGTCGACGTGAGTGCCGGGCTTCAGCCAGGCACCGCAAATCAGCGGATGTGAGGCGATGGTCGCGGTCGAAATCAGATCGGCCGTACGCGCAGCGGACTGCAAATCATCGACGACGGTAATCTCCAACGGCAACTCGCTCAATGTCGCCGCGACTTTTTCCGCCCCCGCCCGCGATCGATTCCACACGCTCACGCGCCGGATCGGACGCACCGAGGCATGCGCACGGATTAAATAGGGAGCAAGCGCACCCGCACCCACCATCAACATTTCAGTTGCGTCGACGCGCGCGAGATAACGGGCCGCCAGCGCCGAGGCCGCAGCGGTACGCCATGCCGTCAAACGCGTGGCATCCAAGATCGCCAGCGTTTCGCCTGTCTCAGTCGACAGCAGCAGGTACATACCCGCAATCGCCGGCTTTCCCGACCGCGCCGCATTGTCGGGGAATACCGTCACCGATTTCATGCCCATGTAGGGACCCGCCACGACAGTGCCATCGGCAACTTTCGCAGCTGATATCGCGGGCATCAACAGCCACGTGGCGGCGGGCCTCCGATCGAGCGGAACTGAATGATGATGGCGCGGTGGTGCAATAACGCCATCCCGAAACGCGCGTTCGAGCACATCGACGAGATCAGGAAACCGCAGCGTTTTTTCAATCGTATCGGCGTCGATGAAGCGCATCGCTGGCTCTGGTCAACACTCGCGGATGCTCGGTGGTAAATTCAGTCAGCGCTTGGTTGTGGCCAACATCGGTCGTGCGCTACCCACCGAACTGTCCCGCTCGCGTGCGAGCCGATCGGCCTCCGCTTGCCAGCGCATGGCGTCCTGCGCCTTCACCCGCGCTGTCCGGCGCCACCGCCCCTGGCCGAACCACGTCGCAAGCCCGCCGAGAATAACGCCAAGCGTCAGCGCACCCAGCAGATACGCATACAGCGGCAGCGACATCGAAATGACCGGGGCATCGGGTCGGAACGGATCGAGCACCAGCCGCACGGGATCGCGATTGGCGACGGCCAGCGTCACCAGCAGAACAGCCGCGACCAGCGCGATAGGAAACCAGACGAGACGGCGCAACACGGCAGGACTCCCGCAAGGATCTCTGACCAGAACCGGCAACCGAAGCCGCCGTCTCTATCTATCCTGCTTCAGATCGATGAAACTGAGCAACCACGCCGCTCTCAGGGCTTGGCACGGTCACCGCGCGACGCACGCGCCTGCATGGTCATGCCCTTGCTCTCCGTCGACGGATCACCGAATGCAGGCCGCGACGCCAGCTCTGCTGGCGCACGATGCTCCGCCTTACGGACGGAAGTTACGACCGGTGCGCTGGCCACCGGCATGCTCGCCGATACAGACGGCGGCGTCGCCTCGACCACCTTTTTAGGCTTGCGCCCAGCCTTCACGCCCGAAACTGGCCGGTCGTTCAGCCGTTCGCGCAGTTCCTTGCCGGTCTTGAAGAACGGCACGAACTTTTCACCGACGGAAACAGTGGTGCCCGTACGCGGATTGCGGCCCGTGCGGGGCGCGCGATGCTTGACCGTAAACGCACCAAATCCCCGCAATTCCACACGATCGCCGCGCGCCATTGCGGCGACGATCTCGTCGAACAGCACGTTGACGATTTTCTCTATATCGCGATGGAACAAATGGAGATTTGCATTCGCAATTTTCTGTATAAGTTCAGACTTGATCATCGGCTTGGCCCTCCCGCCTCATAATCATCGATATTCCATTATTTTTCATGAGGTTGCCAAACTGAAACAAGACCGTCAAGTGACAATCTTGACCGGATCGTGTCAATCGCCGCCGAGATTACGCCATCATCGGCCAAACCTGGCCACAATCCAGCGACCACCGATGTCAATGAGCGCATTACGCCGAAACTGTTTTCACGCGCGGGCCGCCAATCGATCACCCGCAGACGCGGCGCAACACCCTTGCTTTCGAGCCATTTGACGGCTTCGGCCTCGCCGCCGATCTCATCGACGAGCTTATGGGTCAAGGCCTCGCGCCCGGAGTAGACACGCCCCTGCTCAAGTCCGGGGACCGCCGTCGTTTCGATGCCCCGGCGCGTTTTCACGAGGTTGAGGAACCAGCCTTGACTCTCGGCCACCATCGCCTCCGCCACCAGCTTGCCGCCTGGTGAAATGGGCGCAAATAGCCCCGGCTCGGCCTTCAGGTTGCCGCTCTTGATTTCGTTCATCTTGACGCCAACCTTATCGAGCAGGCCGGACACCTCTGGCCACTGGAAGATCACGCCGACGGAACCGGTGATCGAATTGCCGCGCGCCACGATGTGATCGGCAGCAAGGCCGCAGATATAGGCGGCAGACGCTGCGACCGTGCCGAATTGAGCAACGACGGGTTTGACTTTCGCGACGTTGCGGATCGCGTCGAACAATGCTTCGCCACCTGTTGTCGTGCCGCCGCCGGAGTTGATCGACAGCATCACGCCCGCAACGTTCTTCGACGCTGCGATCCGCTGCAGCATCTGCAATTGCTGGCGATCGTCCGTGATAAGTCCGTCGATCGTGACGCGCGCGATGTGCCGGGGGCGGGTCAATTCCGGACCGCCTATGGCGTAGGCCAACGTGCCCAAAGCCACCACGCCCGCCACCACGAACGCCGATCGCCACCAGCCGACCCGCCTGCGCAACGCCCGTCGATCCAACACGGCTTCGGTTTCAAGCGTCATGGGGAAACTCCAGCGTGTCTCGACTGAGCGCTCATCTCAAGATGCGCGTATCTGAGGTCTTCCCTACACGATCTGGCTAGGGAGGGGATAGCAGGCAGTCAACGCAGAGTGTTGTTTCTGGACCGCTTACCGGTCGCGATCTTAATTTGGGGCACCGATACTGGCGGCTGACTTTATCGTGACAGGCTAGTTCAGGCTCGCGACGGGCCGCAAGCCTGAATCCTAATGCGTGCGCTGGCGTTTCAAATCAGCAACATGCCGTTACCAAGCATCTCAGCGGCGGACATGCCGTGGACGTTGTCGAGAATGGCGACTTCATGGAACTGTCCGTGTGTCTTGGCATAGACATGCGAGCCCGTGTCGCCGTCCTTTATTATGACCATCTCATCGACCGCGCGACCTTTGCCGCCATGGAATACGTTGCTGAGGTCCAGACGATCTTCTTTGCCAAAGTCGGTCACATGATCGACGGCACCTTGCTTGGCCTGCATGTCGATGTCTTTTCTGAACCAGACGAAGGTGTCTTTCCCGTCGCCGCCCGACAAAATGTCGGCACCACCGAGGCCACGCAGGAAGTCGTTGCCGTCACCGCCACTGATCTTGTCGTCGTACTTGCTGCCTTTGACGGTGTCGTCATGATTTGATCCTTCGACAGATCTGAAACCGACAAATTTAAAGTCACCACTTTCGCTCGAACCGTAGTGCTTCGACATGTCAATTTTGACACCTGAATTCAACTGCGAAAAATCAAGAGTTTCATTGAACTGGCCGCTTTGGTAAAAGCCACCTCCTTTTTGGACGTAATTGTGACCAGCGGTGTCTTCGGTGGCTTGGTGGTAGCCGCGACCGGACAGACCATCTTCCCGTTGTTGCTCCCAGAGCGCGATACGGGCGGAGAATGCCTCTTTGAAGGTATCTTCGATACGATCGTTGTGCAGGAATTCACGACCTGCCTTCAGGTCGGCTTCGAATTCACTGTAGGCAGCCTTTTCGGTTTCGGCGGTTACAGGAACGCCTGCCGCGTCGGCAGCTTTATACATGTGGCCAATAACGGCCTGCTTTAAGTTAGCGTAAAGTACATCATCGACAGAACCACTGCGAAGGTCTTCAAGCCGCAGGCTATACTGTTTATAGATAACCTCGCGCTGATGCTCCCAAACATCCGAGTTGGCACCGTTGGTTTCAAGCAGATCATTGTCGATCGATGTTAATACATTTTTAATGTCTGCATTGTCGATCATTTGAAAAATATCGAATGATAGTCCGCCAACAAATGCCATGGTGATTAGCTCCTTTTCCGGGTGGGGCCTACTGTCAAAGACCCGGGCCATCGCCCCCACTCGCGATACGTTGTCCGGCGGCAGAGTTACTGCACGACAAACAACAATATTTTCATCGCCGAATTGGTCCAAATTTTTCTAATCTTGAGGGATTTTTGTGAAATCGAAGGGCCAGTCGGCGGGACCTTATCGAAACAAAAACGGCGTGGGCTCGCCGGTTGGCAAACACACGCCGCGATGATGACGAGGCAATCTCAGATAACAGTCAGATCAGGTCAGATCACACCATGTCGAAGCGATCGAGGTTCATCACCTTGGTCCAAGCCGCCACGAAGTCGTGTACGAAGCGCTGCTGCGCATCTGCGGAGCCATAGACTTCAGCCAGTGCGCGCAGTTGCGAGTTCGAACCGAACACCAGATCTGCACGCGTCGCCGTCCACTTGATTTCGCCGGTTTTACGGTTGCGGCCCTCGAACGCATCGTGCGATCCCGCCTTGGCTTTCCACGCCGTGCCGGCATCGAGCAGGTTGACGAAGAAGTCGTTGGTCAGCGTGCCAGGGCGTTTTGTGAAGATGCCGTCGGTGCTGCCGCCGACGTTGGTGTTCAACGCGCGCATGCCGCCGATCAGCACCGTCATTTCCGGTGCCGTCAGCGTCATCAGTTGCGCCCGGTCGACGAGCAGTTCTTCGGCCGGACGGACGTGGCCCGGCTTGAGGAAGTTGCGGAATCCATCGGCGGTCGGCTCCAGCACGGCGAACGACTCGACATCCGTCTGCGCTTGCGACGCATCCGTACGCCCCGGCGTGAACGGCACGGTTACGGCGTGTCCGCCAGCCTTTGCTGCCGCCTCGACTGCCGCGCAGCCGCCGAGCACGATGAGGTCGGCCATCGACACCTTTTTGCCACCGGACTGCGAGCCGCTGAAGTCCTTCTGAACCGCTTCGATTTTCTGTAACGCCTGCGCCAGGGTAGCCGGCTGGTTGGCCGCCCAATCTTTTTGCGGGCTCAGCCGAATGCGCGCACCGTTCGCGCCACCGCGTTTATCCGAACCGCGGAAGGTCGCTGCCGACGCCCAAGCCGTCGCAGCCAGTTGTGAAATCGAAAGCCCGGACGCGAGGAGCTTGCTCTTGAGCGTCGCGATATCTTTGTCGTCGATCGGCGTATGATCGACGGCCGGCACGGGATCCTGCCAGATGAGAACTTCCGACGGCACCTCGGTGCCGAGATAGCGCGTGCGCGGTCCCATGTCGCGGTGGGTGAGCTTGAACCAAGCGCGCGCAAACGCATCGGCGAACGCGGCAGGGTTCTGATGGAATCGTCTGGATATCGGCTCATAAATGGGGTCGAAGCGCAACGCCAGATCGGCGGTCGTCATCATCGGCGCGTGCCGTTTCGATGCGTCATGCGCATCCACCACCGTCGTCGCGCCCGCCCCATCCTTCGGATGCCACTGCCACGCGCCCGCTGGGCTCTTCTTGACTTCCCATTCGTAGCCGAACAGCGTGTCGAAATAGCCGTTGTCCCAGGTCGTTGGGTTGGGCTTCCAGGCTCCTTCGATGCCGCTGGTGATCGTGTGTCCCGCCGCCCCGCTGCCGAAGCTGCTGAGCCAGCCGAGCCCCTGCGCTTCGATGCTTGCGCCTTCGGGTTCCCGGCCGACGTGAGACTCAGGACCTGCGCCGTGTGCCTTGCCGAAGGTGTGGCCGCCCGCGACCAGCGCCACGGTCTCCTCGTCGTTCATCGCCATCCGCGCGAACGTCTCGCGGATATCGCGGCCGGAAGCGACCGGATCTGGCGTCCCGTTCGGCCCTTGCGGGTTGACGTAGATGAGTCCCATCTGCACCGCGCCGAGCGGATTTTCCAACTGCCGGTCGCCGCTGTAGCGCTTATCGCCGAGCCACGTCGCCTCGCTGCCCCAGTAGATATCCTGCTCCGGCTCCCACACGTCGGCACGCCCGCCACCGAAGCCGAACGTCTTGAACCCCATCGACTCGAGCGCACAATTGCCGGCCAGGATCATCAGGTCGGCCCACGAGATCTTGTCGCCATATTTCTGCTTGATCGGCCACAGCAGCCGCCGCGCCTTGTCCAGATTGCCGTTATCGGGCCAGCTGTTCAGCGGCGCAAAGCGTTGCGTGCCGGAGCCAGCGCCGCCGCGCCCGTCAGTGATGCGATAGGTTCCCGCGCTGTGCCAGGCCATGCGGATGAACAGCGGGCCGTAGTGGCCATAGTCGGCAGGCCACCAGTCCTGCGAATCCGTCATCAGCGCATAGAGGTCTTTTTTCAGCGCCGCGAGATCGAGTTTCTTGAACGCATCCGCGTAGCTGAACGACGCGCCCATCGGATTGGACAGGTCGGACTGCTGATGCAGAATATTCAGCTTGAGCTGATTGGGCCACCAGTCGTGCGTCGGCCGTGATCCAGCAGCCATCGTTCCTTGTTGCTCTCCTGCGAACGGGCATTTCGTTGCGTCTGTCATGGGGGACCTACTGCTGTGTGCATCCATTGGCGATGACGGGGGCCAGCGCCGTTTTCGAAGGCGTAGGCTTAGCGCAGGAGCCGGCATCACCTCAAGGGCCGTCCGCCGCGACATCGGGGAATGGCATGAACGACCTGAATCGTTGAATCGAGCAGCATATCACACCCATGGTCTTGGCCGCGAAGGCGGCCATCCGCGACAAGTCTCCGCTAACTGACTGTCTCCGTGGAATGATCACATGCTGCGCTGTTCGTAATTTGCGCAGAACTCCAACGTGTTACATCCTGCCGTGAATGGCCGCCTTCGCGGCCATGACGAAAAGTGGACTTTCTCTCATCCGGCGTTTACGCAATCGCCCTCGCCGCGACATGCAGACTCTCGCAGATGCCGCGAACCGGAGCGGAAGGGTGTGGTGAGGACAGCCGCGAGTTCGATGCTGGAAAGTGCGTCCGCCTATGATGTGGTCACGACCCGTACGGCACCGTTTCGCCAAACGTCGATTTGGGCCAACAACGACCTATACTACGTCGATAACCGGCAACTTGCCCTTCGTCCGCTCTATGATAGGTCAGCCGACCATGCACATGACAATCTCTGCTTACACTTTCACGCACTGTTGAGGCGAAAGAACATGGGCCGCACATCGCCGCCACACAATCCGCTCGGGCAGTTGCAGCGCGGTCGTGGTGCCGGGTGGCTCGCGGCGTCCAACTCCACAAATGGTTCCGACCTACTCCTCGAATGCATTGCTTGCGACCCTCGTACAGATTCTCAAGTTGAGGAACGGGCCGATTATTATGGCTCGCTCGCACGCGCTTTGAAACTCTCAGCGGCGGCGGTGGCGGCCGCACCGATTGAAGATATTGATAATGCGCGCGCACTGCGGCTGGACGTGTTGGCCGCGATGGCGCGGCGCGGCGATGTCGATGCGATTGACCTCCTGCGTGAACTGTATCGAGCAGACGCCGGCAACCAACATTTAGCATATCGTCTCTCAGAACTGCCCGGCGGCCTCGATGGGATGGATCAAGTCATCGCAAGTCGATTAAACAGGGATGCCTTGGCTGAACTCGTCGATTGGACTCGGACGATGCTCCCTTGGGACCTGTGGGCCATTACTCAGCCGCTAATCGCTGCTGCTGTTTCGCAATACGATGCCAAGTCCATGCCATCGAGCCCGGCACCGCCAGATCTGGACGCTTCGCTCGACGTGATCCTTGCACATGACTGGAGAGGACAGCCACCGGCCGCTGCCATGCGCCGATTAATACAAAAACCGACGGCCGACGAGATCGTGCATCTTCGAAAGGCGGCGACAGGCCCGTCTAGTCTCGCGAGGTATTTTTCTCTTCATATTCTCGGCGAGCGGCGAGATCCCTGCGCTCTGGATCTGGCAGAGAAGACTTTTGCGACGAACACTCGCGGGCGGGATCGCGCCACTTTGTATCGTTACATCAGAGCACTGGACTCCAACGACGCATTGCCGCTAGCTCGACGCTGGCTCGGAGTCGATGACAGCCGTTCAGGTGTGGCCGCCACACTTTTGGCTATGCACAGCGAGGCCAGCGACGTGCCGTCGATCCGTTCAGCACTTGACCGAGCTTGGAATGAGCAGTCGTATTATGAATTATGCAGTCTGATCGAGGCGCTAGGGAGACATCCTGCCGGGGGACCATACGAGGAACTGCGCACCATCTACGCTGAAGTAGATTATTCCTACGCTCGCAAACGCGCCGCAGCGGCGATGTCCAGGGTGGACGCAGATTTCGTCCGCTTATTTGCCCGTGAATGTCTGTGGGACTGCGAGCCAGAAACCCAGGTGACCGGCGTCGAAACCGCCGACATTGCTGCAGCGGAAACGATAAACAGGATCAGATACCTCGCCACTAGCGCGATTGGGGATCGAGACGTGGCCTTGGCGGCAGCAGCCCGCCTGAACCGCTTTGGGTAGAGATAGCGCTCTTGACGCTTATACCAGCAGCGGCCATGCCAGTACCGGCTTGGAACGCATACGCCCTATTCCGCTTGGGGTCACAAACGACACTTTGGGACGACACTTACGACCTTGGGTCGACGGCAGATCAACGGTCAACGGCGGCCATGCCTG
>JANYHG010000214.1 GCA_025359165.1 Hyphomicrobiaceae bacterium
GGTTGAACCATGAAACGACTCTGGCTCTTTGTTTTGTCGTGCTTCTCATCGGGAAAACCGCTCACACTTTTCCCGGAAGCACTCTCGAGGATGAGCGCATGGACGAGGTTGCAATGACGGTGAATGGCGCGAGCGTGCGCCGACACTGTCCACCAAGCACGCTGCTGTCGGGGTTTCTGCGCGAGACACTCCAACTGACAGGCACGCATGTGGGCTGCGATACGAGCCAGTGCGGGGCGTGCACCGTCATCGTCGACGGACGGTCGATCAAGAGTTGCACGATGCTCGCGGTCGAGGCCGACGGCGCGGATATCACGACGATCGAAGGGGTCGCGCGCGCCGACGGCTCGCTGCATCCGGTGCAGGAGGCGTTCCGGGCGCATCATGCGCTGCAGTGCGGCTTCTGTACGCCCGGCATGGTGATGGCGTCGGTGGCGCTGCTCGCCCGCGTTCCGGACCCGAGCGACGCGCAGGTGCGGCACGGGCTCGAAGGCAATCTGTGTCGCTGCACGGGCTATCAGAACATCGTCGATGCCGTGCTGGCGTCAGCCAAGACGATGAAGGGGGCCTGACATGGACACGTTCAAATTCGTGCGTGCGACCTCGCTCGTGCAGGCTGCGGAAACCTTTAGCAAAGGCAGCGATGCGCGCTATCTCGCGGGCGGGCAGACGTTGCTGCCGGTGATGAAGCAAGGCTTGGCTGCGCCCTCGGATCTGATTTCGCTAGCGCGGGTGGCGGAACTTTCGGGTATCACGTTCGATACGGATCGGATCAACATCGGTGCCATGACGCGCCATGCCGACGTGGCGGCGCATCCGCAGATCCGGACGCTGCTGCCAGCTTTGAGCGTGCTGGCTGGCGGCATCGCCGATCCACATGTGCGCAATCGCGGCACCATTGGCGGCAGCCTCGCCAACAACGATCCGGCGGCGGATTATCCGGCCGCCGTGCTGGGGCTCGGCGCGACCGTGGTGACCGACGAGCGGACGATCACGGGCGATGATTTTTTCCAGGGGCTGTTCACGACGGCACTGGAGCCGGGGGAGTTGATCACGCGGGTCGAATTCCCGGTGCCGCTGCGGGCAGGTTATGTGAAATTTCCGCATCCGGCCTCACGCTATGCGCTGGTCGGGGTGATGGTGAGCCAGGGTGCGAACACGGTGCGGGTCGCGGTGACGGGGGCTGGTGCCTGCGTGTTCCGCGTGCCCCAAATGGAAAGCGCGCTGGCAAAATCGTTTACGCCCGCAGCATTGGACGGTGTTGCGATCTCAGCGAGCGACCTCAACTCGGATCGCCACGGCAGCGCAGAATACCGCGCGCATCTGATCGGCGTGCTGGCCAAGCGCGCAGTCGCCCTCGCTTCGAATGGACACCGCTCATGAATGCGCTCGCAAAATTCGGCAAGTCGCAGGTTCGCGTCGAGGATCAGCGCTTTCTCAAAGGGCAGGGACGCTATATCGACGACGTCAATCTGCCGAACCAGGCGTTCGGCGCGTTCGTGCGGTCACCCCATGCGCATGCACGCATCATCGCCATCGACACGCGCGCGGCACAGGCGATGCCCGATGTGCAGCTCATCGTGACGGGCGCAGAGTGGGCGGCACAGAAGTTCGGGCCGCTGCCGTGCCGTTCGCCTTCGAAAGTCAATCGCGACGGCACGCCCTACAAGGACCCGGCGCGGCACTGTCTGGCACATGATGTGGCGCGGTACGTGGGTGAGCCTGTCGCGCTGGTCGTGGCCGAGACGGCGGATGCCGCAAAGCGTGCCGCCGAAGCCGTGATGGTCGACTACGAGCCGCTGGCTTCCGTGACGGACCGGGCGCGGGCGATGGATGCTGGTTCCGTTCAATTGTGGGCCGAGGCGCCGCAGAATCTCTGCCTCGATTTCGAGCAGGGGAAACGCGGCGACGTGGAAGCGGCCTTCGCGACGGCGGCGCATGTGTTCCGGCTCGACGTGGAGAACAACCGGTTGACCGCCGTGCCCATGGAGCCGCGCGGTGCGATCGCCGATTTCGATCCGGCGACCGGCGCGTACACGCTGTGGAATTCGTCGCAGAATATTCACGCCAATCGCGATCTGATGGCGACCATGCTGAGGATCGCCAAGGACAAGCTGCATCACGTCGCACCCGATATCGGCGGCGGCTTCGGCGGCAAGAACAGCGTCTATTCCGAGCCGGTCGTGCTGTTGTATGCGGCGCAAAAGCTCGCGCGTCCGGTCAAGTGGGTGGCAGATCGGACGGAGGCGTTTCTGACCGACACACATGGCCGCGACCAGAACAGCCATGTCGCGCTGGCGGTTGACGCAGCAGGTAAATTCCTGGCGCTGCACGTGCACTCGATCGGCAACGTCGGGGCGGCGTGCGGCACGATGGGACCGTTCACGCCGACCGGCGGCACAGCGCGGACGCAGGGCGGTCCCTATGCCATTCCGGCGCTGCTCTATACGGCGCAGGCGGTGTTCACCAACACGGTGCAGACCGATCCCTATCGCGGGGCGGGGCGGCCGGAAGCGGTGTTCCACATCGAGCGGATCGTCGAATTCGCGGCACGCAAGCTGGGCATCGATCCGGTGGAATTGCGGCGGCGCAATCTCATTCAGCCCGACCAGATGCCCTACACGTCGGCGATCGGGTTGCCGATCGACTGCGGGAACTTTCCGGCGGTCATGGAGCGTGTGCTTGCCATGGCCGACCGGCAAGGGTTTGCGGCGCGTGCGACGGCATCGGCTGCGAAGGGGCTCAAGCGCGGCTTCGCCGTGACGCCGTATCTCGAATGCAGCGGTGGCGCACCCACTGAGGAAGCGCAGCTGAGTTTCAAGGCGGACGGCATCGTGCTGCTGGCGGTCGGTACGCATTCGACCGGCATGGGGCACGAAACGGCGCTGGCGCAGGTGGTGAGCGATCGACTCGGCATAGATCTCAACCGCATCCGGTTCCGGCAGGGCGACACGGCGGCGACGAAGATCGGCGGCGGCCATGGCGGCTCGCGCGGAATTGAGCTTGGCGCGTGTGCCGCGCTGAAAGCCGCCGACATGGTGATCGACAAAGCGCGCGGGATCGCGGCGCATCTGCTCAACTCGCGCGCCGACGACATCACGTTCGAGGCGGGCGTTTTGAAAGATACCAAGACAGGGCAAACCGTGACGCTGGATGCTGTCATCCAGGCGGCTGGCGATCAGAGCCGGCTGCCGTCGGGCACAGGCGTCGGCGCGCTGGATTCCACCGCCGTCTTCGAGCGCGAAATGTTCACGGTGCCGAACGGCGCGCATGCGTGTGAAGTGGAGGTCGATCCGGACACCGGTGTCGTCAAGGTCGACGGTTTCTGGGCGGTCGACGATTTCGGGTCGGTGATCAATCCGATGCTGGCCGACGGGCAGGTGATGGGGGGCATCGTGCAGGGGCTCGGACAGGCTCTGCTGGAAGAAGTCGTTTACGATTCCGAGTCCGGCCAGGCGCTGTCGACGTCGCTGCTGGATTACGCGCTGCCGCGCGCAGATCACGTGCCGCGCATGCAGATCGAATTCTACGAGGGTGCGCCGACCAAACGTAATCCGCTCGGTGCCAAAGGTGCGGGCGAAGCCGGGTGCTGTGGTGCGTCGCCTGTCATCGTCAACGCGGTGCTGGATGCGCTGAAAGACTACGGCGTGCTGCACATCGACATGCCGCTGACGCCGGAGAAAGTGTGGCGGGCGATTGGGGTGGGTGGTGGACCAAAAAGTTGACTTTACGACGCGGGCTACCAGCTACGATAGTGCGAGACCGCGCTGAATACAGCCCGGCTCCACAAGGAGCGCCGAACGGAATAACCTCCGCGATAAAGTATCGCGTCTGGACGCCAACGTGTTTTGGAGACATCAGTTCCGGTCGACAAATTTACTATTTTGAACTTGTTTTCGATGGCCCATTTAATGGCCTCCGTAACGACTGTCGTCATAATGCTATAGCGACCCCATCGACCATCGTAGCCGGAATAGTATAAATAGAGCTCATCGCCAAATACGAAGCCGAGTCGTGTCGCGATAACTTTCCCATCAATTTCCAGTTGGAAAATCCGCAATCCGTCGCGCTGTGCGAGCGCGGTGCAGTATTCGATCAGAAATGAGCGACTGACGGACGACGCAAAGGCATCACTGTGGGACACCGTATTGGTTTCCTCGGAACGAGCCTTATGCAAGGCGAAGAAAACATCAAGCGCTGTCGGTACTGCATCCGGAGCCTCGATAATTTGAAATTTGAACGCGATCCCGTTGCGCGCAAGCGAATTATAGCATTTCCGAATGGCTTCTTTGGCATTTCGCGGCAACGCGGCACGAAGTTCGTCCCAAGTCGCGGGCATTTTGAGAATATGGACCGTCGTATTGAGCTCATGGATAGGGTCAATGCCACATGAAGATAATGACTGCTCGTCACGCACCCGTAATCCTCGCCACTGAATCCAGTCAGGACCGTCGGGACCGTTCAGCATGTCGGACATCACGCGAACGACTGCGTTTGTATCTTCCGGATCACACAGGATTCCGCGCAGTTCCGTGACATTGGAATCTGCTCCGAAGAATTGTGCTTCATTGGAAGCGAGAATGCCATAGCCTGGTCGGCGGGTGTGCATCATCGGTGCAACAGCGACCAACCTGCCATCGCAATCACGCAAACAACAGGTGCGTAGCGTATCAAACGCCCTTCGGTCGTCTCGTCTGTAATGTCGCCACCATGTGCTGGCCCATAATTCAGTCGAGAACGGCAACTTAGGCGTCACCCGTTGATGAAGCAAATCCCATTCGGCCGCTAGCTCCGAGAGGCCAACGTCGTCGGATAACGTTTCAATACTCAGCGCTAGATTTTTGTGAGAAATCGCGCCAGAATTTGGAAGGCCTTGAATCCGATAACTCCGTGCACGGTTTTTATCATTTCTGCCTTAATAAGAATGTGCGTGTCAATAGAGCGCCGTCATCCGGCGCAAGATGCAGTGGCGACGAACGACTCCGATGGTTTGTCGCAGCGTCTGTGAGCAGTTTTGCGCCATTGTGGCGAAGCGCGGCCAAGAAGATAAAGTTGCGCTTTGCCGGGCGCAATACGCAAAACCCCGCATCGGCAAGTGCTTGTGCGGGGTTTCTTTACTTGATCAACACGTGTCGTTTTTTTACGCGGTTTTCGCGTCCAGCATCATCTCGACGTGTTCCCAGTTGATCAGGTGATCGACGAAGGCTTCGAGGTATTTGGCGCGGGCGTTGCGGTAGTCGATGTAATAGCTGTGTTCCCAGACGTCGACGCCGAGCAGGGGCTTCGCACCGTGCATCAGCGGGTTTTCGCCGTTCGGCGTTTTCATAATTTCGAGCTTGTCGCCTTTGAGCGCAAGCCAGGCCCAGCCGGAGCCGAACTGTCCGACACCAGCGGCGATGAAATCAGTGCGCACCTTATCGTAGCCGCCGGCGGCTTCGACCAGTTTCTCGAGCTTGCCCGGCATCTTCTTGCCGCCGCCGCCCTTCTTCATCCACTGCCAGAAATGCATGTGGTTGTAGTGCTGGCCAATGTTGTTGACGACAGGTGCATCCTTTGCATTGAACGCTTCGACGCAGATGGCTTCGATGCTTTTGCCTGCATACTTGGTGCCTTCACCGGCGAACTTATTGCCGTTGTCGACGTAGGCGAGATGATGCTTGTCGTGGTGGAACTGCAGCGTTTCGACCGACATGTAAGGTGCCAACGCGTCGTAGGCGTACGGCAGATCAGGCAATTTAAATTGCGACATAGTCGTCTCCAAAGGTGAGTTCGGGGGCTTGGAATTGTCAGATGTCCGACTTTGCGGACGCGTTGCGACCGTACCGGCTCGTGCACTTCGGCACAACAGATTTGGGAGACCGGGGTTCCGCTTGGCTGGGCTCTTCTGGCCTCACGCGCTGGTCGCGCTCCCGCCGGGGCGCGCTCTCTTGTGGCGCTTCGGATGCCGACCAGCATCCGCGCATGCCCGACGCCAGTCGGCTACGTGCGGCCAGGCCGCAGGTGGGTGTTGCGCTCCGGCCGGGGCGGCTCAGGCGTGACCTTCGGTGTCGAAGGCGGCGGCGGCCATGGCGGTACGGGCATCCTTGCCGGCCCAGACGACAAACTGGAACGACTGGTAGTAGCGCTCGCAGGCTTCCAGGGCGGCGCGCAGCATGGCTTCGCATTGGCTCGGTGTGGCCAGTGTATCGTTCAACATCAGTCCGTGCCGAAAGATGATCAGGCCCTCATGGGTCCAGAGATCGAAGTGGCCGAGCCAGAGCTGTTCATTGATGTTGGCAAGAAGCTTGTAGACTTCCGTGAGGCGAGCTTCCGGCACTTTAAACTCGAACGAACACGCCAGATGCAGGCTTTCCAGATCGTCGCGCCAATTCAGCGACACGTGATAATCCGCCCAGCTGCCGGCGACCACCAATGTCAGCTCGTCGGTACCCGTCCGGTCGGTGGCCCAATCGTGGCCGGCCGCGATGCGTTCAACCAGATCGACAGGATTGCTGCGTTCGTATCCAATGTCGGCAATGGCCATCAAGGTCCTCGTATGTCTGCGCCAGAAACGGAGATCGTTCGAGCGCTGCACAAAATCGGCGGGTGACTGGCTGCGCGAGAGTGCGAAAAGTCCGCGCTCACGTCAGCGAATCCCGTTCATTCGACGTAACCGCTGCGTTGCCCCGTAAGCAAGCCAGCGACACTCTTGTCCACGGGCAAAAGGGCCATCGCGTGGCAAGCCGCGTGCAAAAACATGGACTTGCGGTTTGGCCTGTGGATGACTTCGCGCCGACGCTGTGGAGATGTCACATTTCGCCGGAGCGCAGCGCATTTACTCTTGCGGGGCCGCGAAGCAGTGCCCACGAGCAGGATTGGAGGCACCATGAACGACGGCGAGATCAGCAGCGGTAGCAGTCAGCGGATCGACAAATGGCTGTGGTTTGCGCGCGTGATCAAGTCGCGCACGCTGGCCGCAGATCTGGTTGTCGCCGGAAAAGTCAGGCTGAACCGGATTCGCTTGGAAAAGCCGAGTCAACTGGTGAAAACCGGAGATGTGCTGACGATCGCACTCGGGACACGCGTGCGGATCCTGGAAGTTCGCGCAGCGGGCGTGCGACGCGGCCCCGCGGTGGAAGCCCAGGCACTATTTGTGGATCTCACGCCGGCACCTCCGCCGCGTGATCCGAGCGTCATCGCGCCATCTGATTCCGGTCGCGACGCCGGAACCGGTCGGCCCACAAAGCGCGACCGGCGATTGACCGACAAGCTGCAAAACGACGATTGAACGCCTGTCGTCCGTGGTCAGCACTCGATTGCACGGGCTGATACGATGAGGCATAGAAGCGGGGTCTTTGCTTTCCCTACAGCCCCCAATGGAGCTTCCCCA
Source organism: Hyphomicrobiaceae bacterium (assembly GCA_025359165.1). Lineage (GTDB taxonomy): Bacteria > Pseudomonadota > Alphaproteobacteria > Rhizobiales > Hyphomicrobiaceae > JABFRJ01. The sequence continues at coordinate 7,370 of JANYHG010000214.1, forward strand.
ATGACCCTCAAAGTCGGCGACAAAATGCCAGACGCGACCTTCACCGTCATGACAGCAGACGGCCCCAAGCCGATGACGACGGCCGAACTTTGCAGCGGCAAGAAAGTGGCGCTGTTCGCCGTACCCGGTGCCTATACGCCGACGTGCCACAAATCGCACATGCCAGGGTTTGTCGCGCGCGCGGAGGAGCTGAAAGCCAAGGGATTCGATACCGTCGCTTGTACGTCGTCGAACGACGTGTTCGTGCTGACACGCTGGGCAGAAGATACGGGTGCTACTGGCAAAATCGTCATGCTTGCCGATGGCAGCGCAGACTTCGCCAAGAAAGCTGGACTTGATCTCGACATGTCGGCGCGCGGCATGGGGATTCGTTCAAAGCGCTACGCGATGTCGATCGAAGACGGTGTCGTCAAGGTGCTGAACATCGAAGAAACCCCTGGCAAGGCCGAAGCTTCCAGCGCCGAGACGTTGTGCTCGATGGTCGACCGCTCGCTCTAAGATCTTTTGCCACAATCTTCGGTTATTTCTCCGCGCCGGATGCACCCGGCGCGGAGGTCTGCTACCTATCTACTCCGGGTGAGGTCCCGACGATTACGCGCGTCAATTTTGCGGCCATGTTTTGCGGCCATGTTATGCGGCCATATTTACGGCCATGGGGAGTTCGCCATGTATTTCGGATTTGGTGATTTCGAATCGGTTTTAAAAACAGGCCCTGCATGGGGCGTCAGCCTAAAGAGCCTGTGCCTTGGAGCGGTTTTGTCAGCTGGCGGGTACTCATCGGCTTGGGCGCAAAGCGCTGCTGAAAGCAAACCGGATACGGTCAAGCCAGTGCTCATCACTACGCCCCACGCGCCGATTGCGCGGCAAGTCGAGCCGATGGTCGCTCCCGTTCGGCGCGTTGCACCCGGAGCTGCGGTCGCGAGCACCCCCAAGCCGGCGGCTACTGTCGCCGCTGCGGCAGTACCGGCGAAGCTACCCAGCGGTTTGCAGCCGGCGAGCGGAGCAAGCCTTGCTCCGTCCAGCACGGGCACGGCGGCAAATTCGAAGTCGAAGGGCCCGGTTGCAGCCGTGGCAACTGCGCCCTCGACGGGTGCCCCGACCGCAGCGACCGTCGCAGTGCCAGCCAGAATTACTCCGACAGTCAAATTGCCCAAATTCGTCGCCTATACCTGTAAACTCGGTGAGGACTACTCGGTCGCGCGGAAGACCTGCTTCACACCCGGCGTCAAGGCGGCAGGCGCCGTGAAATCGGCATCGGCATCCAAGACTGCGAACAGTCAGCCGCCGAAGGCCGCCATAGAGTCATCTGGTCGGTCGGCCCTCGGCGTCAAGCCGTGACAGCGTAAGTAGCGAATGACTGCGTTTTAGGCAGGCTTGCCCACACTTTGTTCATTTGTGGTATTTTTATTGCATTGCCGTTGCATATCTGCACCCATTGCGGCGGCAACTCTTTATCATGTTTATTTTCAAGAGGTACAACTTCGCGAAGCAGTTTAGTCGCCAATCATTCAACTGGGAGATTGGCATGCAAAACTTCAAGACACTGCGGGCGCTGTCGCGCTCGACGATTTCGATTTTGTGCGTCACTGGCGTTTTCTCCGTCGGAACGACGGGCGCTGCCCGCGCCGAAGATCCGAAGCCCGACAAAAGCGGTTATACGCTCTTCAATCCGACCCCCGACAGCGCGCTTCGCGATTTCTCGGCGGATCGTCCAGCCAAGTCGTACGGACCGACTACGATCGACGCTGGTCGCGTTCAGCTCGAGCTCGAACTGGCGAATTATACGACGCAGAAGATCGACGGTATCCGCACGACGACATTCGTCGGACCGAACCCTACTGCCCGCATCGGCCTCACGAACAACGTCGAGCTGCAGTTGAACATCGCGCCATACGTGCACCAGCACTTCCGCGACACCAACACGGGCTTGTCGGGTAGCGGATCTGGCGTCAGCGACTTCTTCGCCCGCGCCAAGATCAATCTGTGGGGTAACGAAGGTGGCCGTACCGCATTCGCGCTGATGCCGTATATCAAAGCTGGCACGGCACCCGAAAGCATCGGAGGCAACCGCGCTACCGAGTACGGCATCATCGCCCCTCTGGCGTTCAACCTGCCCGACAGTGTCTCACTGGTGTTCAACAGCGAGTGGGATCGACTGAAAAACAGCGATCGCGACGGTTATCACAGCCAGCTCGTCCAGACCATCAGCCTCAGCCGTCCGATCATGAAGGACGTCACGCTGACGACCGAACTCTGGACGTCGCAGAACTTCGATACGTTCAAGACCGTGCGCCAGTACAGCTTCGATACGGCGCTCGCGTGGGTTCCCCGCAAGGACCTGCAGCTCGATATCGGTGCAAACTTCGGCTTGAACAAGGAAACGCCGGCGTTCCAGATCTACACGGGCATCACCCGCCGGTTCTGATTCGCATTTGATCAACAGGAATAATCGACGGGCGCGGGCTCATCTCCGCGTCCGTTTTGTTTTGGCGGCGCGCACTTCGGACAAAATCGCTTCGGTATGTTCGCCTGGATTGGGGAGGCCTAACCTGACGCCGAAGCGATGCCCTGCCATCTCTAGGGGCAGGGCTGGTGTCGAGACCCGCCGACCGTCGAAGAGCGTCACTTCAAGTAATCCGCCCGATGCCAGCAGGTGTGGATCGTCGAACAGGTCTTCGGGACGGGCGATTGGCGCATACGGCAAGCCCAGGGCCGCGACTTTGGCTTCGAAGTCGGCGCGGGTGTAGGTGGCAGCAACTTTGGCCAGGGCCGGAATCAGCCATTCGCGCTCGGCACGGCGATCGTTATTGGTGGCAAGCCGTGGATCGGCGGCCAAATCGTTCAAACCGAAGCCGTCGCAAAAGCCGCGCCATTGGGTATCCGTCACGACACCGACGAACAGTTGCCCATCGGAACACGTGAAGATGTCGTAGATGCCCCAAGCGGGCTGACGAACGCTCATCGGCGGCACAGGTTTGCCGGTCATCGACGTCTGCATCATGTGCTGAGCCATCAGCATCGCGCATGTTTCGAACAAGGCCGCAGTAATCAACTGGCCGCGCCCGGTTTGCTGTCGTTCATGCAGGGCCGCTTGAATGCCGATGACCGCAAACATTCCACACATGATGTCGATGACCGACGAGCCGGCGCGCAGCGGTTGTCCTGGTGGTCCCGTCATATAGGCGAGCCCAGCCATCATCTGCACGACTTCGTCGAGCGCGACGCGGGTTGCATAAGGACCGGACAGGAAGCCTTTCAATGAGCCGTAGATCAGACGCGGATTGAGTTGCATCAACTCGTCAGGGCCGAAGCCCAATTTGACCATCGCTTCCGGCCTGAAGTTTTCCAGGAACACGTCGGCGCCGCGCACCAGTTCGTGAACGTGCGCGCGACCTTCGTCACTCGTCAGATCGGCCATCAGGCTGCGCTTGTTGCGGTTCATGATCGCAAAGAATCCGACACCGCCCGCAGTGAGGCCCCGCGTCTTGTCACCGCCGGGCGCCGGCTCGACTTTGATGACGTCGGCGCCGAGATCGGCAAGAATGAGCCCGGCGGAGGGTCCGGCAACCATGTGCGTCATCTCGACGACGCGGATGCCTTCCAAGGGGAGACTACGCCGTGCCATCGAGTTCATGCCTTTGCGCTTAACGAACGACCGTGAGACTGCTTCAAACCATCTCTGATCTTCAGAGCTGCCGAGTGGTCGCATTTTCGACGACGAACCGCGAGCACGCTACACCAGAAAATGCTTAAGTCATGGGACCCGATAATTAGCGCGGCGACAAGCCCTACACCGCATCCCGAGCGTCAAGGAGAGACATTGTGCCTGCCACTCAGACCAAACCAGCCATCACCATCGTCGAAGTCGGCCCGCGCGACGGGCTGCAGATATTGAAGTCGATCCTGCCGACAGCATACAAGACGCGCTGGATCGCAGCGGCTGCGGCGGCTGGCCTACGCGAGATCGAAGTGTGTTCGTTCGTGCCGGTGGCGGTGGTTCCAGGGATGGCGGACGCAGCCGATGTCGTGCGCTTCGCACGCACGGTGCCCGGGCTGACGACGACGGCACTGGCACCCAACGCGAAAGGTGCGCAAGCGGCGTTTGCGGCCGGTGCGCATCGCGTATCGATGCCGATCTCGGTCAGCATCGCGCACAATCTGGCGAACGTTCGCAAGACGCACGAACAGTCCATCGACGAGCTGCGCCGCGCTGTCGACGTGCGTAACGGTCAGCCGAAGTCCGACAATGCCGAAATCGAAATAGGTCTCTCGACGGCGTTCGGCTGCTCGATCGCAGGGGCCGTTCCGCTGGCGGACGTGCTGACGTTGGCCGAGAAATGCCTTGCGGCGGGTGCCGATCGTGTCACTCCGGCCGATACGATCGGAATCGGCAATCCGGTGCAGGTGAAGCGCATGTACGCAGCGCTCTTCAAAGAGTTCGGGACTTCCAAAATTGGCGGTAGCCATTTTCACGATACGCGCGGACAAGGCATCGCCAATGCGCTGGCGGCCTTGGAGGCGGGCGTGACTAGTTTCGACACGTCGCTGGCGGGGCTCGGCGGATGCCCGTTCGCGCCGGGCGCGTCCGGCAACGTTTGTACCGAAGACCTCGTCTGGATCCTCGAGGAGATGGGGGTTACGACCGGCATCGATCTCGCCAAGCTGCTGGCCTGCCGCGATATCTTGAGAGATGGTTTGCCGCAGGAAAAGCTGTCCGGGCATCTGGCCGAGGTTGGGCTTGCGCGCACGCAAAGCGGCGGGCGCGTCGCGGCGGCGCGCTGACGTCGCTGGAACAATAGAGTGTCATCTGACGTTTTCCCGGCAACAAGTTTCATCGGGCGGTGACATCGTGACAACATCGAAAACAAAGCAACAGCCGTCGAATCGGCGGCCATCGTACCCCGTGACGTTCGCTGCCATTCTGGCGACCGTGGGGGCGATCGAGGCGATGGTGTTCGTAAGCTCTTCCCACAACACCGTGACAATCGCCGATGCCCCTCCACCGGTCATCGGCAATACACCGAGCGTGACGCGACCGCCGATCGATGCGCCGGCTCAGCCGCCAGGGACGGTCTCGCAGGGGCCGGCCGAAACCGGTCCGCACGGGCAGGTGGACATCACCAAGCCCATGACGCCGGCCGCGCCTTCGTCGCTGCCACGAACGGCCCCTGATCGGCCCATCAAGCCGCAGTGAACTTGCGTCCGACCGCGGTCATACGTCGACGCCAAGCATCATGCCCATCGACTGGACCGCAGCACCCGATGCGCCCTTGCCGAGGTTGTCGAGCTTGGCGACCAGCACGGCGTGGCGATGGGCATCCGATCCGAACACCCGCAGTTCCATTTTGTCCGTGCCGTTAAGGCCTTCCGGCTCCATGCGGCCTGATTTGAAGGCCGCATCTTCCCCGTCGACGACGGTAATCAGTTTACTACCCACGAAATGCTTTTGCAGGGCTGCGCGCAGATCGCTTATCGAGGGTTTACCAGGCAGCGTGTCGAGGTGTAATGGCACCGAAACCAGCATGCCCTGCCGGAAGGTGCCGACGCTGGGAACAAAAATCGGGCGACGGGTCAAGAGGCTGTAGAGCTGCAATTCCGGCACGTGCTTATGGGCGAGGCCAAGGCCATAGAGATCGAAGTTCGGTGCGTTGCCTGCCTCGTGCGCTTCAATCATCGTTTTACCGCCGCCGGAATAGCCAGAGACCGCATTGACGGTAATTGGGTAGTCCGATGGCACGATGCCGGCCTCTACGAGCGGCCGGATCAACGCGATGCCGCCGGAAGGATAGCAGCCCGGATTGGATACCCGCTTGGCTGCCGCGATTTTGTGAGCGTGGCCGGTGGCCATTTCCGGGAAACCATACACCCACTCCGGATTGACCCGATAAGCCGTCGAGGCATCGATGATGCGCGGGGACTGGGTGCCGAGTTCATCTGCCAACCGCACCGCTTCCTTCGCCGCCTCGTCGGGCAGGCAGAGGATAACCAGATCGACGTCGCGCATCATCGCTTGGCGCGCCTGCGGGTCTTTCCGCACCTCCGGGGCAATGCTTTTGACGGTGACAGTTTGCAGTTTCGCCAGCCGATCGCGGATTTCGAGGCCTGTCGTGCCGGCCTCGCCGTCGATGAAGACGGTCGGGATTTTGGTCGCTGGCTTGGTCATGATGGTGTCTCGGTCGAAACGGGCGCCGGGCCCTAAAACAAAAAAAGCCGCGCTGTGGGCGCGGCTTACGGACGTGTCATGCGACAAGCGTCATCGTACCCGCGGCAAGCGTGCACTCCAACGTCGGATACTGGTCGAACCTGTCTTCATGACGATGCTATGTGGTCGGCGCGGGCTCGCTGTCAAGGGCCATCCCGCGCACGGTGCCTACGGTTTGTCGGACTTCTCGAGCGAGGCTTTGAGCGCCATCAGCGCCGCGAAGGGGCTGTCTGGATCGGGTCCCTTACCCTTGGCGGGTGGAGCGGCACGGAATGCCTGTGGGCCACGACCGCCCCCATCACGATCATCGCGGCGCGGACCGCGATCGTCGCGGCGGGGGCCACGGTCACCACCCGGCTTGCCGAAATCCCGACGCGGCGGGCCGCGATCGCCAAATTTACGCTCGCCAGCGGGTTTGCCGTCGGTCGCGCGCGGTCCTCTGTCGCCTTCGCGACGGGGGGTGCTGTCGCCGTCGCGACGGGGTGAGTTGTCGCCGTCGCGACGGGGTGCGCTGGTAGACGTTTCGGATCGGTTGCGATCGCGCCAGGGTGGCCGACCGTCACGACGTTGAACGCTATCGCCAGTTGGCGCGGGTGCCCCTTCGGCAGGGGTGACGGGCGTCCCATCCGCATTGAGCGTGACGGGCACTGGCGCGCCGTCACGACGCTGGCTGTTGTCGCGACGCGGGCCACGGTTGCGATCGCGGCCGCCACGGTCGTTGGCTGTCCCTTCGGTACCCGGCGTGCGTGGACCGCGGGCATGACGAGGCGCACCCTCGGCGGGGCCCTCGTTGTAACGCCGGCGTGGACGCCAGACGTCAATCATCGGAATTTCTTCCGCCGGCAGCAAAGCCGCAGCAGCGGCACGTTCAGCTTCGAGGGCGGCGGCAGCGGTGGCGACGGCTTCCGGTTCAGGATCGGGCAAACCAATGACAACAGGCGCATCGACGGACAGGATAGGCGCTTGCGGTTTTATTACGGGAGCGGGTCGGCGTTCGGAACGGAAACCCAGCGCTCGCAGCACGTTGCCGAGTTCAAGGGCGGAACAGCCGAGGATTGACATCATCTCCGGCGTGACGATGAACGCACCGTGGCCGGTCGAACCCTTGGGCGGGTTGGCCGAGGGATTGCTTTCAGGCGCGCGCCAGGCGATCAGCGGGCGAATGAGATCCGCCAAGCGCTCGAGCATATCTATGCGTACCGCGCGGGGGCCGCAGGGATGGAAGCCGAGTGTCCGATAGAATGCGTCGGTGACGGTCGGGTCGGCGGGGATCGAGGTGAGGCCCGGTTTGGGCGCTGTTTCGAGCAAGGCCTGCGGAATGTTAGCGGCGGCTCCGTGTTTGAGGTTCCACAGAACGAGTGCAGTTTCGGCGGCGGCCGGCTTCAAGAGCAGCGGCAGGAAGATGTTGAAAGCGCCAAATCGCACGCCATACTTGCGCAACTGCGCGCGTGACGGCTGATCGAGTGCTTTCATCTCGTCGTTGATGGTGTCGCGCCGGACAACGCCGAAATTCTCGACCATGCGGAAAGCGATGCCGCGCGCAAGACCGGTGACGTCCTCGGCCTTGGCGATTTCGACAAGAGGCTTCAAGCGCTCGCCGATGATTTCTGTCATCCAGCCGTTTAGCCGCTCCAAGACGCGGTCTTTGTCGCCGCTGCTCAACTGCTCGTCGGCGAGCAACACCACGTTGGGCTTGAGCGGATCGTCGCCTGCGGTCAGCGTAGCGATCACGTCGCCGCGCCAGACGATTTCACCTTTGCGATTGAGCTTCAGCGCGTCGGTTTTAGCGGATGCGACGCGGCGCGCGCGCATGCCCAGTTCCTTGCCGAGCACGTGGGCCGCCGCAGACCTAGTCGCTTTGCCCTGCAAGTCTTCAGATTGCGTCTCAGGAAAAAACTGGAAGCCTTTAAGGCGACCTACATAATGGTTCTCGACTTTGATCGAGCCATCTTCGGCAATCTCGGCGCTCATTTCATCTTTGTCGCGAAGACCCTTGACCAGAGCACTGGTACGTTTATCGACGAAGCGCTGTGTCAGGCACTCGTGCAGTGCATCGGATAGCTTGTCTTCGACTGCGCGCGTGCGATCCTGCCACTCGGTCGGATTGGCCAACCATTCGGACCGATTGGCGACAAAGGTCCAGGTGCGAATGTGGGCGAGGCGAGTCGAAAGCGTGTCGATGTCGCCATCGGTGCGATCGGCGGAGGCAACCTGCTCCTGGAACCAGTCTTCGGGGATGCGACGCCCGGGTCCACGCAGATGCTTGTAGACGGTCGACAACAGCTCGGCGTGGTTCTGGGTGGAAATCTTGCGATAGTCGGGGATCTGGCAGACATCCCACAGCTGAATGATGGCTTCGCGATTGGACGCCAGCCTGCCGATATCGGCATCCTCGCCCAGCGCTTCGAGCGCGATCACGTCGTCGGACATACGGGCTCGCTGCAGACCCGTTTCACGCGGCATCCGGCGCAAGCTCTCGCGCAGGCCGGGCAAAGAGTTGAAATCCAGGTCGCGGGCGCGCCATTGCAGCGTCTTGATGCTGTCGAAGTTGTGGTTTTCGAGGCGTTCGATCAGATCCGGCGTGAGCGCTTCCACTCCGTTGGTGACCCCGAAGGTGCCGTCGTTGAGATGGCGACCGGCGCGGCCTGCGACCTGTGCCAGTTCCGCCGGCGTCAGGTCGCGAATAACCTGGCCATCGAATTTGCGCGTGGCCGCGAGCGCGACGTGATCGACAGCGAGGTTCAGGCCCATGCCGATCGCGTCGGTGGCGACCAGGAAATCGACCTCCTTTTCCTGATACAACGCCACCTGGGCGTTGCGGGTGCGCGGCGACAGGCGCCCCATGACCACGGCGCAGCCACCTCGGCGGCGACGAATGAGCTCGGCGATTGCGTAAACTTCCTGCGCGCTGAAAGCGACAACCGCGCTTCTGGGTGGCAGGCGCACCAGTTTGGAAGGTCCGGCGTATGTCAGTCGCGACAGGCGA
>JANYHG010000240.1 GCA_025359165.1 Hyphomicrobiaceae bacterium
TAGGCATAAAACAGCCGTGCCTGACCGATCAGGTCCAGGCCGAGGTTCGACAGCGCAATATCTTCTTCCAACGTTGGTCCACTGCCGCTCCATTCGGAGAGACGGTGCCCGAGCACGAGAGCATCATCGGCCAACGCCAGAACGAAATCGAAGAGTGAGTACGGCGCGGTCATAATCGGTCCAGATGGCTGCACAGACGTATCACATGTGACCCACTTCGTCGGGCACTTCGTAGAACGTGGGGTGGCGGTAAATTTTGGTGCCAGTCGGTTCGAACAGCGCGTCTCGGTCGGCCGGGTCCGAGGCGATGATGGCCGAAGACGGCACGATCCAGAGCGACACGCTTTCACCGCGCCGCGTATAGACGTCGCGGGCTGCCTGCAAAGCCATGGTTGCGTCGGAGGCGTGGACCGAACCGCAATGTTTATGCGGCAAACCCGAGCGGCTGCGAATAAACACTTCCCATAGTGGTGTGGCAGGTTCGGTCATTCTCTCAGGTCTCGCTTATTCGTTGGCAGAGGTCGTAAAGCGCGCATCTATTCGGCCGCGATCTTGGCAATGCGCTGTCGATCCGCGCGTTTGTTTGCATAAGCCGCCGCCGCCTCGCGCACCCACGTACCTTCGGCATCGGCTGCTTTCCGCACCTTCATACGCTGGCGATTGCACGGACCGTCGCCTGCGAGAACGCGTTTAAATTCGCTCCAGTCAATCTCGCCGTGCGTCCAGTGACCGGTCGCTGCGTCGAATTTCAGATCCGGGTCGGGAAACGTCAGGCCCAAGTGCTGGCCTTGCGGAATGGTCGCGTCGATGAACTTTTGCCGTAGTTCGTCATTCGAGAAGCGCTTGATCTTCCATTTCGTACTATCCGCCGAGTGCATACTTTCGGTGTCGGAGGGGCCGAACATCATCAGCACGGGCCAATAAAAACGGTTCAAAGCGTCCTGCGCCATGGCTTTCTGGGCTGGGGTGCCGCGCGACAGCGTCACCATGATCTCGTAACCCTGCCGCTGGTGGAAACTTTCCTCCTTGCAGATGCGGATCATGGCGCGCGCATACGGTCCGTAACTGCACCGGCAGAGCGGAATTTGGTTCATGATCGCTGCACCGTCGACCAACCAGCCGATGGCGCCCATATCGGCCCAGGTCAGCGACGGATAGTTGAAAATAGAGGAATATTTTGCGCGCCCGGACAGCAACTGCTCGTAATATTCTTCACGACTCATGCCGAGAGTTTCGGCCGCCGCATATAGATAGAGTCCGTGACCGGCCTCGTCTTGAATTTTGGCCAATAGCGTAGCCTTGCGCTTCAGCGATGGTGCCCGGGTCAGCCAGTTGCCTTCCGGTTGCATGCCGATAACTTCAGAATGGGCGTGTTGGGATATCTGACGTTGCAGCGTGCGGCGGTAGGCATCAGGCATCCAGTCGTTCGGCTCAACCTTGTCCTCTGCGTCAATAATCGCCTGAAATCGTTCGAGTTTGATCGGATCGTCCGAGCGCCCCGTGGTGAAAGGTGCGTCCTTCTCGTTCAATGCCTGAGTGTACATGGCGGAGGTCCCTGAGGTGCTTCCGGAGTTCGCTGACTTTCGCAAGTGCGTAGTCGCTTTGCTGCAAGAGTATGGGATTTCGTGGGCGACAGCAAAGATTGTCGGTGGGCACGCTGGTCGAGGCGGGACCCAACCGTTTTGTGCAATGCAACCTTGCTGAAATCGGGACGGTCGGCTGTTTCAAGAATTTTCTGTGACTTTCTCAGTATCGTTTCTCAATGACCTCCGCGCATTATTAATGAGCTATTTTAGTAGGTTAACCTCGCACGCTGAAGCGCAAGACAAGTTCCATCACCCTCTCGACCGACCGGGCAACTTCGACTGCCGCCCTGTCGCTTGCGTCAACTTTGCATTTGCATTTTTGTGCGATGCAGCATATAGATCGGTCATGTTACTGGTGATTTGGTTCATCGTGACTAGCCCTCCTTGGGCGTTTCCTCCCTAGACTTGGGCCGTTCTTCATTGAACGGCTCTTTTTTTTGCGTAAACGCATCTCAAGTCGAGGCTCGTCATTCGGCAGCGATTCCGGGTGGCCGCACCCAAGTTTCGGCCAACTCCGCAACGGAGCGGACGAGCTTTTGGACGATAACGGCGCACTGCGAGAAATCCGAGTTCCGCTCCAGTGTCACTTCATCCAGATAAAGCGAGCGATTGATCTCAATTTGAATGGTGTGAACGCGCGCATGAGGCCGGCCATAATGCTCTGTGATAAACCCGCCGGCGTAGGGCCTGTTGGAATGTACCTCACACCCGGCAGCGCTCAATGCGCCGACGACCTTCCGCATGATCTCGGCCGAACACGACGTGCCGAAGCGATCTCCGATAACAAAATGCGGGCGGCGAGACGGTCCCTGCCCCGCTGACACCGAGGGCATCGAATGGCAGTCGACAACGATCGCCACTCCGAACCTGCGGTGGGTTTCCGCGATCAAGCCTGCAAGAGCTTGGTGAAACGGGTGGTACAGTCGCTCGATCCGGAGCATCGCAATTTGAACCGGAAGTCGTCCCGCGTAGATCATCTCGCCATCGGCCACCAGGCGCGGGATCGTGCCGAGACCACCTGCGACACGCGCTGACTGGGTGTTGGCACCGCGCGGCAATGGCCCTTCGATCAATCGCGGGTCAAGTTCAAGGGGTTCGCGATTGACGTCGAGATATGCGCGCGGAAAATTTGCCGAGAGCAACGGCGCACCGTGCAGAATCGCCGAGGCGAACAACTCGTCGACGTAGGCGTCCTCGCTCCGGCGCAGTGGCAGCGCATCAAGTCGAGACGCGGCTAGAAATGCCTTTGGATAGGTCCGCCCTGAATGTGGCGAGCAAAATATTATCGGAACGGTCTGAATTGGAGGCCGGGTGATCGTCACGGGCGCCGATAACTCGGCGTCGATACCTGCGCGTTCGTCTTCGAGCCAGCGCTCGGGTGAAGGAAGTGTCGGTGGATGCGGCAGAATCATCAAATCGTCCGTCCAGAAATCTTCTCGGTTCTGCCATCAGTGTGATCGTTGGTCGCTTCAGTTGGAAAGTCAGCCGATCAACAACTTGCCAATGCCGAGCGGCACTTGTCTATCTGACCTTGCCATAATTTAAGCGGGTTTGCGGCTGTTTTTATGACGCGAGGACCGGGGACGGATCCGCACCTGCATCAGACGGGAGAAATTTTCAGTACCTGTGTAAGCGTTGGGGGAATGACTGCGTATGAACGATCGAGCACGACCGGACGACCGCGTTGCTGCGGAGAGATTGCGAATTTCTCGCCAAGTGCTGCAGGCGAATCAAATGCGGCAGGGAAATCATGTCGAGCCTCGCACGGTCACACAGCCATTAAGCGCTCGGGCCGCTGCTGCTCAGTTCGATCTAGCGGCGATTCTGCAGACACCGCCAGAGCCATCGCGTGAACGTGCACTCGTCGCCTCTGGCATGCGGCCCGGGACAAACCTGACCACGCGGCCTTCGGATGACGCCAAAGGCGAGGGTGACATGCAGGACCGATCCGATCGCCTGGGAGCGCAAGATGCCGGCCGCCTGCCATCGGCTTGGTACAAAAAGGCCGACGAGATCGCCGAAGCCTCGCGGAAGGAGCGCGTTGCGCTGCTGGTGCGGGGATCGGCCGTCGTGTGTCTCGCAACGGGTGGCGCGCTGCTGTTTTGGCTTGGCGCATTCGGCGGCCGGGCGATGACGGAGGCACCAGCGCAAATGACCGCGTCGCTCGCTCCTGCGCGACGTTTGCCGGCGGCCAGTCTCTCAGCACCCGAACGTGCCGAACCGGCAGCACTAGACCGGTCGATCAATCCGAGTGCGCGGGCTTTGGTGACGACGGCTCAAATCCTTGCCGTCGCCGAACGCTTCGTGGCGACCGGTGACGTACTAGCTGCGCGTGCGATGCTGTCTGACACTGCTGCAGCCGGCGACGGTCGCGCCTTGTTCGCTTTGGCGGAGACATACGATCCGAATCTGCTGGCGTCCTGGAATGCCCAGCACATCGAGGCCAGTCGATCCTATGCCAAATTACTGTACGAGGGTGCTTTGAAAGCCGGCGTACCCGACGCACAGACCAGATTGGACGCACTGAAGTAACACTCGGCCGGCGTCGCGAAATCACGCGAAGTCGTAGTGGGGTTAACGCAAGCCTTACGATTTCCATGATCTGATGATTGGTAGCGTCGGGCCATTAGTGCTGCCGTAGGTATTGGAGCGAGCGTGAACCCAAACTGTCGCAGCAGATGCCGGACTCAGAGTAAGCGACGGCTTTCGCTAGCTGCTCTCGCTCTGACGTGCGCGATCGGTCTTTTGGTTTTGCCAAACAGGGCTATCGCCGTCACGGTCGCGCCAGAAATTGCAGCACGCCTCAGTCCAGCTCAATTGGTCACGTATCGCTCGTACTTGATCGGTCGCGCCGACTTCGAACGGCAGAGTCAAGTGTATTGGACATTGGTCGACGAGCGGCGCGAGCATCGCAAGCGTAAACTCGCGAGCCGCCAGATTTTCACTGCCGACGACTATGTGCTCGAGCAACCGCCAAAGTATGCAGGGGCACCGCTTCCCGCCGATATCGCGGCTCTAGTGATGCAGGCCAAACCGCCTGCCGAGCCCGACAAACCGATGGCCGCCCTCGCTGATTTTCTGGGCAATGCGCAGACCGTTTTCAATTTCAGGCCGGAGCGCACAACCGAGCACGAGTTCAAAAGACGCTACGCGGCGGACGCGCTCGCGGCCGGGCTGAGCAAAGATCAGGTGATCCGTGTCTACGCCCTCGAAACGGGCGGACGCGGCACCTTCGATATGCAGGCTGGTATCGATCCGGACACCAAACAGGGGCGTCCGATCTCGTCGGCGATGGGGTATGCGCAATTGCTCAGCGCCAATAGCGTCAGCGAGTTGGTACGACACGGCGAGCAGTTCATCACGCGGTTGGAAGCGAGCGGACAGCCGGCGCGCATAGCCAAAGCGGCTATTCTGCGTACAATGTTGCGAGAGGCCCGCACGGTGCCGAATGAATGGCGCGACCACCAAAAGTTCGCGCTGACGCCCGCGGGACAGGGCATTCACGCTATCAATCTGGATGCAGATATCGGTCCGTGGCTGCAAGTGCTGAAGTTGAAAGGGTTGCTGGAGACCGCCGCAAAGGAAGCCGGCCGCACCTCATTGAGCGGTGCCGAACTCGAACTGATGAACTTGGCTGGGCCGCGTACTGGCCTGGAAATGATGCAGACCGTCGGGCGGATGATGCCGACGTCGAACTTCTTTGCCGAGGCGGCCTACTATCGCAATTCGGTGGTTCGCGAGAAAGTCGGCGCGCAACTGCTCGCCGCGCTGGACGAGCGGATGCAATCGGGTATGTCGAAACCCGGATCGATCGACTTTGCGCTGGCCTTCGACGAAATCGCGACTGGCGTTCCGAGCCGTCAAGCGCGCACGGCGCGCGACACTGAGCTGCAGACCGGTGCACACCTGTTCGAGGCATCGCGATAGGCGAGACGGCTTCAATCGCGACGATAGGCGACAAACACGCGATCGCTGGCGACTGCAGATAAGTCAGTCGCCGCCGTACCTGCGGTGATTAATCGTCGCGTCGACCACGCACGACCATCTGGTAAATCGACGATAATTTCCCGCGTCAGTTCGGCGCCGGTCGCTTGCGCCGACCAGATGCGACTGACGACGCGGCCATCGCTGACGGCCTCGAGCAACGGCTGAAAAAATGCCAGATCGCTTGCAGGCTGATCGACGATAGTTTCTGCGGCTATATCCAGATCAAACGTCTGCTGCCGCGACACCATCAATTCGGCCGGACAGGTATTCGGGCAACGTGGCTCGACCCGCACGCGCCAATATTGTGCCGTCTGCTCACGATCGATGTGCGCAACGTCTTTGATGCTGTCGAGCCAGCGATCCAGGCTGGCGACGGCCGCATCGAAGCCCCTATTGAAAACGTCCTGTGGCTGCATGATCGCTCCCAAAGCCCTGCCAGCGGTTCCAGCGTGATCGACCGCATTTGCAGTGGCCGATAGTATCCGATTCGCGGCAATTCGTTGTCGGCAACTCACAGTTCGTCCTTGTTCGAAGCCGCTGACTGCGCCTTGCCATCGTCACGGCCCTCCGCTACCCCGTGCGCATGAAATTGTACCGATCTTTTGCGACCGTGGGCGGGCTGACGATGGTCAGCCGTGTCTTAGGCTTCGTGCGCGATATCCTGTTCGCCTGGGCGTTCGGCTCGGGCTGGGTGGCCGATGCATTCAATGTCGCGTTCCGCTTTCCCAATCTGTTCCGACGTTTGTTCGGCGAAGGCGCGTTCAACTCCGCGTTCATTCCACTGTTTGCCAAGAAACTAGAGGGTGAGGGCCGCGACGCCGCCAGACAGTTCGCGGAGGAGGCGATGGCCGGACTGCTGTTCGTGCTCGTGCTCGTCTCGGTGGCGGCGATCATTTTCATGCCGTGGTTGATGTACTTGCTCGCGCCCGGCTTCAGCTCGAACCCTGAGAAATTCGACCTCGCTGTGCTGCTGACGCGCATCGCGTTTCCCTATCTCGCGTGCATGTCGCTGGTGGCGTTAATGTCGGGTGTACTTAACAGTTTCGGCCGTTTCGCCGAAAGCTCCGGCGTTTCCATCGTGCTCAATCTGACGTTGACGGTGGCGATCTTTATCGGCTTCGCACTCGGCTTTCACAACGATCCGCAGGGCGGCGTCATTCAGGCGCTCGGCGTGTTCGTCGCGGGCTTGTTGCAACTTGCGTTGCTGATGGACGGCCTGCGCCGCGCCGGCTTTCGCCTTGGCCTGCGGCGGCCGAAAATGACCGAGGGTGTGCGGCGGTTGGTGTCCCTCGGCGTGCCTGGCATTATTTCCGGTGGCGTCACTCAGATCAACATCATGATCGGTACCATGATCGCGTCGTTGCAGCCGGGCGCGGTCTCGCAGCTTTATTATGCGGACCGGCTCTATGAGTTGCCACTCGCCATCGTCGGCATCGCCATCGGCGTGGTGCTGCTGCCGGAGGTGTCGCGACATCTGCGGGCGGGCAATGACCTCGCCGTGATGGATAGCCAAAATCGCAGCCTCGAACTCGCCATGCTGCTGACGGTGCCTGCGGCGGTGGCATTGGCTGTCGTGCCCGTCGAAATCATCCGCGTGCTCTTCGAGCGCGGTGCGTTCACGGTGACCGACACACAAGCGACAGCGTCGGCGTTGGCAATCTTCGCCTGGGGGTTGCCGGCGTTCGTATTGATCAAAGTTTTCTCGCCCGCCTATTTCGCGCGCGAGGATACCCGGACGCCGATGCGCTACGCGACCATCAGCCTGTTCGCCAACACAGCCGGATCGATCGGTCTCTTTTTTCTGTTTCGTTCGATGGGATTTTTGCCGCAGCTGGGTATTGCGCTGGCTTCGGCTCTCGGTGGCTGGTTGAACGCGATGCTGCTGTGGTCAACGCTGGCCAAACGCGGCCAGTTCGTGCTCGACGCACGTGCACGGAGGGCCTTGCCGATTGTCGTCGGTGCCAGTTTCTTCATGGGCGCGGCGCTGTGGATCGGTGCCTTTTATCTCGCGCCGTGGCTTGTTTCGGCGCAACCGCTGTGGGTGAAATCGGCCGCTTTGGCGGGGCTCATCGGCGGTGCCATGGTCATTTATGGTATCGCCATGGCTGCGACCGGTGTTTTACGCGCCAGCATGTTCCGTCGGCAAGCGAGGACGGCGGCGTAAAATGGGTCGCTGATTGTTTGGTACTGCTTATCGCCAAAACAAGCGGATCTGACTGGATATAAGCAGTATGACTTGGCTCGCAGATGTGCCGCAGATGATCGCGTCCTCGCGTTGCCCGTGTCGCAAACGCGGCGAAACGGTCATCTATGCCAATTGCTGCATGCCGTTTCATTCGGGTGTTTCTGCTGCACCGACTGCAGTTGCGCTGATGCGATCGCGCTACGCAGCGTTTGCGCTCGGGAATGCCGCCTATCTACTCGCGACTTGGCACCCGACTACACGGCCGCACCAACTGGCCTTCACGCCAGGGCAGCAGTGGCTGCTGTTGCGGATTCTCAATGCGAATTCGGAAGTAGCTGCCGTGACTGTCGAATTCACAGCTCGTTCGCGGATCGGCAGTACGATCCACACGTTGCATGAAATTTCGAATTTTGTGCAGGATGGTGGAAGGTGGTTTTATGTCGATGGCCAGATTATGTAATCGTCGCTTATTCGCTGCCGCAGCGCTCGTTATCTCGGGACACTTGGAGGATTAGCCAATGCTTTTGCCAGCTCTCGTTATCGTCGGCTTGGTCGCCATCGCTTTCGGTATCTATGTCGCAAGCCAGCCCAGTGATTTTCGGATCGAACGCACTCGGGACATGCTGGCTGCACCGGACAAGATCCTTCCGCTCATTGATGATCTCAGCGGTTTCAACCGCTGGAATCCGTTCGCCAAGGCGGACCCTGGCGTGAAGATCGTCTACAGCGGTCCGGCGCGCGGCGTCGGCGCGACCTATGACTGGAGCGGCAAAAAGTCCGGTGCCGGCCGTATGCAGGTGATCGAATCCGTCGCAACGAAAGTCGTCATGAAACTCGACTTCGACAAGCCGTTTCGTGCCCACAATCAAGCGGAATTCACTTTGCATCCAAAGGGGCCTACGACTGCAGTCACTTGGGCCATGACCGGCACCCGCCCATTCTCGCACAAGCTCATGGGTACGCTTTTCAGCATGGACAAAATGGTGGGCGGTGAGTTCGCAAAGGGTTTGGTCGATCTCGAGGCCATCGCAACCAAATCGGTGACTTGAACAAGCGGACCGGCAGGTCAGCTCAACTGGAACTGTTCGAACGTATGCAGCGCCTCCTCGATGATGCGCTTATGCCGCTTCGGCGCGCCGACGCCGATCCACGTCCATTGTTGCACCAGTAGTTCGCGATTGGCGCGGTCTGCCTTCAGATCGATCACGGCGACAACCTTGTCACCAACCAACACCGGCAATGCGAAATATCCGAACATGCGCTTCGGCTTCGGGATGTAAGCCTCGAAGCGATGGTCATGATCGAAAAACAACTGCAACCGTTTGCGCTGGATGATCAGCGGATCGAATGGCGAAAGGATGTGTACGATATCACTGACCGCCTGCTCGGCGGCATCGAGCACTTGCGGATCGATCCAATGTGGCATGCGGTCAGCACCCGATATTATAACTGGTAATAGCTGTTTTCCGCGCACGCGTACTTCGATCAGTTCGCGCACGGAGGTTTTCCGTTTCGCATCGAGATGGCAGATGGACTCGAGGCTCACTATACCCTGTGTGCGCAATGCCCGATCGAGAAGGTAGGCGACGACTTCCTTTTCAGACGCCGCTTTCGGCGCACTTGTCCAGCCGAAATGCCGCGTCGTGATATCATAAGTTTTGAGCATGCCGTGGCGTCGAGCCACAGTGAGCAGGCCGGTAAAAAAAGCTAGCTGCAGCGCGCGTCTGGATGGCTTGCGGCTCGCCCAGGCGTGATCCTTTTCCACCAGCACGTCGTCGTCGATGTCGCGAATGGAGAGCGGCCCCTCGCGACGGATCAGCCGTACGACTTTTTCGACATCCCCCGGTGTCACGGATGCAAACCAGGACTTCGGCTTGGTGCGTTGCTGCTTCATGGCACCGACGAAATAACGATAGTCGCTGATCGGGACGTAGGACAGCGCGTGCGTCCAATACTCGAACACCGATTTGTCGATGCTTTGCGCAGCCGTCAGGTCGGTGCGTCGGTACGCCGGGATGCGCGAATACAGGATGTGATGATGGCAGCGCTCGATCACGTTGATCGTGTCGATCTGTACGTAGCCAAGGTGCTCTATCGCAGCCCGCGTGGCTCCGGGGCCTTCGCCGAAAGGCGTTGCAACATCAAGTTTCTGCGCATGCAACCACACGCGACGTGCCTGACTGTTGGTAATTTGGACGGGCGTCGTCATGCCTTCAAGCGAGATCCGCTGTGTTGCCGAGTTTTCTGTCGCATGAGTAGCGCTTGCGGTGGCGTTGCGTCTATGCTGCCTGCAAATTGCACTTAGAGGACTGCACCATGGCCGACAAGTTGTTTGCAACGACCGTTGTCGGCAGTTATCCGCAACCCGATTGGCTGGTCGATCGTGCACTGCTGGCCAAAGGCGTGCCGCGTGTGCGGATGTCCGAGATGTGGCGTATTCCCGAGCCCTGGCTCGAACAGGCGCAGGACGATGCGACCATCCTGGCGATCCGCGACATGGAGCGCGCCGGCGTCGACGTAATAACCGACGGTGAGGTGCGCCGCGAGAGCTATTCCAACCGCTTCGTTACCGAGTTGGAGGGTATCGATGCCGCTCGCCCCGGCCACGTCGTGTCCCGCGCCGGGCTGTCGACGCCAGTGCCGCGCGTGGTCGGAAAAATTCGCCGCCGTGCCGCCGTGGAAGTGCGCGACATGCAGTTTCTGCGGCGAAACACCAGCCACATCGCCAAGATCACGTTGCCCGGGCCCTTCACGATGAGTCAACAGGCGCTCGACGAGCACTACAACGACACCGAGGCAATGGCCATGGACATGGCCGCGGCGGTCAACGAGGAGGCGCACGATCTCGTGCGCGCTGGTGCCGACGTCATTCAGCTTGACGAACCGTGGGTGCGCAACAATCCCGACATCGCACGGCGTTACGCGGTCAAAGCCATCAATCGCGCGCTGCAGGGCATTTCGGTCCCGACAGTGGTGCATCTCTGTTTCGGCTATGCTGCCGTCGTGAAGGGATCGAGCAAGCCTGCTGAATATGCGTTTCTGGCGGAACTCGGCGATACCATTGCCGACACCATTTCGATCGAATGCGCGCAACCGAAGATCGATCTCGGCGTGCTTGCAGACCTCGCGCCGAAAAAAATCATGCTCGGCGTGCTTGATCTCTCCGATCTCACCATCGAGACGCCGGAGACGGTGGCATTGCGCATGCGGGCCGGCCTTGCGCACATGACACCGGATCGCCTCGTGCCTGCACCCGACTGCGGTATGAAATATCTGCCGCGCGGTGTTGCCTTCGGTAAACTCAAAGCCATGTGTGACGGTGCCGCAATCGTCCGGCGCGAACTCACCGGCAAATCCTATTAACGTGTTGCTAAATACACTTTTGTTCTTTATTTGTTCTGTCGTTGCCGAGCGCACAGGACGAAGTCACGATGCATAAGTCCGATAAAATTCTGAATCCTACGCTCTGGCACGGGCGGGGCACCCGATCCAACCGGGTCGGGCGTTTCGAAACCGAAATTCGTGAAGGCTTCGACGATGGATGGGATCAGCAAGGCGATCTGGATGCACTCGCGACGCAGGTCATAATCGAGCCGGCTAAAAGCATAATTTCACGCAACGACAGCCCCGATATCTCGTTTGAGCAATCCATCAATCCTTACCGGGGCTGCGAGCACGGCTGCGTCTATTGCTATGCCCGTCCGACACATTGTTATCTCGGCCATTCGGCAGGCCTCGATTTCGAAACCAAACTTTATGCCAAGACCAATGCCGCTGAAGTTTTGGAGCGCGAACTGTCGGCGCCCCGTTACGAGCCTAAAGTCATTGCGCTCGGCGCCGTCACCGATCCCTATCAGCCGATCGAACGCTCTTACAAGATCACGCGCTCGATCCTTGAAGTGCTGGAGCGCACGCAACATCCGGTCGGTATCGTCACGAAGTCTGCGCTGATCGTCCGCGACATCGATATTCTCGAACGCATGGCAGCGAAAAATCTGGTCAAGGTGGCGATTTCGATCACCACACTCGATCGCACGGTTGCGCGCAAAATGGAGCCACGTGCGGCTACCCCGCAGCGCCGACTTGATGCCATTACGCGGCTGGCACAGTCCAGCATCCCCGTCACTGTGATGGTTGCGCCGATCGTCCCCGCGCTGAACGACAGCGAGATCGAAAAAATACTGGAGACGGCTGCGGCGGCGGGTGCTCAATCGGCCGGATACGTGTTGCTACGGCTGCCGCTGGAATTGAAGGAGCTTTTCCGAGAGTGGCTGGCGACCGAATTCCCCGACCGCGCCGACAAGGTGATCAATATTTTGCGTTCGATGCACGGCGGCAAAGACTATGTTTCGACGTTTGGATTGCGTCAGCGCGGCAGCGGACCCTACGCCGAGCAGATTGGCCAACGATTTCACCTCGCTATTCGTCGCCTGGGCATCGACAATCGCGGAACGTATCGCCTGCGGACCGACCTGTTCAAACGACCCACGCGACGGGACGGACAAATGTCGCTGTTGTAGTCTGCAGGCGGTTTCAGAAAAGAAGCCCCGACGCGGAGAGCGCCGGGGGCTTCGATATAATGTTGAATATTATCAGGCCTATATTACGAGCCTGATTTTGGCGGGTGCATTTCCCAAAACGTCTTGCTGTCGAACGCGACGGACGGGGCGGTGGCGGCAGCAACGATACCGAAGGCAAGTACGGCGGCCAAGATTTTGCGCATGAAGAGTTTCCTTGAGATGTTGAGTGGGTTTACGTTGAAACAAGATTTTGTCGCCGCGAATATTCAGCCGAGCGCTGACGACCTGCACGCTCAAGATTATGGCTTACAACCAAGTCGCCTTACTTCGGCAGGAGGACGTGGTCGACGACATGGATCACGCCATTTGACTGCTTGACGTCTGCAATCGTGACGGTAGCGACACCGCCATTTTCGTCGGTGAGCGTAAGTTTGCCGTTTTTCATTTTGGCGATCAGCGTTGCGCCGCTCAGTGTCTTGATCGGATGTGCGCCCTTGTCATCCGAAACCATCTTTCCGATCGCGTCAGACATCACAGCCTTGCCGACGACGTGCGAGGTCAAGATCTTCACCAGTTTGGCTTTGTTCTCAGGTTTCAGCAGCGTTGCTACAGTCCCGGCCGGCAGACGCTTAAAAGCGGCGTTGGTCGGAGCAAACACCATGAATGGTCCCGGACCCGACAGTGTTTCAACGAGGCCTGCGGCTTTCACGGCCGCAACCAGTGTCGTATGATCCTTGGAATTGACAGCGTTCTCTATGATGTTTTTGGTGGCATACATTGGGGCACCACCGACCGTGATGGCTTTTTCGGCCGACATCGCCGAAGGCGGTAGCGCGACGGTTGCAACACAGCCCGCTGTCAGCGCGATCGCCGACATCGAAAGCGCACGACGAAATGTTTTGGTGATCATGTTTTTCTCCAACTCTGGGCCGGACTGTCTGGCCAGTTGAAGGAGATACGATGCAAAATAGCGGGAGTTTCAGAGTTCTGTTCACGAACGCGTGACGATAAAAAAGAACCTTTATTCAGTTTCACGAATTACGTGCTGCCAACGCTTGACGACATCAATGCGTTCGCTCGGATGTTTCCGGGTCGAGGATCCGCTCGATCGGTTCGGCGACGCGATAAACGACATACGTTTCGAGCACGCGTCCGCGCGCCTTGCGCTCGAGATGCTCAATTTCAATAAATGTTTTGAACCGCCCACGAGGCTGTGCTCCTCCGGCCCGCCTCGTCTCGACGATGTAAAGGCCAGGTTTCGACGCCTCCGGTTCGCCTGCCGTCGCATCGTAGGACCACCGGTACCGCTCCGAATATTGAAAAACGGGACGGGGGTTGGGGCTGTATACTGACAACAGACCCGTCAGTGCATACCCCTGTGTCAGCACATATGCCGCACCCTCACGCATTGCCACTGCATCGAGATCGCCTGCAAGAGTGCGCCATCCCGACAACAACGCTGTCGGATCTGATTTCGCACTGATCGGCAGCGGTGCGAGGAAGGCTTGCACGTAAATCAGCGCCGACAATCCCAGCCCGAGCGGCGCAGTCCAACGTTTTGCAAATGCCAGTAGTGTCAGCTGCCACGCCTGCAACGGCAAAGTCGTGAATGCCGCGTCCGCCGCCAACAGTGCGAACACAGGATATAATGGTGCCAGCCAATTTCCCTGCACCCGATCATGCAGGCTGTGAAAGCCGAAGTAGACCAGCAATGGGGCTGCAAGTGCTGCCAGCAAACGACGGCTTTCATCCTCACCGTCCGCAGATGGTCGCGTCGCGAACATCAACCCCGCAACCACCAACACGAACGTCAACGGATTGAGCAGCCCAATCTGACTGCCGAAAAACTCTAACAGAAAGCGATGCGTCCACTCGGTGTCGCCAAGCCTCCCAAACTGTTTGGCGAATGTTTCCCAACCGTGCGTCGCATTCCACCAAACATTTGGCGCGAACACGGCAAACGCTAGTGCGCCTCCAGCATATGGTGCTGGATGCGACCACCATTTCCTCAGGCTCGGAACGACCGACATGGCGAGCAGAATGCCGGGGCCCAGGAACAGTGCGGTGTATTTCCCTTCCAATGCGACACCGGCCGCGGTGCCGACGAGTAGCCACCAACGCCAATCGGCCGTGCGATGGACTCTGCCAAGTGCCCACAGCATTGTAGTAGAGCCGAACATGAGTGGGGTGTCCGGTGTAACGAGGACCGCGCCGACGCCGATCAACGGACACGCGTTCCAAATTAGCACCGCTAGCGCGGCCTTGTGGATACTTGCAAACAAATCTCTTGCAATCGACCAGATAGCCCAGGAGCCGAGCGCTGTCGCCAGCACACCAAGTGCGCGGATGCCGAATTCGCTATTTCCGAATAAGCTGGTTGATACACGAATCCATGCGGCGATCGCTGGCGGATGATCGTGATAACCCCAATTCAAATGCCGTGCCCACAAGCTGTAGTACGCTTCGTCGAACATCAGTTCAAGCTTCGACGCGGCAATAAGTTGGAGCAAGCACACTAACGTCGTCACGACGATTGCGAACGCGACATCAGGCTTTTCAGAAATTGGAGGTTTGGGAACTGTCATGGTCCGGCTGCACAACCAAAGGATGGGTCGTGATACCGCATCGGACGTTTAAGCGCCACTCGATCCGAGAGTTAAGCTCCGCCCGGCCTGAGAAGGCACTGCTGACTAACTCAGCTCAAGTCTGCGGCAAGTCGGAAGGTTCGTTGGCGTTGGAATCGGCGCACTCTTCCTCGCTTGGCTTCGGCTTGTGGTCAACGATGATCCTGGTCAATTGCCGCGACAGCTCTCGGCCCATGATCTGATCGGCAGTGAATCCCTCGGAATTCAGTTTTTTTTTGAGCGCTGAAATTGAATCGACGGAGCCGGATGCTGCCAATTGGAAGGCGCGCTCAATGGTTGTCATACCCGGAATCATTTGAAGCTTTCGAGAAATTTTTTTGGCACACGACTGCGAAACGACATGCTATCGTTGTCTACGGGTGCGCTCTCCAAAGAGGCGCACTCCTGTACTGGGTAGCGTTCCTGTACTGGATAGCGTTCTACTCAGCAACGTTCTCGAACGCTTGGAGGTTCCATGCATTATTCTTTACTTTCCTGATGTTTTCGCCTCAGGAAACAGCAAGTCTTCAGTCGTTTGTAATTTGTTTTTGAAATTTCCGGTTCGCACCATGAACTGGATGAAATTGTCGATAGGCGCGATCTTCGTGGTGAACTGATTTTCCGGGTCGGCCAACAATGCCACGATTTCCTCCGGCGCTGATTTGTCCTTCGAGATTTTTAGATAGATTTCCGCCGCCGTTCGTTTGTCGGAGTTGACCAAATTTGTCGCCTCACCCAACGCGTCGAGAAATGCTTTGTAGAGTTTTGGGTTTTCGGCGCGAAACTTCGATGTCGTTGCGATGACGTTGAAAGTGAATGGACCGCCGATGATCTCCGTCGAAGACGTCAATCGACGCACGCCCGGGGTTTTGCCTTGTCGTCCCTGGAAAGGAATAGACGAGAAATTTGCGACGATGTCTTGATTGCCGCCAATCATGGCGATCGTCGCATCTGGATGCGCCATGCTGACAGTATTGGAATCCAGCTTGCCATGATTGCCCAGCCCAAATTCTTTTTCGGCGGCCATCTGCAGCAAAATCGCCTGATTGGAGACCTTGGCGGCCGGCAAGGCGATTTTTTGGTTCGGCCCGAAATCTTTCAAACTTTTGATGTCACCGCGGACCATCAAGGCCAGCGGCAATGCGTTCAATCCGGCTGCGGCCATGACGCCAAGATTGCCCTTGGTACGATCCCAGATCGTAATCAACCCAGGCACGCCGAGAGACACGAATTCCACCGCCCCAGAAATCAACGCGTCGTTCATCACGTCTGACGAGCGAAACGTATTCCACTCCACTGTGACATCGCCGAGGCCTGCCGCCTTTGCATGTTTCTCGACCAGCTTCTGATCCTCCATGATCATGTACTGGATGTACCCGAGGCCGAACTGTTTGGCGGCGTGCAGCGTCGTCAATTCCGCACGCGCCAGTGAGGTTACGGCAATCTGTAGTGCTGCGATCAGCGCGACTAGCAGGGCCTTGGACATAAGTTTCCTCCGGCGAATTGAAGTGCGATCATGGGCAGTGCGCAGCCCTGCGGTCAATAAGCAGACTTGGCGCAAAATGACCACTTAGACGTGGCTTGTCCGGAAAGCTGCGTCTCGTTCAGCACTTTGCTGTTTCGTGATCGTGTTCTAAGAAAGTGCGGTAATTTAAAATTGGAGTCAGACGATGTCCTTGCCGCTTTTCCCGACGACACTAGCTGGCAGCCTCCCGAAACCTGCGTGGCTGGCGGAGCCGGAAAAACTGTGGGCGGCCTGGAAACATGAAGGTTCGGCGTTGCAAGCCGCCAAGGAAGATGCAGCCCAGCTGTGGCTCAAGATTCAAGAAGATGCCGGGATCGACACCGTTACCGACGGCGAACAGTTTCGCATGCACTTCGTGCACGGGTTCATGGAGCAACTGCAGGGTATCGATTGGCAAAAAAAGACCAAAATGGGCATTCGCGACAATCGTTACGTCGTCGATGTCCCGACCGTGACTGCGGCTGTCGCGCGGCCCAAGGCGGTGCATGTTGCGGATGCCAAGTTCACACGCGCACACACCAAACGGCAGTTAAAGATCACGCTGCCCGGCCCGATGACGATCTGTGACACGGTTGCGGATGGTCATTACGGCCGCCGCGCCGACATGGCGATGGCGTTCGCGGCGGTGCTCAATCAGGAAGCGCGCGAATTGCAGGCGGCCGGAGTCGATGTCATCCAGTTCGATGAGCCGGCTTTCAACGTGTTCATGGGCGAAGTGAACGAATGGGGCATCGCCGCGCTCGAGAAAGCGGCCGAGGGACTGACTTGCAAAACCGCCGTGCACATCTGTTATGGCTATGGCATCGAGGCCAACAACAAATGGAAAGAGACGCTCGGCGAGCAATGGCAGCAGTACGATCAGATTTTTCCGGCGCTGAACAAGTCGCGCATCGGGCAAGTTTCGCTGGAGTGCGCGGGTTCGAAAGTGCCTATCTCACTTATTCGTCATCTCGCGGATAAACAAATCTTGGTGGGTGTCATCGACGTTGCGGACCAGCGGATCGAGACGCCGGAGCAGGTTGCCGCCATCCTCGAGGCGGCGCTTGAGCACGCCGACAAAGAGCGGGTTCACGCGTGCACCAACTGTGGTCTTGCTCCGTTCCCCAAAGGTGTCGCTGCGGCCAAGCTGAATGCGCTGGGTGCAGGCGCTGCCCTTGCGCGTAAGAAACATGCGAGGTGACCTATGAAGTCGGGTATCAAGGATTTTCGGGTGAAGGCCGGCGATGCCGTTGATCTGAAGGCGTGGCCGACACGGATCGATCCACCCTACGCCACCAAAACCGAGTACAAGAAAAGCCTCGCCGAACAGGTCGAAAAACTCAGCAATTTGCAAGAACTTCTGTTTGCTACGCACTCGAATGCGCTGCTGGTGATTTTTCAGGCCATGGACACAGCAGGGAAGGACGGTGCGATCAAGCACGTCATGTCAGGCGTCAATCCGCAGGGCTGTCAGGTTTTCAGTTTCAATCATCCGAGCGCCACCGAACTCAAACACGACTTTCTCTGGCGTACGACGCGCGATCTTCCTGAGCGCGGAAAAATCGGAATACACAACAGGTCCTATTACGAGGAAGTTCTGATCGTCCGGGTCCATCCCGGTATTCTCAAGGCTGAGGCACTGCCGCCGCATCTCGAGGACGATTCCGAGATCTGGAAGAAGCGCTTCCAATCTATTCTCGACTTCGAAAGCCATCTGCATCGCAACGGCACGCGTGTGGTCAAGATTTTCTTGCACATTTCGAAGGACGAGCAACGCGAACGCCTCCTGGCGCGGATCGACGAGCCGGCAAAAAATTGGAAAATGCAGGTTGGTGATATCGAAGAACGCAAATATTGGAAACAGTACCGCAAGGCCTACGAGGACTGCATCGCGTCGACGAGCACGCGAGAGGCGCCATGGTATGTCGTCCCTGCGGACGACAAGCTGACGGCGCGTCTCCTGGTCTCGAAAATCATCGTAAGCGCGATGGAAGATCTCGAGCTGAAGCTGCCGGAACTGACAGGCGAGAAGACGCAGGAACTGCAGGCCTTGCGCAAAGCCCTACTCGAGCAATAACGAGTAAGCGGTTGTAGTCGGATGACTACGCCTCGAAGCCTTCGAAAATCGGGGCGTCGGCGTGCAGCATGGCGGTCTTGCGGTCCGTGGCGCTCCGGACTGTCCAGGTGAACAGCGGCAGACCCTGCACCTCGCGCACATATCTAGTGATCGGCGTGGGTAAAGCCTTCACGTCGTAGGCAAAGAACGACGGCAACGCTGCGCCAGACTCGAGCAGATTTGTCAGGCGCTCACCGCGTTTGGTACCAAGTTTGTCGAGATTCCAGCCATCCCCCGCGTAGACGCCCGATACGATGCCGCGCGGAACCTTCGGCGCGAGTTCTGCCATGGTGACCATTACCTTGGGATCGAACGACATCAAGGCGAGCGGGCCCTTGTAGCGCTTAGCTGATCGGGCGATCCGTTGCAGAAAACCGTCATGCGGTGGTTTCCAATCGCTCTTGATTTCGACGAGCAATGGACCACGACCGCCCGCCAAGTCCAGAAATTCGGCGAACGAAAGTATGGTCTCTGCGCGTCCGCGATAGGTCGTGGTTGCAAGCTCCGATGGTGAGCGCCTGTCGATGCGTCCGACGGCGTCGACAAGACGATCGAGCGTGAAATCATGGAACACCATCGGTGTGCCGTCGGAAGCGGGCTGCAGATCGCATTCAACGCCATAGCCTTTCGCGAAAGCGGCGGCGAACGCTGGCGCCGTGTTCTCAAGATGGCCAGTGATTTTGCCATGTAACCCGCGGTGGGCAATGGGGCGTAAAAAGGCCGCTCGATCAAGCATTGGTGTACTTCTGGATACGTTTGTTGCGGATTACCGATACAACGCACGAAAGAAAAATCGGGTCGTTCTGCGGTTCGACTGAACCAGAACGACCCGAGATATCATTTCAATTTCGAGAACGCGGTCGGCAGCAGAAAGCTGCTTTCGATGTTGGCCAGAATTGGCCCATCGGTTTCGCTGGCAGCGCGCTTGGCGATCCATTCGGGGTCGACCTGGAAAGCGTTCCACTTCGTCTCGCGCTCGGCGAGCGATTCCCACGCAAGCATGTACGTCAGGCGATGGCTGGATGGGCCAACCAGCGTGGTCCAAAATCCGACTTGGCGAATGCCATATTTTTCCCAGAGAGCGAGCGTCACGGTTTCGAAGCGTTTTTGCAACGCCGGGAGCTTGCCGGGGCAGCAGTCGTAAAGACGCATTTCATAGATCATTCGTGATTCCTCTCCAAAAGATTTATCGCGATCAAGATCGCCGTCGTAAAGATGTGGGTCAAGCCCTGATGCGGAGCATTGCATCGCGTCGAGGCGCGACCGGGTCATTGAAATGCAATTGCGTCACCAGATGAGTTTACAGCAGATTAAAAACGCGGTTGGGATGGAACTCGCCTTTTTCGATGGCCCCGAGGGCGATTAAATGCCCCTTGCAAATGGCGTAGGCCTCGCCCGCCATGATGGGTGCGTCACGTCCACGAATGAGCACGGACTGGCCACGATGCAGTCGTGCGGCGTCGTCGGAACTGACGGGTAGGCCGATGATGCCGTCCAAGGCTGCTTCGATCGGCAACAAATGTGCCATCACAGCGGAAGCGTCCTCCAAGTCCGCATCGGCACGCAGATCTGAGAGCGACACGGCCACGCTCTCGTCGAAGCCCGCGACGCGTGTCCGCCGCAAGTCGACGACATGGCCATAACAGCCGAGAATGCGGCCCATATCGCGTGCGATCGATCGTACATAGGTGCCGCGTCCGCATTCGGCGACAAACATCGTCGTGTCGGCGTCGGGCATCGCTTCGATGCTGAGCCTGTCAATGGTCACGGGACGTGCTTCGAGATCGACGACTTCGCCGTCGCGAGCGAGATCGTAGGCTCGCGCGCCATCCACTTTGATCGCCGAGAATTGCGGTGGGACCTGCAAGATTTGGCCCGTGAACGACGGGAGAAGTGCTTCGATGGCCTCACGGGATGGTCGCTGGTGGCTCATCGCCGAGACCGGTCCCTCTGCGTCATCGGTGGTCGTTTCGGCACCCCATCGAACCGCAAACCGATACACTTTTTCGCCGTCGACTGCGAACGGCACGGTCTTCGTCGCTTCGCCCAGAGCAATCGGCAGGATGCCTGACGCGAGCGGATCGAGTGTGCCGGCGTGTCCTGCCTTCTGTGCGTTGTAGGCGCGGCGTACCGCGCCCACCGCCTGCGTAGACGACATGCCAATTGGTTTATCCAGGATTAACCAGCCGTTGACGACATTGCCCCGCCTTCGCTTCGCCATCAGGACTTATCTCCGTCTGGCTTGGTAAGGGCAGGCGTCGGCGGCTTGTCGAGATCCTGACGCACCTTGGGACTATCAAGCAGTTGGTCGATCCGAGTGGCCTCGCCGAAGCTCTCGTCCTCGCGGAAGCGAACGTCGGGTGAGAATTTCAGATTGATCGTGTGCGCGATCTCGCCGCGGATGAACCGCTTGTTGCGTTCCAGCGCCGCCAGAACCGATTTGATGTCGCGGCCACCTAGCGGCATCACGTAGGCAGTCGCGAGCTTGAGATCCGTCGACATGCGTACTTCCGGGATGGTGATGACGGTGCTTTGCAAGATGTCGTCGTGGATATCCCCCCGCGACAGCATGTCTGCCAATTTATGCCGCACCAGTTCGCCCACGCGCAGCATGCGCTGGGTCGGCGCACTCTGCGCAGAGCCGGTCTCGCGGTCGGATCGGTGGCCACGCTTCGGCTTGCGGTCGTGGTCGTCTCTATCTCTGGGATCTCTGGGCATGTGTTTTCAGCGGCAGGGATCGAACCCGCGCGCAGCCTTTCAGGATTGGGAGCGGGAGCCTTAGGCCGCCGTGCTGATGCTGTCCACCGTCAAGCGGAGACAGAGGCGGTGCTGAGACCTTTGGTTACGTCGTCCTGGCCCTTGAGCAAGACATGTGCCTGGAACAAGCGTTGCGCCTCGGAAATGAAATGTTCGAACTGCTGGCGATCCGGGAAATCACGGACTGGAAGTACGTAGTGCGTATCGAACGCCGTTACGATCACGAGGTGCTCCGGCATGGGCTTGATTTCCGCGATGACATCCCAACTATCGCGGGACGAGAAGCTGGCATGTGTCGCGGCAATACCAGCGTCGCTGATGCTGATCGCCATCGGTACATTTGGAAACTTCCGTAGCGGGACAGCAGCCTCGATGCGCCGCAGCCACAGCCAAACGGCAATAAAACCGCCCACCAAGGCACCGAACGACCACTCGATGGTGCCGGACACATTGACAACGGATGCGATCAGCGTCGCGCATCCACCCCCGATCACTGCGCCCAAGCCGAAGATCGCAGCACTCGACGACGACAGCTTCAGAACCGTGCCGGTGGATGGCCGCGCTACGGCATCCAGATCGGCACGTGTCAGTTGGATCGTGACCGATGTTGTCATGGGGAGGTGATCGTTGTCATGGACACATCAAAACGGCAGCTCACGCCTGAGCCGCCGTTTTTTTTCAGCGCGAGCCGAGTATCAAAGCGTGCGCTGAATGATCTCGACGTTGAAGCACTCGATTTCGTCGTTGACGCGGATGTCCTGATACTTCTCGAAGGCCATACCGCATTCCTGACCGGCCGGCACTTCGCGAACTTCGTCCTTGAAGCGTTTGAGTACCGACAGCGTACCCTCATGAATGACCACCTTGTCGCGCAGCAGGCGCACTTTGGCACCGCGTTCGACTCGACCCGATGTAACGAGGCAACCGGCGACCTTGCCGACTTTCGAGACGTCGAATACCTGCTTGATCGAGGCGTAACCAAGGAAGTTTTCCTTCTTGGTCGGGGCCAACAGACCCGACATCGCGCCTTTCACATCATCGCACAGATCATAGATGATGTTGTAATAGCGGATTTCGATGCCCTGCTGATCAGCGGCGGCTTTCGCCTGAGAGTTGGCGCGTACGTTGAAGCCGATGATGATCGCCTTCGATGCGCTTGCCAGCGCCACGTCCGACTCCGTTATCTGGCCGACGCCGGAGTGCACGATGCGGGCGGACACCTCCTCGTTGCCGATTTTGGCAAGTGCGCCGCCGATGGCTTCGACCGAGCCCTGCACGTCGCCCTTGATGACGAGCGGGAATTCTTTCCGGCCGGTATCTTTGAGCTGCAACATCATCTGCTCCAGCGTGCGGCCGGTTCCAGCAGAGCCAAGCGTCTCGCGACGCTTGCGGATACGGTAGTCGGTAATTTCACGGGCGCGCTGTTCGTTTTCGACGACCGCGAACTGGTCGCCGGCTTCCGGTGCACTGTCGAAGCCGAGGATTTCGACGGGCACCGACGGACCGGCATCGAGCACCGGTTGGCCCTTGTCGTCGAGCAGGGCGCGGACGCGGCCCCACGCTTCGCCGGCAACCACGATATCGCCGACGTCAAGCGTGCCGCGCTGCACCAGAACGGTGCCGACTGGGCCACGACCGCGCTCCAGCTTGGCTTCGATGACAAAGCCTTCGGCGGAACGATCCGGGTTGGCTTTCAACTGTAGCAACTCGGCCTGCAGCGATATGGCTTCGAGCAGCGTATCCAATCCGGTACGCTTGATTGCCGAGACCGGCACGTCGAGTGTCTCGCCCGACATGCTCTCCACGACGACGCCGTGTTGCAACAGTTCGGTGCGAACCCGGGTCGGATCAGCTTGATGTTTGTCCATCTTGTTGATGGCCACGATCATCGGCACGCCGGCAGCCTTGGCATGATTGATCGCTTCGATCGTTTGCGGCATCACGCCGTCGTCGGCGGCGACGACCAGCACGACGATGTCGGTGACTTTGGCACCGCGCGCACGCATGGCCGTGAACGCCTCATGGCCTGGCGTATCGATGAAGGTGACGAGATCGCCGTTCGGCGTGCGTACCTGATAGGCACCGATATGTTGGGTGATACCACCCGCTTCGCCGGACACCACATTGGTCGAGCGGATCGCGTCGAGCAGCGACGTCTTACCGTGGTCGACGTGACCCATGATGGTCACGACAGGCGCGCGAGGCTCGAGGTGATCGTCGACGTCCTTGGCGGCAATGAAGCCTTCTTCGACGTCGGATTCGGAAACGCGCTTCGGTGTGTGGCCGAATTCGGTGACGATCAGTTCCGCCGTGTCGGCGTCGATGACATCGTTGATTTTGTGCATCACGCCCTGCTTCATCAGCAGCTTGATGATGTCGACGGCCCGCTCCGTCATACGATTGGAAAGATCCTGGATAGTGATCGCTTCCGGGATGATGACTTCACGCATTACTTTGTCGCGCGCTTGTTGCACGCCCATGCTTTTAAGCTTTTCGCGCTCGCGCTTGCGGCGCAGGGAGGCCAGCGAGCGTTCGCGATTTTGATCGTCGAACGCGTTGTTAATGGTAAGGCGAACACGCTCTTTCTTGTCGTCGGGCGCCTTGACTGGCGCCTTGACCATGATCTTGATGCCACCCTTTTTGACCATGCGAACGTCGTCATCTTCGACTTCGTTGGTTTTGGCACCGGCAGGACGGCCACGGGCGGCGGCATCTGCGCGCTTGATTGCCTCGGCGGCAGCACCCGGCTTGGCGGTCTTGGTGCCGACGGCGGTGGCAGGTGCCGCAACCGCAGGCTTGGCGCCTGCAGCAGTCGTCGTGGCTGGGGCTGCCACCGGTTTAATCGTACTCGGAGCAGCGGTCGGTTTCGCATCCGCCGTCGCAGGCGCTAATGGCGCAGCGTTCGTTGAAGCCGCTTCAATAGCCGGCGGCTCCGCCGGAGAAGCAGGCTCGGCGACGGGAGACTTCGCAGCCACCTGTGCGGCGCGCAGTGCGGACGCCTCGGCGTCGGCCAAACGGCGGCGCTCTTCGGCTTCGTCGCGAGCTTTCGACTCTTCTCCTTCACGCTCTTTTGCTGCTTCAAGCGCCTTCATGCGCTTGTCCATCTCGCTGTTGGAGAGGCCGCCGAGCTTATTGTAAGTGGGAATACCCTGTTCGGCCTGATCCTCCGGGCTGCCCGGTTTGGCGAGCTTGCGCGTTTTCTTGACCTCGACCTGCACCGACTTCGACCGACCCTGGCCGAAAGTCTGACGCACTGCGCCTTGTTCGACTGTGCGCGTCAAGGTCAGCGTCTTGCGCGCGCCCGCAGCGGGCGTACCCGACGCTGCCGGGGGGGCTGCTCGCAACATTTTATCGCCGGTTTCCTTAGTATCGCTCATGCGTGATCCGTGCCTGCCTTGATCCGACTTTTCCATACGCCAGACCGCCCGGCGCGCCTCAAATTCTGCTGATGTCCGGGTCACCGATCTAACTGTCGGGAGACCTATCCAAATTCACCGCCGCTAAATCAAGTGCCGGCGCAACCGCAGCCACGTCGCTTTTCGTCTCTGGCGTCGAAGCGAGAGCGTCCACTGTGACGCTCACGACCGCATCAGGAGGTACGCGAAATCGCTGGAGCCTACGGAAACTGAGGATAACCCGCCGTCCCAGCCCGCCGCGGGCAAGAGCAGCATGTACCACATTTGATCCGCCAATGGCGAAATTCAATTCGGCTGTCGATAAGTCCTGTAGAATGGGTGCGTCGCGTCCGGTCGCGCTGCGGATAGCTTTGAATTTCCGACTTAACTTTCCTGCACCGTCGATGCTGGCATCGCTTGCGGTGATCAACGCCTCGGCTAGACCTTTTTCGAGAGCAATTTCAACTTTGGAAAAACCGGTTGAAACGAGCCCAGCCTTGTTCGCCAGACTGAGCGCTTGACGCGCCTCGACCGCCAACAGCCTTTCGACTTGATCTGCAAGGTCTTTATCAACTTTGGCGAAAGTCTTCAAGCTTTTGGCGAAAAGTCCGCGCTTGACAGCCTGCTCGATCGCTCGGCGTGACGCTGTAACCCAGACCCCGCGACCCGGAAGCCGTCGCGCCAAATCCGGAACAATCGTGGCCTCAGGACTCAGCACGAAGCGCACGAGTTGGTCAGGCGGCAGTTCTTGCCTAGTTACGACACAGAGGCGAACGCGATCGGGGTCAGGTTTGCCGGGCCGCGGGGCTCGGACGGGTGCGTCAGCTAAATCAGCCGGAACGCAAGCGGTGCCCGGTGCGACAGCCGCGATATCGGCTGTCGCATGCGCGTAGTTCGGCGCTGTCCTGTCGCCCGTCACGTCGATAATGTGCTCCGATCGTCACTGATTAAGCGTTAGCGGATGCGGCGGCAGCAGCCGCAGCGTCCGCTTCAGCTTTGGCTTCTGCGGCGGCTGCCGCATCGGCCTTCATTTTCGCGAGGTCGTCTGCTGTGATCCAGCCGGCGATGACGCGTGCCTGCATGATCATTTCTTCAGCCTCCTGGCGGCTGATCTCAAATCCTGCGAGGAAACCCTTATGGCGTACCGCTGGTGTCTCTTTGTCTTTCTTCGGCTCTATCCAACCGATGAGATCGTCGGTCGCGCAGTCGGCAAAATCCTCGACTGACTTGACGTCATTCTCTCCCAACGCAACCATCACCGCAGTGGTAACCCCAGGAATCTTAGCCATGTCGTCGACGACACCCAAGCTCTTGCGCTTGTTATCGCGATCGGTCTCGATGCGTTCCAAGTAGTCTTTGGCGCGCGACTGGAGTTCAGCTGCGAACTCGTCGTTGAAGCCTTCGATGCGAGCGACTTCGCCGGGGTCGACGAAGGCAACTTCTTCAATGGTTTCGAAGCCTTCTGTCGCCAGCAATTGGGCAATGTACTCGTCAACGTCAAGGGCTTCCATGAACAGGCCTGAACGGCTCGCAAATTCCTTCTGTCGACGTTCGCTCTCTTCCTGCTCGGTAAGGATGTCGATGTCCCAGCCGGTCAGCTGCGACGCCAGGCGCACATTTTGGCCGCGTCGGCCGATGGCAAGGGAAAGTTGTGATTCCGGCACCACCACTTCAATGCGGTTGGTATCTTCGTCGAGCACAACCTTGCTGACCTCGGCTGGCGCGAGCGCATTGACGATGAACTCTGCGGCATCCGGTTTCCACTGGATGATGTCGACCTTTTCGCCCTGTAGTTCGGCGACGACGGCCTGCACGCGCTGGCCGCGCATGCCTACGCATGCACCAACGGGGTCTATCGAGGAGTCTTTGGAGATGACCGCGATTTTCGCACGGCTGCCGGGATCACGCGCGACAGATTTGATCTGCACGATGCCGTCGTAGATTTCCGGCACTTCCTGAGCGAACAGCTTCGCCATGAACTCGGGCTTGGCGCGGGAGAGGAAAATCTGTGGGCCACGCTGCGTACGCTCCACCGAATAGATGTAGGCACGCACTCGATCTCCGAGGCGGACATTTTCACGCGGGATCATCTCGTCGCGACGGATGATGCCTTCACCACGGCCGAGATCGACGATGACGTTGCCGTATTCAGCGCGTTTGACGGTGCCGTTTGCGATTTCACCGACGCGATCCTTGTATTCGACGAACTGGCGATCACGCTCTGCTTCACGAACTTTCTGGACAATGACTTGCTTGGCGTTTTGTGCCGCGACACGACCGAAGTCCAGCGGCGGCAACGTTTCCACGATCATGTCGCCAAGTTTGGCTTCGCTCTTGCGCTTCTGAGCGTCCGCGAGATTGACCTCGGTACTGTCGTTCTCGACGGTTTCTACGACGGTCAACACGCGTGTCAGCTTGGTTTCACCGGTTTTGGTGTCGATGATGCAGCGGATATCGTTTTCGGCACCATACCGTGATTTCGCGGCTTTCTGGATCGCGTCTTCCATGGCCTGGATGACGATTTTGCGATCGATAGACTTCTCCCGCGCGACCGAGTCGGCAATCTGAAGCAGCTCGAGGCGGTTATAGGCGATAGCGGCCTGGGCCATGGGCGTCTAAGTCCTTCCGTCGATGCATTCGCCAAAGGCTGCCCTTTTTCTCAGGGACAACTGGCGGTCTTGGTGCACTCTTAAACTAGTGTTCGATTTCCGTATCGTCCAATCCATCGAGATCCAGCGATCCGTCCATCGGACCGTCGGTGGAGCCGCGCGCCTCACGAGCCTTTTTGGCCCGCCGCAATGACTCGCGGATCAGCTCGTCGGTCATGACGAGGCGAGCGTCCTTAATCAGACTGATGGGAAATCCGACGGTTTCCCGAACAGGTTTCTGGTTAACTTCCTGCACTTCGATGTCGACCCTGACTTCACCGTCTTCGAACCCGTCGATCAGGCCACGAAAGCGCTTGCGTCCGGAAACGGGCTCGTTCAATTCGATTTTAGCTTCGTAGCCGGCCCAATCTTCGAAATCGGTCGGACGCACCATCGGACGGTCGATGCCAGGCGACGAAATTTCCAAACGATAGGCTTCAGAGATCGGGTCCATGACGTCGAGGATCGGCGAGACCTGTTTAGAAACGCGTTCGCAATCGTTTGCGGTCATGGTGCCGTCGAGACGTTCGGCCATGATTTGTAGCGTATCGCCAGATACTGCGACGCGCACGAGGCGAAAGTCCATGTCGGCTAGGACGGGCCCGATCGTCGTCGCAATCTCGGCGGCAACTCCAAGCTCGCGAATGAAGCGATCATCAGCGTACGGCTTCGTGCCTGAAGCTGAGGAGCTGGAGGCATTGTCGTCCAGGGGCACGGAAGGAAGTTGGGGGGTGGGTGGTACGGTCGGCATAGGGCCTGTCGTCAAACAGATACGGGGGCGCGCGGCACGATCCTGCATTAGGGCGTCGGCCAAAACAAAAAGAGCGGATCCGAAGGATCCACTCCCAGAGTTGAGATGATCATGAGCACTTTTAATGTAGCGGCAGCAATAAAGGATTGCAACCCCTCTCGACACAAAAACGTGAACGGCCGGGGCTTTTGCGCGTAGTGCGTAGGCGTCAACGATTGGCGACGGTTTCAGAGAGCTTATTCAACTCTACGTTGGCACCGCAGAGCAGGATGCCCAAGCGTTCGCCGTCGGCAGGTTTATATGCGCCCGATTGCCATGCGGCGAACGCTGTTGCACCCCCTGGTTCGGACGCGATGCGTAGATCCTGCCAAAGTGTGCGTTGCGCCGCCAAGATCGCCGCATCTTCAACCAGTATCACGCGGTCGACGGCTGAGTCGGCGATTGTGTAGGCAAGTGCGCCAGCGCGCTTCGCCCCGAGACTGTCGGCGGCAATCGAATTAACCGTGACGTCGACAGGGCTGCCGGCTTTCATCGCCGCGTGCAGAGCGCGCGACCCCTGGGGTTCTACACCGACCACTTTGACGCTACCGCGCCACCAAGCAGCCAGACCCGCAATCAGGCCGCCGCCGCCGACCGCGACGAGAACAGTATCGAGTTGGGCGTCGGTTTGAGCGTCCCATTCGAGGGCGAGGGTGCCCTGACCGGCGATGGTTTCTCGCGTATCGTAAGCGTGAATGGAGCGGGCGCCACTTTCTGTGGCGAATTTTTCGCAGGCGGCGAGGGCGTCGTCATAGCGGTGGCCTCCGACTCTCAGATTCGCGCCGGTCGCGCGGATGGCATCAATCTTGGCTGGCGACGAGATTTCGGGCACGAAAATGGTTGACGCGACGCCGCGGCTCTTGGCGGCTAGGGCTACGGCCAAACCGTGATTTCCGCCAGATGCGGCGGCAACGCCCGCGCTCGGAATATCCTGAGAGAGAAGCGAATTGAATGCCCCGCGAGATTTGAACGAACCGCCGACCTGGAGGAATTCGAGTTTCAGTTGAACATCTTGTGCGTAGTCGAGAACAGGCGTTCGACGGATGTGGGGCCTGATGCGGCGCTCGGCAAACTCGATCTGCGACGGTGTGACTGGTAGCATGGTGACGCTTTCGGCAGTGACGATCAGATGCGCTCGAACAAGAGATAGCAGCTGCTACGGCCTTCGCGAACGGCTTTGGCTTCATATCGGGTCTGCGGCCAGTCTTCGGGGCGAACGCGCCAGTCGTCGGCGGTTGCCGCTGTCCAACGCAATTGCGGTTGGCGCTGTGCGGCCATCAGCATGGTACGGGCATAATCGGCGATGTCGGTGCCCAGGCGCAACTGACCGCCGGGCTTCAAGACACGTGCAAGTGCGGTGAGTAGGCTGGAGTTCACCAGACGGCGCTTCTGGTGCTTGGCTTTCGGCCATGGATCGGGAAACAGCACAAAGGCTCGGGAAATCGATGCGGGGGGCAGCCAGCGAAGCACGTCGCGCGCATCGTCGGGGTGCAGGCGGATGTTGTCGAGGCAGTGCTCGTCGACGGAACTCAGAACTTTGACCACGCCGTCACGAAACGGCTCGCAGCCGATATGACCGATGTCGGAATTGTGCTGCGCTTGCCAGACCAGATGCTCACCGCCGCCAAAACCGATTTCGAGCCAGATTTCGCGCATCCTGCGGGGAAACAGCATGGTAGGGGCGGCGGGCTGCGACATGTCGAGCTGTAACTTCGGCAGCGTTTGCGCCCACAGAAGTGCCTGCCGTGGACTGAGCGCGCGTCCGATCCGTCGGCCGAACGAGCGTAGTTCGAGGCTGTCCGACCGGTTGTCGCTGTCGTCGATGCTCATGATGTCGGGCTATTTAAGTGAGCTTGAATTGACAACGGCCGCCCAGTGTCGGGCGACCGTTGATAGTGCAGTTGCGGTCTTAAATGATCAAACGCGATGGAGAGCGCAGATCTTGTTGCCAGTGGGATCGCGCAGGTAAGCAAGATAGAGCTTGCCTGCAGCCCCTTCGCGCCAACCGGGCGGATCTTCACACGTGACGCCGCCGTTGGCGACGCCGGCAGCGTGCCAAGCTTGCACCTTCTCGGTGCTGTCACAGGCAAAGCCCATGGTGCTGCCGTTGCCATGTGTCGCTGTCCCACCGTCGATCGGTTTCGATAACCCGAACACACCGGTTTTCGTGCGATAGAAAACGCGGCCTTTCGGGTCGGTGAAGCCCGCAGGTACGCCGATCGTCGCAAGTACCGCATCATAGAACTTTTTCGATTTTTCGATGTCGTTGGCACCGAGCATCACATGTGAAAACATGGCATTCCCCTCTTCATTTTACGTCGTTACTCAACCGACAGCCTTCTTGATCTTGTCGGCGAGGTCAATTTTCTCCCAAGAGAACCCACCGTCGGCTTCAGGGGCGCGACCGAAGTGGCCGTAAGCAGCGGTGCGCTTGTAGATCGGCTTGTTCAGTTGCAGCATGCGGCGAATGTTGGTCGGACGCATCGGGAACAATTCGGCCAGAACCTGTTCGAGGCGCGCATCGAGGTCTGGTCCGTGCTTGCTCGTGCCTTGCGTATCGACCAACAACGACATTGGCTCAGGACGCCCGATCGCGTAGGCGACTTGAATCATGCAACGGTCTGCAAGGCCCGAAGCGACGACATTCTTGGCCAGATAGCGTGCGGCATAGGCTGCGGAGCGGTCGACCTTGGTCGGATCTTTTCCGGAGAACGCGCCGCCGCCGTGCGGAGCATAGCCGCCGTAGGTGTCGACGATAATTTTGCGACCCGTCAGGCCACAATCCCCATCGGGACCGCCAACGACAAAATTGCCGGTGGGGTTGACGAGAAAGTCTGCACCGCTCTTCGGCATCCAGCCCTTCGGCAACGCCGAGGTGACGGCATCACCGATCATTTCGCGCACCAGTTCGGGCGTATAATCACGACCTTTGCCGTTGGCCTGCTGGTGCTGCGTCGAGACGACCACTTTGGTCGCGCCGACTGCTTTTCCGTTCTCGTATTGGATCGTCACCTGGCTTTTGGCATCGGGTAGCAGATCACCCAATTTACCGGAGCGGCGCTGCTCAGACAGAACCTTGAGAATTTTGTGCGAGAAGTAGACCGGCGCGGGCATGAACGAGTTTTTCTCGTAAGCTTCGCTATCGGTACAGGCGAAGCCGAACATCATGCCCTGGTCGCCAGCACCTTCTTCACCCTGCTTCTCATCGACACCCATGGCGATGTCGGCGGATTGGCCGTGCAGCAGCACTTCGACATCGGCACCGTGGTAGGAGAAGCCGACCTGATCGTAGCCGATATCCTTGATCACGCCGCGCGCGATGTCGGTTATCAGGCCGCGGTCGACCACCCACTCGTTCTGGCCGACGAACTGATGGCTGGCAAATTTACGGAAAAATGGGGCTTGCGCACGGCCTTCGCCAGCGATCACGACCTTGTTGGTCGTGACCAGCGTTTCGCAGCCGAGGCGGGTATTGATAGCGCTATTGTCGGCAATGCCGAGCTTGGCGTCATTGGCGAGCAACGCATCCAGGATAGCGTCGGAGATCTGATC
>JANYHG010000263.1 GCA_025359165.1 Hyphomicrobiaceae bacterium
TGCTTCGCCAAGGGCAGCACGTTGTGCAGGCTTTCGGTGCCGCCGCTGAAGAATTTCTTGAGGTTGCGGGCGGCTTGACGGATGCGGTGCTCGTTCTCGACCAACGCGATGCGCACGTAATCGTCGCCGTGCTCGCCGAAGCCGATGCCGGGGGCGACAGCGACTTCCGCCTTGTCGATCAGCAGCTTGGAGAACTCGAGGCTGCCGAGCGGCTTGTATGCGTCGGGCACCTTTACCCACGCGAACATCGAGGCTTGCGGCGGCTCGAACGCCCAACCGGCGTTGGTGAAGCTTTCGACCAGCACATCGCGACGGCGCTTATAGGTCAGCCGCATCTCTTCGATGCAGTCGGTTGGGCCATTGAGGGCGGCGGTGGCTGCGACCTGGATGGGTGTGAACGCGCCGTAGTCGAGGTATGATTTGACGCGTGTCAGGGCTGCCAGCATGCGCTCGTTGCCGACCGCGAAGCCCATGCGCCAGCCAGCCATCGAGAACGTCTTGGACATCGAGGTGAACTCCACCACGCAGTCCATGGCGCCGGGCACCTGCAGCATCGACGGTGGCGGGTTCTTGTCGTCGAAATAGACCTCGGCGTACGCAAGATCGGACAGCACCATGATCGAGTGTTTCTTGGCGAACTGTACGAGGTCGCGGTAGAAATCGAGGCTGGCGACATGCGCCGTCGGGTTGGAGGGAAAGCACACCACGATGGCGATGGGTTTGGGGATCGAGTGTGTCAGCGCGCGTTCGAGCGCCGGGAAAAATGCCGGCGTCGGTTCGGCGGGCACCGAGCGCACCACGCCGCCGGCCATCAGGAAGCCGAACGCATGGATGGGGTAGCTGGGGTTAGGGACCAGCACGACGTCGCCGGGCGAGGTGATCGCCTGCGCCATGTTGGCGAAGCCTTCCTTCGAGCCGAGCGTGGCGACGACCTGGGTCTCGGATTTGAGTTTGACGCCGAAGCGGCGGTCGTAATAGGCAGCTTGCGCCCGCAAAAGTCCCGGAATGCCTTTCGACGAGGAATAGCGGTCGACGCCTGGCTTGGCGACGGCCTCGATCAACTTGTCGCGCACGTGCTTGGGCGCGTCGAGATCGGGATTGCCCATGCCGAGATCGATGATGTCGACGCCCCGCGCTCGCGCCGCCGCTCGCAGTTTGTTCACTTCGGCGAACACATAGGGCGGCAGGCGCTTGATGCGATAGAAATCTTCGATCACGGCAGGGCTCGTGGAGCTGGAAGGGGCAGTTGCGCGCGTCCCGGAGCGAACGAGCCCCGCGGCGCGACCGGTTCATACGGTGATCCGACTGTGCCGTCAAAGGATTGGATCTGGTTTCCGCCGGGGATCGCTAGCGGACTTCAGACGCTGCGGTGAAGAAGTCGACGATGAAGGTTTCGTAGACGCGCGTCAGCGCCTCCAGATCGGTGGTCGCGACGCGTTCGTCGACGTGGTGGGCCAAGGCGTTGGTCAGGCCGAATTCGATGACCGGGCAATGGGCCTGGATGAAGCGCGCGTCGGAGGTGCCGCCGTTGGTGGTGAGGGCGGGCGTATCGCCGGTGATGGTTTCCACGGCGTGACGCATGGTATCGACCAATGGACCCGGCTTGGTGAGGAAGACGTCACCGGTGCCTGAAAAGGTGATGTCGAAGCGGGCACCGACGGGTTCGGCTGCGGCAGCGCACTGGTCCCGCACCCACGCTTCGAGCTTGGGGCGCGTCCACAGCGTATTATAGCGAATATTCAGTTTGGCGCGCGCCTCGGCGGGGATCACGTTGGTGGCGCTGTTGCGCACGTCGATGACAGTGACCTGCAGATTGGACGGCTGGAAATCCGGCGTGCCGTCGTCGAGATGGGCGGACGACAGCCGATCCAGCAATCGCACCAGCTTCGGCACGGGATTCTCTGCGAGATCGGGATAGGCGGCGTGACCCTGCTTGCCGTGCACGACGATCTCGGCCGAGAGCGAGCCGCGACGGCCGATCTTGATTTCCTGGCCGAGCCGGGTCGGATTAGAAGGTTCGCCGACGATGGCGGCATCGAGGGTTTCGCCGCGCGCGGTCAGCCAGTCGAGCACCTTCATGGTGCCGTTGACGGAGGGGCCTTCCTCGTCGCCGGTGATCAGCAGGGAAATCGACCCGCCCAGGTTCTTGCGGTCAGCCAGCACGCGGCCGATGGCTGCGACGAAGCAGGCGATGGCACCCTTCATGTCGACGGCGCCGCGACCATAGAGCATGCCGTCGGCGATGGTGCCGCTGAACGGCGCATGTGTCCACTTCGTGACGTCGCCCGGGGGCACCACGTCGGTATGGCCGGCGAAACAAAGATGCGGACTGCTCGCGCCGAGGCGGGCATAGAGGTTTTCGACGTCGGGGGTGCCGGGCTCGGTCATGGTAAGGCGATGACAGGCAAAGCCTGCAGGACGCACAAGATTTTCAAGCAAGGTCAACGCGCCGCCTTCGTCGGGCGTGACGCTGACGCAGCGGATCAATGCCTGCGTCAGCGCCACGGGGTCGCGGAGATCGGGGAGAGGCGCGACATCAATGGTGTGGGGGGGCGGCATGGCAGTCGGCATGATCGTGGTGTCCGTGGCGTCGGCGCGCTTCGTCGCCTGCGGGTATGTTCGGACTGCGGTGGATGCGTCAAGACCTCGGACGCCGGCAGCTCGATCTGGAGTCGCGGCGAATTGTGTTGTGCCTTGCGCCGACTTGCAGCAATTTCAAGCGGTTTGGTCGACAGGAGAGCCCCATGTCTGCAAGTGCATCCGCTCTGGCGCAGGCGGCAGGTGACGCCGTACCGGCGCGCCCCGAATTGACGGTGCTGAAGCTAACGGTGGCGGACGGCGTGGCCGAAGTGGAGCTCGACCGTCCCGAGAAATCCAATGCGATGAACCGCGCCATGTGGATCGAACTGCGCGCAACGATGCGCTATCTCGATGCCCTGCCGGCGGCGCGCGTGGTGGTGCTGATGGGGGCGGGCAAGAATTTCACGGCCGGCATCGATCTCGAAATGCTCATGAGCATCGGCGGCCGGCAGACAGAACGCTGCCCTGCCCGCATGCGGGAGAACCTGCGCTTGTCGATCCTCGATCTGCAGGATGTGATTTCGTCGCTGGAGCAGTGCCGCAAACCCGTTCTCGCGGCGATCCACGGCGCGTGCGTCGGTGGCGGCGTCGATCTGGTGACGGCGGCGGACATGCGCTACTGCACCTCCGACGCCCGTTTCATCGTCAAGGAAATCGACCTGGGGCTGGTGGCCGACGTGGGGACGCTGCAGCGGCTGCCGAAAGTGATCGGCGACGGGATGGCGCGCGAACTGGCCTACACGGCGCGCCCCGTCGACGGCGCCGAGGCCAAAGAGATCGGGCTGGTCAATCGCTGTTATCCGAGCCGCGAGGCGATGCTTGCAGGTGTTCGTGAAATCGCTCGGGGCATGGCGGCCAAGTCGCCGCTGGCGATGCGCGGCACCAAGGAAATGCTGAAATA
This sequence comes from Hyphomicrobiaceae bacterium, assembly GCA_025359165.1. Classification (GTDB taxonomy): domain Bacteria; phylum Pseudomonadota; class Alphaproteobacteria; order Rhizobiales; family Hyphomicrobiaceae; genus JABFRJ01. Next base: position 3,482 of record JANYHG010000263.1, read on the forward strand.
CACTCGAGACCACAGCGTGTCCGACAGCCTGAACATGATGGCGATCTGGAATGCCGCGCTGCTGATGTCGGAGGACCTGAACGAAGCCTTCGCCGCCAGCAAGGAACGCCGGGCAGCCAGGTTCAGGGATTGAGCGATGCAACCATGATCCTGGGCTTAGGCAACGATATCATCGACATCAGGCGTATCGAGGCATCGCTGGAGCGCTTCGGCGAGCGGTTCGTGCAACGCGTGTTCACCGCAACCGAGCGCGCGAAGTCGGAACGTCGCCGCGAGGGGCGGCACAATCCGAGGGCTGCGTCCTATGCCAAGCGATTCGCGGCCAAGGAAGCCTGCGCCAAGGCGCTCGGCACCGGGCTGAGGCGCGGCGTTTTCTGGCGTGACATGGGCGTGGTCAATCTGCCGTCGGGGCAACCGACGTTGCAGCTGACCGGCGGGGCGCTGCGGCAGCTGGAAGCCATCACACCCAAGGGCATGAAAGCGGTGGTACATCTTACTATGACAGACGATTACCCATGGGCGCAGGCGGTGGTGATCGTTTCGGCAATGCCGGCGACCTGAGTTTTTCCGTCGTTCCGGCGACGTTAGGGGTCTTGGTCGCCCGGGCAGGCGCGGTGCGGCCAAACGGCTGAACATCGGCAGAACGTTGCGGCTCGGCCCGCTACACGATATAGGCTTGCTGAAATCGCGGCGGCCCCCCACCTCGCATTGTGTCAAGTTTATACAAACGCCGAATTCCGTACCGCGGCTGCACGTCCAAGACTGCTCGTCGCCAGACTGCTGGTCCCAAGACTGCCTGCCACGGTGCCGAGGAGTAGCCGCATGAGCCTGAACCTGGGATCGAGAGCGAAGCCGGCGAGCAGCGGCAGCACGCGTTCGACCGGCACGCCCGAGGACAGCGGCTGGTCGGAGGGTGCACGCATTGTCGTGCATGCGCTGCTGATCGCGTTCGTGGTGCGCGTGTTCCTGTTTCAGCCGTTCAATATTCCTTCGGGGTCGATGAAGTCGACGTTGCTGGTCGGCGACTTCCTGTTCGTTTCGAAGTTGTCGTACGGCTACAGCACGTACACCTTCCCCGAGACGATCGACATTCCGCTCATCCGCGTGTCGATCCCGCTGCGGCCCAAGCATATGTTCGGCGGTCGCTTCTTCGCGCGTGAACCGAAGCGTGGCGACGTCGCGGTCTTCAAGCTGCCGCGCGACAATTCGACGGATTTCATCAAGCGCGTCATTGGTCTGCCCGGCGACGAGATCGAGACCAAGCACGGCGTATTGTTCATCAACGGGACGGAAGTGCCGAAGCGGCCGATCGCGCCGTTTGTCGCGGTCGACGAGGACGGCGTCAAGCAGACCTCGCCCCGCTTCGAGGAAACGCTGCCAAACGGCGTCAAATACACCGTCCTCGACACGATTGAAGAAGGTCCCGGCGACAACAGGGGACCATACAAGGTCCCGGCCGCGCATTACTTCATGATGGGCGACAACCGCGACAACTCCACCGACAGCCGCTTCATACAGGTCGGTTTCGTGCCGTTCGAGAATTTCATCGGCCGCGCCGACTTGATTTTCTTCTCGGCGGCGATCGACGAGAAGGATGCTTGCCGCGCGCTTGCGCCGTGGACGTGGCCGGGATGCGTGCGTTGGCGTCGTCTCATTTCGTTGGTACGGTAATTCACCGTGACCACGCAAAGACGTCCCAAAGGGTTCGAGGTCAGGCTCGGCTACCAGTTCACGGATCGCGCGCTGCTGAAACGTGCGCTGACGCATTCGAGCTGGCGGACTGCGGCCAAGAAAACCGGCGACCACGATAACGAACGGCTCGAATTTCTCGGCGATCGGGTGCTTGGACTGTCGATTGCGGAACTGCTGACCGAACGGTTCCCCGGCGCTACCGAAGGCGATCTCGCACGCATCTTCAACCATCTGGTGCGCGGCGAGACGTGTGCGGAGGTGGCGCGCACCATCGCGCTGGGTGAGCAACTGCTGCTGTCGGAAAGTGAAGCCGGGAGCGGTGGCCGGGACAAAGTGACGATCTTGGCCGATGCCTGCGAGGCAGTGCTGGCGGCGGTGTTCTTGGAGGGTGGTTTCGAGGCGGCCCGCCGCGTCGTGCGGTTGCATTGGAGCAAGCGGCTGGAGACATTGCCGGTCGAACCGGCAGACGCCAAGAGCGCGCTGCAGGAGTGGGCACAAGGCCAGGGTTTCGACCTGCCGAAATACAAAGAATTGAGTCGCGAAGGCCCTGACCACGCGCCGCACTTTACGACCGAGGTGCGCGTCGGCGGCCGCAAGGCACCGCTGGCCCGCACGGCACAGGGCGAAGGCGCGAGTAAGCGGTCGGCCGAACAGTCGGCCGCCACCGCCCTGCTGATCAAAGAAGGCGTCTGGAAGGCTTCTGCTTGAGATCGGGCGGATGGTCGCTTGCGGGCGTGCGATGTGGTAGTGATATGCACGCGCTGAACAAATCGGCAGTTGGGACAACGTAAATCACATGCCGGACAACACCAAATCGGGTTCTGTAGCGGGCGGCAAAGCTGCATCGGTGAAGCCGGGCTCGGGCACAAAATCTGGTGGCGGCAATCGCGATAGTAAGGCACCGGCGGCGAAGCCTAACAAGACATCGGCGGCGAAGCCGAACAAGACTATGGCGGCGAAGCCGAACAAGACTATGGCTGGCAAGGAGCTGACGCAGAAACGGCCACCGAAATCTCCCCGTATCGACGCGAAGGTACTTGCTGACGATCAAGCGGCCGCTGTGCGGCAGGTTGATCCTGACAAACAGCGCTTCGGTTTCGTCGCCATCATCGGCGCGACCAACGCCGGCAAGTCGACGCTGGTCAATCGTCTCGTCGGCACCAAGGTCACAATCGTCAGTCACAAGGTGCAAACGACCCGGATGCCGATCCGCGGCATCGCGATCGAGGATGCAAGCCAGCTTGTGTTCGTCGATACGCCCGGCATCTTCAAGCCGCGCCGCAGGCTCGATCGCGCCATGGTGCAAGCGGCGTGGGGTGGGGCGGGCGAAGCCGATATCGTGGTGATGCTGTTCGATGCGCAGCGCGGCGTCGACGACGAAACGCGGGAGTTGGTGTCGCGCTTGGCCAGTGTCGGCGCGCCCGCCTGCCTGGCGCTCAACAAGATCGATGCGATTTCCAAAGACCGTCTGCTCAATCTGGCGCAGGAACTCAATGCGCACGGCAAGTTCCTGGCGACGTTCATGATCTCGGCGCTGAAGGGTGCGGGCGTCGACGATCTCAAGCGCTATCTCGCTAACGCCGTTCCACAGGGCGTTTGGCACTACCCTGCCGACGATGTCACAGATGCGCCGATGCGCATTCTTGCCTCGGAGATCACGCGCGAAAAAATCTATGCGCGCCTGCATCAGGAACTGCCGTACGCGACCACGGTCGAGACGACGTCGTGGAAAGACATGGGCAAGAAAGGCGTGCGGCTGGAGCAGACCATTTTCGTGGCGCGCGACAGCCAGAAGAGCATTGTGCTGGGTGAAGGTGGCCGCGCGATCAAATCCATCTCGACGGAATCGCGCACCGAATTGACCGAAATCGTCGGCCGTCCCGTGCATTTGTTTCTGTTCGTCAAGGTGCGAGAAGGCTGGGAGCACGACCCCGAACGATATCGCGAAATGGGGCTCGAGTTTCCGACGGAGTGATGGTGTGAAGGCAAGCTGTGGGGCTTCCGGTTCGACCAGTGTTCTGCTTCCGCAATCGCTCGACGTGGAGCGCGGTCTTGGTGTGCGAAGCCAAAGGCAGTTTCCACATTCTGCGAGATGCTCGTATCAGCGCATAAGCTTTGAAAAGTCACTTGTTTGGTCGCTGTTTGTGCTGGCGGCCATTGCTGTCGTCAGCGTCGCTCCGGCTTCCGCCGCCACCCGGGTCTGTGCCGAGGTGATGGCAGCGGCGGGCGAGGATCGGCAATCCGAACAGGTGGCCAGACAGAACGCGATAACGGCGTGGACTGCTGCGGCAGGTAAACTCGGACCTGCATTCACACTGTGGCGCAATGCGTACGATAAAAGTCTGTCGTGTCTGAAGCTGCCGGATGGCACGCACCGCTGCCAGGCATACGGGCGTCCGTGCGGGATTTCGCAAGTGCCGGGCCGGCCGCCCGTGGGCTCGATACCGCCGCCGACACGGCCGACGCCCTTAAAGGCGAAGGGAATAGACGCTTGAAACGTTGCGATGACCGGCATGCAGTGGTCCGATGAAGGTGTAATCCTGAGTGTGCGGCCGCATGCGGAAACCGCTGCTGTCGTGGAGATCTTGACGCGCGAGCATGGCCGTCATCTCGGGCTGGTTTATGGCGGGCGGTCACGCAAGACGCGGCCTGTTTTGCAGATAGGCAATCAGGTCGAGGTGACGTGGAAGGCGCGGCTGGCCGAACAGCTCGGCGTGATGACGGTCGAACCGCAGCGGAGTTACGGCGTCGAGGTGATGGACGATCCGGTCGCGCTGACTGCGCTGATAGCGATGTGCAACCTGGCGCGATCGCTGCCGGAGCGGGACCCGCACCCGAATGTCTACGAAGTGACGCTGTTCGCCTTGGGCTTCCTCGACAACGTGACGATCTGGCCGGCGCTGTATGTGCGCTGGGAATTGGCACTGCTGGAAGAGTTCGGCTTCGGGCTGGACTTGCAACGATGCGCGGCGACGGGCGCGACGACTGATCTTGTGTACGTGTCGCCGAAGACGGGTCGTGCCGTCTCGCTGCAGGCGGGCGAGCCCTACAAGGATCGGCTGCTGATGCTGCCGGCATTCTTGCGCGGGCAGATGGGCAATGGCGTGCGCATGGACGACGTGCTGGCCGGACTCGATCTGACCGCGCATTTTCTCACTACACGGCTTTATGGCCCGCGTGAGCAGCCGTTACCCGAGCCGCGTATCCGGCTGCGTGGACTGCTCGAAAAGCTCACCGTGCCGGTTTGATCGTCCGAGCCGGAACCAGCGCTGCAGCCTGCTGTATCGACCCCGTCTGTACCTCGCGCGCAAGCGTCGTGCCAGTCTTCTGCGGCGCTGCGCTGTGCGGCTGCTGCAACTCGACGTGTGGCTTGCCATCCGGTCCGCGCGCGATGATGAACGTGTCGCCGTTGTGCACCTGGAATTTCGACGTCACTTTGCCGATATCGAACGTCAACTCGTGCGGCACACATGCCGTGTGCGTCAGATGCATCGCATCGTTGATCGTGTTCTTCTGTTCGTCGAGCCGGTAGCTCACCGTCGCCCCGGATATATTCTCGATGCCGATGGTGTATTTGTAGCTGCCCGGACGCCCGAACAACTGGACGGTTAGATATTTCGGATCGGCGTCCCCGGCCTTGGCGATGCCGATGCCGATCTCGGTGACATGCGGCTGCAACAGATTGGCACGATGGGCGGGTGAATTTTTCCACCCCGTCACGGCGCGCTCGGCGAGATCAAGGGTTTCGAAGCCGCGATTGCTCTGATGAAGTGCGAGGTTCTCCGCAACGATGCAAAAGCTGTAGCCGGCAGCCTTCACACGTTCGGACGGTTGCCGGCCATCGGCAGTATGTGCGAACGAGCCGCTGCGCGCGAGATAGTCGGCGAACGCTTGTGCCGCAATCTGCAGCACGGCGCTGGGCGCGACGGCGCTCAACTGATTCTGGGCGCGGAACGTGTTGGTCATCTCGATGATGACGGCTTCGGTCTGGGCAATATCCGGCGCGGCTAATGGCATGACGACCCCGCAACGCAAACAATTGAATTTCGCGAATAAATGCACTTGCTTGCGATCGGAAGCAAGTCTTATGCACCTCGACCACGTCTTACAAGGTGGCGCTCGCGACCGGAGAGACACACTGCAGCGCAGCATAAAGCGCAACTATCCGCGTAAATCCGAGGGGCTGGAATGGCAACGCATACGTTTTTCTGTATCGACGGTCATACCTGCGGTAACCCGGTGCGTGTGGTGGCGGGCGGCGCGCCGGCGTTGTCGGGCACGACGATGATCGAGAAGCGTGCCCATTTCCTCGCCGAGTTCGACTGGATCCGTACAGCCCTGATGTTCGAGCCGCGTGGTCACGACATGATGTCGGGCTCGATCCTGATGGCGCCGACGCGGCCGGAGTGCGACGTCGGCATCCTGTTCATCGAAACATCGGGGTGTCTGCCAATGTGCGGCCACGGCACGATCGGTACCGTGACGATGGCGATCGAGCGCGGGCTGGTTCAACCGCGCACGCCCGGCACTTTGAAGCTCGATACGCCCGCCGGGGTCGTGACCGCCGTCTATGGCCAGACCGGCCCGCACGTCGATTGGGTTCGAATAACCAACGTGCCGTCCTATCTGCATGCGGAGGGACTGGAGGCCGATATTCCGGGTTTGGGATTGGTACGCGCCGACATCGCTTATGGTGGTAACTACTATGCCATCATCGATCCCCAGCCGAATTTCGCCGGCCTCGATAAAATCCAACCGTCGGACGTGCTGAATTGGAGTCCGAGGGTGCGTCGCATATTCGGCGATAAATATAAGTTTCAGCATCCCGAAAAGCCTGAGATCAACGGTCTTTCGCATGTGATGTTTACTGGTGCCACACTGAAAACCTCGGCGACGGCGCGGAATGCCGTATTTTACGGCGACAAGGCGATCGACCGCTCGCCGTGTGGTACCGGCACCAGCGCACGCATGGCGCAATGGGCGGCGCAGGGTAAATTAACCGACGGCGAGCGTTTCGTGCATGAGAGCATCATAGGCTCCGAATTCATTGGCCGCATCGAGGGGCGCACCACGGTCGGCGACTACGCGGCCATCATACCGTCGATCGAAGGCTGGGCGCGCATGACCGGCTTCAACACGATCTTTGTCGACGATCGCGATCCTTATTGGCAGGGTTTTCAGGTGGTGGATAAACGGTGAGGGAGGTGGCACGTTTGGTTGTGCATTTCCCTGGTCACATTTGGCGCGTGGCGGGTAGTTTCAGATTTTCGCAATGGAGGTAGCCGAACACTGCAATATCGCGTCAGTTGGCAAATTCAGACGCGCAAAATCGAAATCGCCGATTTTACCGTTATTGATGCCGGTGGCACTTGAGTCATGGGCTCGCGTCATTGGAGGTGTCAGAAGCAACGGAACAGTTTCACTAGGTAAGGGTGAAATGCCCGACAGGGTGCCTTAACGGCGATCTAGCCGCCTCCGCTGAAGCTTCAAAACCGTCCCTTGATAGAACGCATCCGCAACGATGCCGCTGTGGGCCAGAAGAAGACTACCCTCGAGAGGTAATCGCGGATATTTTCATGGAAGGGAGTTCGGGGTAAAGCGGACTTGCCGTGCAGCTGCATCATCTATGAGCGCGCCTACCATCCCGTCACACAGAGCATTTACTTGGGTACGCTGCCATGATGAGTACCAAGGCCTTGCAGTTGCTGACACACGGCGAACGATCCTTTCCGAGCGTTCTCAAAACATGGTCCCCATTGGTCGGTATATTCCATCACCCGCTATCAATCGCGCTGTAGCGATTGCCACTGGGTGTCTTTTGCATATTTATCTTGGCCAAAGCGATCACCCTCGAAGCCGGGCTAGGCGAGGTGCTGACCTATTGGACGCAAGACAGGCGAGGCGGCTGAATTGATGCGCAATGACTGTCCCATCTGCGGTGCGGCCCACCCGACACCGATCGACCATCGCACCCACACGCCGGTGCTGATGAACCGGTTGTATCCATCGCGGGACGCAGCGCGTTCGGCCACGCGCGGTACGCTCGATATCGTCGCTTGCCCCACCTGTGGCTTCGCCTGGAACCGGGCGTTCGAGCCGAACCTTGTGGTCTACGACGGCGACTACGAGAATGATCAGACGCACTCAGCAGCCTTCCTCGCCCACGTCATGGCGAGAGCCGACGATGTTGTTGCCTCGGTGCCAGTGGGCGACCAAATCGACTACCTTGAGATCGGCTGTGGCCAGGGAGGATTTATTGGCGAAGTGGCCCGGAAAGCAGCTGGCCGGCTTCGATCGGCAGAGGGCTTCGATCCGGCATGGCGCGGGCGCGATGCCACCGGCCCCGATGGCAGCCGCATTCACAAGGTTTATTTTACCGCCGATAACCAAAATCGACTAATTCATACCCCAAACGCCGTAGCCTCACGGCACACGATCGAACACGTGCCCGACCCGGTTGCATTTCTGAGCGCTATCAGAGCGGCGCTTGGACCCGATTCTCGCGCAAAAATCTTCATCGAAACACCTTGCATCGCTTGGATCTTGACGCATGAAGCCATGCAAGATCTTTTTTACGAGCATTGCTCCGTCTTTACAGCCGACGCCTTGCGTTACGCCATGGAAAAATCAGGCTTCGGCTCGGTCACCGTCCACCATGTTTTCGGTGGCCAGTATCTCTGGGCGACGGGCATAGCCGGAGCAACTTTTATTCCGCCTCGGTTGCCAAGTAGCCGTCTCGACCAACTCGGCAAGGCAGGGCCACGGTTTACAGAGAAATGGAGTACCGCTGTTAGGGCCGCACGATATTCCGGCACGGTAGCGATTTGGGGTGCGGGAGCAAAGGGCGTCACATTCACGCTACTCACCGACCCCGAAGCCCAGATTTTCGACTGCGCCATCGATATCAATCCAGGCAAGCAAGGTTTGCACTTAGCTGGCAGTGGGCTACAGGTGCTGTCACCAAGAGCTGCCGCAGAACGCAATTTGAAGACGATTTTCGTAATGAACCCAAACTACCTCGACGAGATCTGGCGCCTAACGAGTGACCATAGCATCGACGCCACTCTGGTCCCGATCAACTGAGAACATGCCCGTGAAAGTCAC
>JANYHG010000052.1 GCA_025359165.1 Hyphomicrobiaceae bacterium
GCCTTGGCAGACGCATCGAACCAGCGCCGCGACAATTCCTGCAACTCTGGATCGGCACCCTGACGCGCGATCTCTTGTTCGCAATCGAGCTCGAACTGCGCAACCGGAGCTGAAGATTTCGACGCCATTTTGCTCGTGACCGTTTTCGAGTAGCGGCTCGGCCGCCACTCGATGCCTCATTTTGAAGTGATAGATACCCGAATGAATGTTGCGTTGCAACGCAACCGGCGTGCGCGTCGTGTATTGGCCATTGAAAAGTTATCTTGCCGCCGGCTGGCAGGTCGGGCATCAGACGACGAAGTGCGTCCATAGTGATGCTTATATCTTGATGATTTAATCGGAGTTCCCATGAAAGCTGTATTGCTTGCCGGTGGGCTCGGCTCGCGCATTTCCGAGGAAAGCCAGCTTAGACCGAAGCCGATGATCGAGATCGGCGGCCGGCCAATACTGTGGCACATCATGAAGATCTACGCTCACCACGGCATCACGGATTTCGTCGTCTGCCTGGGCTACAAGGGCTACATGATCAAGGAGTTCTTTGCCAATTATGTGTTGCACGCCTCCGACGTGACGATCGACGCGCGTAACAACAACATCACCTACCATCATTCGGAGGTCGAGCCCTGGACCGTAACGCTTGTTGATACCGGCGAACACAGCGACACCGGTGGCCGCGTTCGACGAGTGGCCCGCTATCTCGATCGCGAGCCATTTTGCCTGACGTACGGCGACGGAGTAGCCAACCTCGATATCCGCGCCTTGATCAACTTTCATGCGTCGAACCGCAAGCTTGCCACGTTGACGGCGGTTGTGCCTCCCGGGCGCTATGGTGCACTCGATCTCGACGGCACAACCGTCTCTCGGTTCATCGAAAAACCACCGGGAGACAATGCCTTTATCAACGGCGGGTTCTTCGTATTGGAGCCCGGCGTATTGGAACGCATCGGAGGAGATCAAACGTCATTCGAAAGCGAAACACTCACTAAGCTCGCCCAGGATCGCGAACTCGCCGCCTTCAAGCATACCGGATTCTGGCAGGCGATGGATACCTTGCGCGACAAGAACGCACTCGAAGCACACTGGTCGGGTGGGGCGGCACCTTGGAAAGTCTGGTCATGACCGGGGCGGTTGATCCCACCTTTTGGCGTGGTAAACGCGTTTTGGTGACGGGGCATACAGGCTTCAAGGGCTCATGGACTACGCTATGGCTGCAATCGATGGGCGCAACGGTAACCGGGCTGTCGCTGGCACCGGAAACGTCGCCGAATTTGCATACGTTGGCTCGCATCGACAAGTCTATCGCAGGTGGTCTCTGCTATCTCAATGATCGGCAGGGAGTTGCCACTGAGATCGAAATCTCGGACCCGCAAATCGTCATTCACATGGCGGCGCAACCGTTGGTCAGGCAGTCAGTGCGCGATCCCGTAGCGACCTTCGCCACCAATGTCATGGGCACCGTCGGTCTACTCGATGCGCTGCGTCAGCGATCCGCACTGCAGGGCGTTCTGATCGTCACCACCGATAAGGTCTACGAAAACAACGAGCACGGCCGTGCCTTTGGTGAAGGCGATCCGCTCGGTGGACACGACCCCTATTCGGCATCGAAAGCGGCGACCGAAATAGCCGTGCAAAGTTTCCGTCGAACCTATTTCGAAGTCGCCGGAATACCACTGGCAACGGCACGCGGAGGCAACGTGATCGGCGGTGGAGATTTTTCGCAAGATCGCATCGTTCCCGACATCTGGCGAGCGATGAAGGCTGGTCGGCCGATCAAGCTGCGCTACCCGCAAGCGACACGGCCTTGGCAGCATGTTCTCGACTGTGTCGCCGGGTACCTCTGCTATGTGCAAGCCCTCGTAACCGGAAAAGTTGACGCCCCTACACTGAATTTTGGTCCGGAAGCATCAGATCCCGTCACCGTGGCAGATCTCGTCGTCGCCATGCAAAAAGCCCTGGGTGCGACACAAGGCTGGGTGCAAGAAGAAGGCTTCAAGCCGCATGAAATGCTCACGCTCGCGCTCGACTGTAAGGCGGCCCGTGACGGCCTCGGCTGGCGCAATAAACTTTCGGGCCATCGCGCGATCGAGGCGACCGCAAACTGGTATCTGGCGCTTGAACGATGCGAAGACATGCGCGACGTGACGCTTGCCGCCATTGAGGAGTATTCCCGCACTTGACCCGTTCGTCGACAACACCCATGCGATGCCGGTTCTGCGCGGCACCATTGGACCAGGTCTTCGCGGATCTCGGTTCCACACCCTTGGCAAACCGCAATCTTTTGGCTGGCCAAGAACCGGACGAACAATCGTTTCCGCTCGTCGCACGCGTGTGCGGATCGTGCTTCCTGGTGCAGGTCGACGATTCCGTTCCACCGGGTGAGATCTTCAGCGATTACGATTACTTTTCCTCCTACAGTACACATTGGGTCGAGCACGCGCGGCGCTATAGCGAGCAGATGATACAGCGCTTCGATCTGGGCGATGGCTCTCTGGTAGTCGAGATCGCGTCCAACGACGGCTATCTGCTCAAGCACTTTAAAGCGGCGGGCGTTACGGTGCAGGGCGTCGATCCAGCAGCCAACGTTGCTGCCGTCGCAATTGCGAGCGGCATCGCAACCGAGGTGTCGTTCTTCGGCACTGGATGTGCGCGGCACCTTGCTACCCAGGGGCTATTCGCCGATCTGATGGCTGCCAACAACGTGCTTGCGCACGTCCCAGATATTCGAGATTTCGTAGCCGGGTTTTCAATCCTCCTTAAACCCGACGGAGTTGCAACGTTCGAATTCCCGCATATCATGCGCCAGATAGAACACATGCAGTTCGATACGATCTATCACGAGCACTTTTCCTATCTCTCGCTTTTTGCTGTCGAGAAGATTTTGGCATCCGCCGGGCTGCGCGTCTTCGATGTCGAGGAATTGGCGACGCATGGCGGTTCACTCCGCGTGTTTGCCTGCCACGCAACCTCGTCGCATCAGGAAGAGCCAAACGTCGAGTGCCTAAGGATAGCAGAGCACGAGCAGCAGTTGGATAGCCTTGAAGGTTACGTCCATTTCGCGGACGGCATCGCCGCAATCAAAGCGTCATTTCTCGCGTTTCTGGAGAGCGCAAAACGCGACGGAAAAAGCATCGCTGGTTACGGCGCGGCGGCAAAAGGGAATACGTTTCTCAACTCCTGTGGCGTCACAGTAACCGACCTGTTTGCGATCTACGATCAAAGCACCGCCAAGCAGAGCAAACTGACGCCGGGAAGTCACATTCCAATCAAGGCTCCGCGCGCAATCGAAGTCGATCGACCCGACTATGTGGTCATTTTGCCTTGGAATCTGGCCGATGAAATAAGGACGTCGATGCAGGTCATCGAAAGCTGGGGCGGGCGCTTCGTCGTCGCTGTGCCGAGAACGCGGGTCATCTGACGTCATGAAGTTTCATCAGACGGCATTGGCCGGCGTTTACAGCATCGAAGCCGAACCCATTAGCGACGAACGCGGTTTTTTTGCTCGGCTGCAATGTCCGACAGAATTTGGTTCGGCTGGAATCGCTTTCGAACCCCGCCAATCGAGTTTGTCTCGAAATACCGCCGAAAGAACGCTACGAGGCATGCACTTCGCCGATACGGATGAGGCTAAACTGGTTCGGTGTGTACGCGGCCGCATCTTCGATGTTGTGGTTGATCTCAGGGCGTCTAGCAAGACGCGATATCGATGGATAGGGTTGGATTTGGACGCGACGCTCGCTAATGCCTTGTTTGTGCCGCCGGGAGTTGCGCATGGTTTTATGACGTTGGAGGCCGACTGCGACGTGCTTTATCAAATCGATCGCCTGCATGCGCCGGGCAGCGATCGCGGCGTTCGGTGGGATGATCCGGCATTCTCGATTGCATGGCCGGCTGCGCCAGCGATTATCAATGAACGTGACAGAAACTACGATCTGGTCCGCTCTTGAACACAGATAATAAAACACGCTGTCGAGCTACGTAGGGTACTCATGACAGAAGTGACAATCGGTTTGGCTGTCTATAATGGCGCAGCGACCCTGGAGCAGGCCCTTGACTGTCTGTTGGCACAAACATTTAAAGATTACGTAATCTGCATATCTGACAACGCGTCAACAGATGACACCGAATTGATATGCCGCCGTTATGCAGCCAAATTTGCGAATATCAAATATACGCGTCAACCCAGCAACCAGGGCCCAATTGAAAATTTCCGGCGGGTGCTTATGGGCGCAAAAACCCCCTATTTCATGTGGGCGGCGTGTGACGATCTGTGGGCACCAAGGTTTATTGCTGAAAATTACGCCTATTTATCGGCGCATCCAGACTATGTCGCAAGTCAATCCCGCATCCTCTACCTGAATGATGGTTTCCCCTCTCGGATGGGTCAGGGAACTTATGCAATGCGTGCTGATGCACGGCGAAATGTAGCGAAGTTTTTCTCGAGCGTCGGCTGCAACGGTAGATTTTACAGTCTTTTTCGAACCGAATATCTGAAAAGATCATTTCCAGAGACAGAGTTTTTCGGCTTTGATTGGGCCGTTTCGGCAGCGTCACTCGCGCACGGACGGCACAATGAAGTACCGGAAATTCTCATGCTCCGCGACGAGACGATTGCAACGGCCTACGCCAACATGTCCAACCGCGAAAACAAAACCACACTGCAACGCGCGCTGCCACTTCTGAACATGGCAAATTATCTTATCAGGCGGAGGCAGGTACCCGTCAGCGGGGCATTTTTGATGGCGATCGCGAGATCCATTATAAAGCTGGGCATCCGACACGCGACATACAAATTGAACAAGCGCGCGTTACAACGCTTGCATCGACCGCAATCTCAGTCTGGTTTTGTGAATAAGCTCGCGACCTTGACCGCAAAAATAACTGCGCCCGGAATAAAGGAGCGAATGCATGCCGCCGTCGCCTTGGTTCCGTACGTCACCGGAAAACCAAGCCCGGTAACACCGATCGCAGCCCGCGGGCATGGTTGGACGCCGATTGCGCGACCTGAAATAGCGCCCGATATCTCGGTCCTGATTGTGGCCAAGGACCAACTGTCTCAACTTTTGTCACTGACGCAAACCTTGGATGCCGGGTGCGGCGAAAAGTCGTTTGAATTGTTTGTTGCCGATCACGGCTCATCCGATGCAACGGAGTTGGCATTTCGCGCGCGACAAGATCTCACCTACATACGGTTCGAGCAATCGGCGGAGATGTCATCGATCGTCACCACTTTCGCAAAACGCGCCACTGGTCAGCATCTCGTAATTCTCGAGGCGGATGTAAAACTTCACGCTGAATGTTTGGCTGAACTTTCCGAAGCATTGATGCAGGTTGATCTGACGTCATCTCCGTTGCTGCCAGAACACAATGACTCGACTCCGCTCGCGCTCGCGATTTCCGTTGAAGTGCTCAAAGAATATGTTCACTCCATTGTTGGTAAGACGCTATCGGAGGTTGGAGCTAGCCTGTGTCGGCAGATACATGGATGTAGATGTGGATGTGGCTGTCGCTTGCATTCGGAGGGACGTTGAGGCGCGGCCGCAACGGACAGTTGGCAGCCTAATGGACTCGGCCGGCCGGTCATTTCGCCCTACGCGACCAGCGGTCCGCGTTGCCCGTTGCGTGCGGACGATGGTCACGCACCCGCAACAATTGCGTCGATCGTGTTCCTCAATACCGCTTTCGCCCGTAGAATGCTCAGTCGCTGCTGCACACGCAGTCGCTGCCAAGCCTCGAAGCTCAGAAGCAAATCGATAGCCTCGATCATATCTCCAGAAATCCGATGGCTTGCCGACAGGCGTTCAACCAAGATTCGACGCAACTCGGCGACGAAGTTGACGTGCGCCGCTTGCAGGATCGGCGAGCCGGCTCGGTACTTCTGCTCCGCACGCAGAACGGGCGAAAGCTTTTCATAAACTCGGGCGCGACGTTCGATCAACTCATGCAGCTGCTGCTTCCATTCGGCCGCTTCAAATGGTTCACGAGCGACCTGCTGCAATCTCACGGCAATTGCCGCCGAGGCGGCGCGGTGCAGACTTTCCATATCTTTGAAATGTCGAAACACAGTTCGCAGCCCCACACCGGCCCGCTCCGAGACCTTCTCTGCGCTCGGAGACAAATTTCCTTCCTCGATGAGCGCCAACAGCGCTTCGACGATACGTTGCTGACTATCAAGCGAGCGGCGTGTGCGACCGTCCTCCTCGTCCGGTAATCCTCCGGCCTGTCCTGACCGATGAACGCTTATCTTCCGCACCGGTCGAATGCCTCTCAAACTGGTTTGGCGAAGGCTTTCGTTCCCGCATGAAGCTGGTCCGGCGCAGAGAATGTCATGACGCCATCAGTCAACGATCCAAAGCGCAAAGCGATCAGATCTTTTGCGTAATTCTGATGCAGTTTCCAAGGCATCTTCGACCCCTGTTTCGGGAGTTTATCGACTGCCCGCTGTATGTAACCTGACGAAAAATCGACCCAAGGCTCCTCGCCGATCGACGGATCTCGGCGTGCGACGCATTGCTTGAAACCATGCTTGTCCATGTGGTTCAGCATCCGGCAGACGTATTCGCACGTAAGATCACATTTCAAGGTCCATGACGCGTTCGTGTATCCGAACGCGGTAGCCATGTTTGGTACGTCGGAATACATCATCCCCTTGTACACGAGGCACTTAGCAGGATCGATGGCTTTGCCGTCGACGGACAGTTGCACACCGCCGAGCGTAACCAGGTCCAGCCCCGTCGCTGTGACGATGATATCTGCCGCCAGTTCCACGTCCGACTTGAGCTTGATACCGCCCGCGCTGAAACTATCGATTTGGTCTGTGACGACGTCTGCCCTGCCCGATTTTATGGCTTTGAAAAGGTCGGCATCCGGCACCAGACATAGCCGCTGATCCCAAGGATTGTATTTTGGCGTGAAATGCTTCTTGACGTCGAAGTCCGCACCCAGCTCATCTTGCACACCCTTCAAGATGAAGGCTTTCATTCCGTCCGGGCGTTTTTTCGCCAGCCGGTAGATATACATTCCCCACAAGACGTTGCGCCAACGGATGATCGAATAGGCCATCTTCGCCGGCAGGTGGTCGCGAAGCCAATCCGCTCGGGTATCGACCGCTGGCCGCGAGACCACGTAGGTGGGGGAACGCTGGAGCATGGTGACATGCGCCGCCGTCTTTGCCATTGCTGGCACCAGGGTCACTGCCGTGGCACCGCTCCCGATGATGACAACGCGCTTGCCGGTGTAATCGAGATCGTCCGGCCATTTCTGCGGATGCACGATCTTGCCCTTGAAGGCCGCCGCGCCCGGAAACTCTGGCGCGTACCCTGCTTCTGTCCTGTAGTAACCGCTGCACATGAACAGGAAGTTGCACGTGTAGGTCACCGACATCTGCTCTGGTCCTTGCACGACCTCGACCGTCCACAGCGCGTCCACCGACGACCACGTTGCGCTCTTCACCTTGCTCTGGAAACGGATTTTTGCATCGATCCCGTACTGTTGCGCGGTTTCCTGCAGGTATTTCAGGATCGCTGGACCATCGGCGATGGATTTGGCATCGGTCCACGGCTTGAACGAGTAGCCGAAAGTGAACATGTCGGAATCGGAGCGAATGCCTGGATAGCGGAATAGATCCCAGGTGCCGCCCAACCGCTCTCTGCCCTCGACAATCGCGAAGGTTTTTCCCGGGCAGAACTCTTGCAGATGATATGCGGCGCCAATGCCTGACAACCCTGCGCCGACAATCAGAACATCCACGAATTGAGCTAACATTTGGGAATTCCTTGATGCGCTCGCAGCGATGTCAGAGGCTTGAGCCTGATCGAACAGTTACGCTGTGGTTGCTTGCCGCAAACTCGTTCTTGTTTGCGACGGGATCGCAGGGTTTGGAACGGTTGGCCGACGCCTGGAAATTTAGAGTTGACCGACATCTACAGTTATGACACGCATAGTGTCAATAGATTGGCCTACACCTTCAGTTGTCGATCAAGCCGCCAGGGCCGAGCAGAACAAGGCGACAGCCGCTACCAATGATTTGCAGCGAGGGGATGTCGTGACAAAAATGCAAGGCACAGCAGCAGCCGTGACCGGAGCCGCTAGCGGCATCGGGCGGGCCCTTGCGTTGGCGCTCGCCGATCGGGGTTGCAGCCTGGCACTCGCCGACCGCGACGAGGTCGGGCTGGCGGCGTTGGCTGCAGAGCTTGCGGGTAAAACCGGCATTACCGTTACGACCTACAAACTTGACGTTTCAGACGCCGCCGACGTCGCCCGCTTCGCCACCGCGGCGACGAAGGCACATCCCAGGCTCGGCATTATCGTCAATAACGCTGGCGTGGCGTTGATGGGTGACCACGACGAGATCGAACTGGCGGACATGCACTGGCTGATGAACATAAATTTTTGGGGTGTCGTGCACGGCTGTCGGGCGTTCATGCCGCATCTGGTGGCGCAGCCGCAGGCGCACATCGTCAACATATCCAGTGTGTTCGGACTTATGGGGCCGCCCGGGCAAACGGCATATGCGGCTGCGAAGTTTGCGGTGCGAGGCTATTCGGAATCGCTGCGCCACGAGCTCGAAGAGCGTGGCGGTCACATCAAGGTAATGACGGTGCATCCGGGTGGCATCAAAACCAACATCGCCAAGAATGCGCGAGCGGTGGCGTCTAAATCGAACCATCGTGCGCGCCTGGAGGAGAGTTTCGAGAGATTGGCGCGCTCGACGCCGGCGCAGGCAGCTGACACCATCATCGCCGGCATCCTCGCGAACGAGCCGCGCGTGCTGATCGGCGGGGATGCGCGCTTAATCGACCGGCTGCAGCGGCTGATGCCTGGAACTTGCTACAAATGGCTGCGTCGGATCATGCAACGTAATGGCGACGCGAGGGGCGGTGCCAAGGTGTCGACCTGACCGCGATGTCCATGAGATCACGCCGATGATCAATAGCATTTTGACCGCGCTGAGCGTGCTGGTCGTGTCGCTGATGCTGGGCATTGGCTCGGCGTGGTGGCTGGTGATGCATCCGGTCGGCAGTCACAACATCGCCGTCGGAGCGTGGCGCACCAACCCCGACGTCGGCAGCGAGAAGGCCGGCATCTATCTGCGCGCCAACATCGCGGTGACAGGCCTGTTTGCTCTCAACAAATCGGAAGCCGTGTACTTCTTCGCGAACACCGACGACAGCGGCCAGCCGCTGCGTGCCAAATGCACCTATGTGATCGAAGGCAAGCCGACCGATGCGCGCTGGTGGTCGATCACAGCTTACGCCGACGACAATTTTCTCATTCCCAATTCGGCCAACCGCTTTTCATTCAACATGGGCAATCTGGCACCAAACGCCAATGGAACATTTATGCTGATTGCAGCGCCGACAAAACAGGCCGGCAACTGGCTGCCGACCGGCGACCATGCGGGCGGCTTCAATCTTACTTTCCGCATTTACAACGCTGCGCCCGAGTTACTCGCGGATCTTGCCAGCGTTCCGCTGCCGTCGATCAAGCGTGCGGAGTGCGCATGAGCCGGTGGATCAAGCTCACAGTCGTTACCCTGGTGCTCGCCGCAGCCTTTCACGTCGCTGTCGTCGAGATGGTGCCGGTGGGAATAACCACGATTTTCATGCGGCGGGCCAGCGCGCAGTTCGGCACCAACCGTGTGTTGGCCAATCCGTTGCCGACCGACACGTCACGCACCGTCGTCAAACCGAGCCCGGATCTGCTGTATGCAGTCTGCGTCTATGACGTCAGCACGGATCCGGTGCGTATCGCAATTCAGCCATCGTACGGCTATTGGTCGTTGGCGTTGTTCGCACGTAACACCGATAATTTCTTCAAGCTGAGCGCGGCGGACATCAAGGGCGGCAGTGCCGATGTTTTTCTCGGGCAGGCCAAGGACGCAGCACGCGTCGAAGCCGAATTTCCGAAAGCCAGGTTCGTCGCTGCACCCGGGACGAGTGGCGTCATGCTCGCACGCATACTCGTGCTGGATCAGGCGCACATGGAGGCTGAACTCACGGCCCAAAAAAGTGTGAGATGCGATCCGGTGCCAAAAGGAAAATAGCAGATGGCCAGTTGGCAAGCTTTCGCGATGTGCACCATGTTGCGCTACACCATGAAACGTTCGGGCAAGAACGGCATCGATGTCGCCAAGGCGCGCGCGTCGGTGGGCACGCCGCGGCCAGAGGTGCTGAAAATTCCACCGGACTGGAAGGTTGGGCCTCTGACCATCGAAGGACTGACGTTCGAAACCACCGAGCGCGCACACGTTCCGGCGCTTCGCGACGATGTCGTGGTCCTTTACCTTCATGGCGGCGGATATTTCTTCGGCTCGCCGCAAACGCACCGGCAGTTGGCGCTCGGTATGGCGAAACACTGCAACGCACCGGTCTACTCGCTCGACTATCGGCTGGCACCAGAACACCCGTTTCCCGCCGCCCTCGACGACGCGATGGCGGCCTGTCGGTGGCTGGAAAAAACCTTTCCACAGCGCCGTATCATTTTGGCTGGCGACTCCGCCGGTGGCGGTCTGGCGCTGAATGCGGCGCTCGAAATGCGAGATCGCGGCCTGGCGTTACCGGCGGCGGTGATCACGTTCTCGCCATGGACCGATCTCGCGGTGACTGGGCCGTCGGTCGAGGCCAACAATCGCAAGTGTGCGATGTTTACGGCGAAGGGCGTTCGCGAGGCGGCACGGTATTATCTGGGACCGGCGGACCCACGCAACCCGCGTTGCTCGCCACTCTATGCCGATTTGCGTGGCCTCCCACCGCAACTTATTTTTGCGAGCACCGACGAGGTCCTGCGCGACGACTCGACCCGTTTCGCCGCCGCAGCGCGCGAGCAGGGTGTCGAAGTCGAATTGCACCTGGTGCGCGGCGTACCGCACATCTGGCCGATCTTCGCGCGCTTGCTGCCGGAAGCACGCGAGAGCCTTCGGCAAGTGCAGGCTTTCGTATCGCGCACCGTACCGCCCGCGCAATCGAACGCCGCCTTGGACTGGCGCTATCATCGACCGCATTGAAGTCGGCGAAAACAATGTCGGCGTAATGGGCTGGAAGACGTTTTGGAACAAGCCGTTGCGAGTGGCGGCGCAATTGCCCCCTGGGGTTCGCACATTTGTACCGGAGTGGCGCGCCCGAAAGGATTCGAACCTCTGACCCTCAGATTCGTAGTCTGATGCTCTATCCAGCTGAGCTACGGGCGCGTGCGAGGGAGGCAATAGCGGTTTCGGAGACAGTGGTCAATTCGTTTGTGTGCGATTGTGGGACTGTTTATGGCGCCGATGGCTCGCCCTCTCGAATAGCAACACAGCTGTACGCCGCGCCTCACCCGAAGGGTGACCTGAAAACGCAGTAAGCCCCGGCGGCGATGAGAACGAAGCCGACAGCGTAGCTGATGCTGAATTTCTCGCCGAAGTAGAAAACGGAGAAGGCCGCGAAGACGATCAGGGTGATAACTTCCTGAATGGTCTTGAGCTGGGCGGGCGAATAAACGGCACTACCGATACGATTGGCCGGAACGGCCAGGCAGTATTCGAAGAAAGCGATGCCCCAGCTGACCAGAACCACGACCCACAACGGCGACGCCTTGTACTTGAGATGTCCGTACCACGCGAAGGTCATGAACACGTTGGAACCCAACAGAAGCAGAATTGGCAGAAGCTTGTCGGTCATGGGCTCATGCCGTGGGGCTCTATGTTATGGAGGAGGCAGCGAGTTATGACGGCAGACCATCCGCCGCCGTCACTTTACCCGTACCTAACGCGCGACAAGATCAAGCGGGCGCACGCCATAGCGTCGCAGCCATGCTGACGGCGAAGATCGAGGCAAGCACCATGACGATCGCCGGGCCGCCGGGAACATCGGCCGAATAGGAAATCAGCAACCCGATAGCTGCCGACAGCAGGGCGAAAATGGTCGCGAAAAAAGCCATCTGCTCCGGCGTTTCCGAAAATGGACGCGCGGCGGCGGCGGGAATGATGAGAAAGGCGATCGTGACGAGCGCGCCGACTATTTTAAGCGAGACGGCGACGACGAAGGCAAGCACCAGGATGAAGGCCGCATTGGTTTGGGCGACATTGACGCCTTCGGCCGCCGCCATATCTTCGTGCACACAGATTGCCAACAACGGCCGCCACAGCCAGAGCAGTGCACCCAGCGCGAACGCGCCGCCGATGAAGATCCAGCGGAGATCGGCGACGGTGACCGAAAACACGTCGCCGAACAGGATCGACATCAAAAGATCGTTGCGGGTGGAACTGACTTGGGCGGTGGCGATGACGCCGGCGGCCAGAGCGGTATGGGCAAGAACGCCGAGAACAGAATCCACCGGCACCTTGGTCTGCCGACCGAGCAGCAACAACAACATCGACACTCCCACCGTGACAGCGAGTACGCTGAGCGTCGGATTGATAGACAGGCCGATCCCGAGCGCGACGCCGATCAAGCCCGTTTGCGACACGGTCTCGCCGAAGTAGGCCATGCGTCGCCAGACGACGAAGCAGCCGAGCGGCGCGGCGATAAGGGCCAACCCCAGACCGGCGGCCAGAGCACGCAGCATGAAAAGTTCATTCATGGACTGTCGCCGGGTTGGGAGTGTCACGGTAGGGCTTAGCGCGGCAGATCGCTCCGCCCGTGCGCCGACAGAGCCTTGTCGATGGCGTGAGCGGCCTGGCGGCCCTCGCGAATGGCCCACACGACCAGCGATTGACCACGGCGCATATCTCCGGCTGCAAAGATTTTCGGTCGCGACGTAGCGTAGGCCCGATCGTCAGCCTTCACGTTACCGCGCGCGTCAACATCGAGACCCAGCTGAGTGATGACGTCGTCGGCGACCGGTGCCACGAAGCCCATAGCCAGCAGCACCATGTCGGCCGGCAGCTTGAACTCGCTGTTCGGAATTTCTTTGAAACTATCGTCGATGCGCGCGCAGACGAGGCTGGTGACGCGACCGCCCGTACCTTCGAACCGTTTGGTGGTGACCGCAAAATCGCGCTTGGCCCCTTCGGCCTGCGACGACGACGTCCGCATCTTCAACGGCCAATGCGGCCACGTCAGAGTCTTGTTCTCCTTCTCCGGCGGCGCCGGCATGATCTCGAGTTGCGTCACCGACTTGGCTCCCTGCCGGATCGACGTGCCAATGCAGTCGGATCCCGTGTCGCCGCCGCCGATGACGATGACCTGCTTGCCGGTGGCCAATTCTTCGGTGCCGAGGCCGAGCGGCTCCCTGGCGTTGCGGCGGTTCTGCTGCGGCAGGAAATGCATCGCATAATGGATGCCGCGCAAATCGCGACCGGGCACTTGCAGATCGCGCGGCTTCTCGGCTCCACCCGCCAGCAGCACCGCGTCATATTTCGCTTCGAGATCTTCGATTTTGTGGGTAGCACCCACGTAGGCATTACAAATGAAAGTGACACCCTCGGCTGCCATCTGGGTCACGCGGCGCTCGATGACGTGTTTTTCCATCTTGAAATCGGGAATGCCGTAGACCATCAGGCCACCCGGCCGCGCGTTCTTCTCGTAGACGTCGACAGTGTGACCGGCGCGTGCGAGTTGCTGCGCCGCAGCCATCCCCGCTGGGCCAGAGCCGACGATGGCGATCTTCTTGCCTGTCTTCTTCAGCGCTGGCTGCGGTACGATCCAGCCTTCGTCCCACCCTTTATCGACAATGGCACACTCGATGGTTTTGATCGCCACCGGATTGTCGTCGAGATTGAGTGTGCACGCCGCTTCGCACGGTGCCGGGCAAATGCGACCGGTTACTTCGGGAAAATTGTTGGTCGAGTGCAGGTTATCCAGCGCCTGCTTCCAGTGGCCGTTGTAGACGAGATCGTTCCAGTCGGGGATCTGGTTGTTGACCGGGCAGCCACCCGTTGTTCCACTGTGACAATAGGGGATGCCGCAATCCATGCAGCGTGCGGCCTGGACCTTCGTGTCCTTCTCGCCGAGCGGCACGACGAACTCCTTCCAGTCCTTGACGCGTTTTGCGACCGGCTCATACGGCCGCTCCGCCCGCTGAAATTCCATGAAACCCGTGATCTTGCCCATGTGCGTATCTCTTGCCGTCTGTCGTGAATTATGCGCGTGCGCGTGTTGAGTTAGGCCGAGTGCAGTTGCTGCTCGCAGGCAGCGATCCATTTTCGGATATGGGGGCGGCCGCTCATCTCGAAGCCGCCTTTGTGGGCGTTGCGCGTGTAGGCGAACAGCGCGATGTCGGCGAGCGTCATGTGATCGGCGGCCAGCCAATCGCGGTTTGAAAGTTGGCGCTCCATGTGGTCGAGCGCTTTTTCACCACGCTCGACACGGAATGCTTCGCGCGTCTCTTTGCTTTGCCCCTTGTAGGTCATGTGCCCGATCATGTTGGCGACGAACATCTCGTGGCTGTTCTGTTCCCAGAACAACCACTCGTCGATCTTGGCCTGCGCGAACGCGTCATCGGGCAGCAGCGCCGAGCCACGCGCCAGGAAGCGGATGATCGCGTTGGACTGGGCCAATGTGCGCCCATCATCGAGTTCGACCGCTGGCACTTGGCCTTGTGGAAATTTCGCCAGATACTCGGGCGTGCGAGTGCGGCCGTGCACACTGTCGATTTCCACCCATTCATAAGGCAACCCGAGTTGATCCGCTGTGAAGCGGACCTTGTCGCAATTACCCGACAGCACGTCACCGTAGATTTTCATGAAAGCACCAAACTCGGCACCCACACCGCCGCTTTTGCAGCGATGGCGTCACTCAATACCTTCACGGCCAAAGGCCGGTCGGGTTCAGCGACAAACACCTT
The DNA here is from genome assembly GCA_025359165.1 of Hyphomicrobiaceae bacterium. Classification (GTDB taxonomy): domain Bacteria; phylum Pseudomonadota; class Alphaproteobacteria; order Rhizobiales; family Hyphomicrobiaceae; genus JABFRJ01. The sequence continues at coordinate 14,761 of JANYHG010000052.1, forward strand.
CGCGATGACGGATGTGTCCAGCACCAAGGTCATTTGATGCGGTCATCCCTGCGGTCACGTTCAGCGCGGATGACGGACGTTGTATCGATACGGGCCGGTGCAGGCTTGATTGCATGCAGACGCGCAAGCGATTCGGCAGCGGCATCGCTTTCTGCGGTCTTGATCAATTCCCGCAGCTCGACACGCACCATCTCGGCACCACTCACGCCAAGCTCCGCCTGCCAGCCGGTAGGCAGTTCAGATGCCGGAACTGTTTTGACAAGCGTCGTCATCTGCGAATTCCTTTGGCTGCGATCTTACTCACAATCGCCCTCATCACCGCCCCTCCGGGCCGGAATAGGCGCGCTCCACCTTGGCGACGCGCATTTCGTAGTGCTCGTACCAACGTTCGCGGCCTATGCGTTGCGCCGACGCGTGCTGCGCCTGAGCCTTCCATCCTGCGATCGAGGCTTCGTCCTTGTAGTAGATCACGCTGATTCCCAAGCCATCGGCACCGCGCACGCTTTCGCGTCCGAGATAGCCCGGCTGCTCCGTGGACAACTTGGCCATGACGTCCATCATCGCGTCGTAGCCGGTGTCGCCCTCGGTGCGCTTCGACGTGAAGATCACGGCGTAGTACGGCGGCTCGGGTGTAGTGGCGAAACCGTTCGAGCTCATCGATCCTACTCCGCAGCCTTCGCCTTGGGCTTCGACTTCTTGCGCACACCGATATCGAGGGCGTCGACGTTGGTGCGCTCCGCATTCTGATGCAGGCTCATTTCAGCGAGCGCGCGGCGATACTCGACCGGCATCACCTTGCGGAACTTCTTCTGCCATCCCGGCCAGTCGGCGAGAATGGTCTTCGCCTTGGAAGAATTGGTGTAGTGCGCGTGGCGGGTGATGAGGGCATGAAGCCGTTCGGCATCCTGTCCGGTCATGTTCTGCATCACGTCGACCAAGCCGTGGCCGGCGAGATCGCCACCCTGATTGGCGAGCTTGCGCATGACCTCTTCTTCCGCTGCGACCGGCTCGAGCTCGATCATGGCGAGGTTGCACTTGGCCTCGAAGTCGCCGGCCTCGTCCAACACGTAAGCGATGCCGCCACTCATCCCGGCCGCGAAGTTGCGACCCGTCGGCCCCAGCACCACGACGACACCGCCGGTCATGTATTCGCAGCCATGATCGCCGGTGCCTTCAACAACGCAGACAGCGCCCGAATTGCGAACGGCGAAGCGCTCGCCAGCGACGCCACGCAAATAGGCTTCGCCCGAGATCGCTCCATATAGCACCGTGTTGCCGGCAATCATGCTCTCTTCGGGCACGATGCCGCTGTTCGGATCCGGACGCACGATCAGCTTGCCACCGCTCAGGCCCTTGCCGACGTAATCGTTGGCCTCGCCGATCAGATCCAACGTGACGCCACCAGCCAGCCACGCACCGAACGACTGCCCGGCGATGCCTTTGAGCGTGACGTGAATGGTATCTTCGGCAAGGCCAACGTGGCCATACCGGCGCGCGACTTCGCCAGACAGCATGGCACCGGCCGCGCGATCGCGGTTCGAGATCGCCTGTTCGATCTTGACCGGTGTTTTCTTCTCGAGCGCCGCTTTGGCCCCCGTCAGCAACGCCTGATCGAGAACTTTCTCGAGTCCATGGTTCTGTCGCTCGGTATGCGTGATGCCAACCGAAGCGGGCACATCGGGACGCTCGAACAATCCGGAGAAATCGAGACCGCGGCTCTTCCAGTGACCAATCGCACTTTCCGTATCGAGCGTGTCGGACTGGCCGACCATCTCGTTGAAGGTGGCAAAACCCAGCTCGGCCATCAACTCGCGCACTTCCTCAGCGATGAAGAAGAAGAAGTTTATGACATGCTCGGGCGCACCCTTGAACTTCTTACGCAGTTCAGGGTCTTGGGTCGCAACGCCGACCGGGCAGGTATTGAGATGGCACTTGCGCATCATGATGCAGCCGGCGGCGATCAAGGGTGCGGTCGCGAAACCGAACTCGTCGGCGCCCAGCAGCGCACCGATCACCACGTCGCGCCCCGTTCGAACGCCCCCATCGACCTGCACCGCAATGCGCGAGCGAAGACGATTAACGACCAGCGTCTGATGCGTTTCGGCGAGCCCGATTTCCCAAGGCGATCCGGCATGCTTGATCGACGTCAGCGGCGACGCGCCGGTGCCGCCTTCGAAGCCGGAGATGGTGACGTGATCGGCGCGAGCCTTCGCGACGCCAGCCGCGACCGTGCCGACGCCGACTTCCGACACCAACTTGACCGATACATCGGCCTTCGGATTGACGTTCTTGAGATCGAAGATCAACTGCGCCAGATCTTCGATCGAGTAAATGTCATGATGCGGCGGCGGCGAGATCAGGCCGACGCCCGGCGTCGAATGCCGCACCTTGGCAATGGTTGCATCGACCTTATGGCCGGGCAATTGGCCGCCCTCGCCGGGTTTTGCGCCCTGCGCCATCTTGATCTGCATCATGTCGGAGTTGACCAGATACTCCGTAGTCACGCCGAAGCGTCCGGATGCCACCTGCTTGATGGCCGACCGCATACTGTCGCCATTCGGCATCTTGACGTAACGATCGCTCTCTTCGCCGCCCTCGCCCGTGTTGGACTTACCGCCGATACGGTTCATCGCGATCGCCAGCGTGGTGTGGGCTTCGCGGCTGATCGAGCCGTAGCTCATCGCGCCAGTTGCGAAGCGCTTGACGATCTTTTCCGCCGCCTCCACCTGCTCGAGCGGGATCGATTCACGGCCCATCTCGCTCGCCGTTTTGATGCGGAACAAGCCACGCAGCGTCATCAGCTGCTCGGACTGGTCGTTGACGCCCTTCGCGTAATCCCGCCACTTCTGCGGGACCTTCCCAGCCATCGCATCTTTCACAGCAGTGCCGCGCACCGCATGCTGCAGGTCCGCCACGGTCTGCGGCCGCCACATGTGCGCTTCGCCGCGCGTGCGATAGGCGTACTCGCCGCCCACTTCGAGCTGCGTCTCCAGATGCGGCACCGCCGCGAACGCCTGCCGGTGGCGCTCCACCGTCTCGCGCGCGATCTGGATCAGCCCGACGCCCTCGACCTGCGTGTGCGTGCCCGTAAAATAGCGCTTCACGAACGCGCTCTTGAGGCCGACGGCGTCAAAAATCTGCGCGCCGCAATAGCTCTGGTAAGTCGATATGCCCATCTTCGACATCACCTTCAGCAGGCTTTTGTCGATGGCCTTGATGTAGCGCTTCTGTGCTTCTTTGACGGTGAGCTTTTCTTCGAGCTCCGGCAGCAACTGCTCCAGCGTTTCGAACGCGAGATAAGGGTTGATCGCTTCGGCACCATAGCCGGCCAGCGTTGCGAACTGATGCACCTCATGCGCCTCGCCGGTTTCCACCACGAGACCGACCGACGTCCGCAAACCCTGCTTGATCAGGTGGTGATGCACGGCGCTGACCGCCAGCAACGACGGAATCGGCACGCTGTCCGGTCCCACCAGGCGGTCGGAAAGAATGATGATGTTGTAGTCTTTCGAGCGCACCGCCTCTTCGGCCTCCGCGCACACCACGTCGAGCGCCCAGCTCATGCCTCGCGCGCCCTTGATAGCGGGATAGGTGATGTCGATGGTAACCGACGAGAACTGGTTGTCGGCGACCGCGCCGATCTGCCGTATACGTTCGAGATCGTCGTTGGTCAGGATCGGTTGATGGATTTCGAGCCGCTTCTGCTTC
>JANYHG010000073.1 GCA_025359165.1 Hyphomicrobiaceae bacterium
CCGATAGCAGACGCTGAAAGTCGTTGCCTCCGTCGGGCCATACCCATTGATGAAATCCGCCTTCGGAAAGCGTGCCATGGCTTTCGCCACATGCTGCGGCGATACGACGTCGCCGCCGACCATGATCTGCTCAAGTCCCTCTAGCGCATCGATGTCGATGTCGACGATTGCGTTGAACAAGGCCGACGTAAAAAACATGCTGGTGACGCCGTGCCGTGCGATGGCCGCGCCGATCTCCGGGATCGACAGACGCGCGCCCCTGACGATGGCGACGCCGCCACCGTTGAGCAGGGCACCCCAGATCTCCCACGTGCAAGCGTCGAAGGCGAGCGCCGAAATCTGCAAAAACACCTCGCGCTCGGAGAAGCGCACGTAGGTCTGGTCGCGGACAAGTCGGATAATCGCGCGATGCGGGACGAGCACGCCCTTCGGTCGCCCGGTTGAGCCTGACGTGAACATGACATAGGCCGGACTGGCCGCTGTCGACGCGCAGACGACCGGTGAATCGGCTTCCGCGTGCGCGGCGGCAAAAAGCTGTTCGAGATCGAGCACGCAAAACTTGCTGTCGACGATCCCGGATCGCACATACTCGCCGTCAGCGACGACCAATCGCGGCTGGGCGTCTTCAAGCATCATGGCGATCGTCGCAGGCGGATAAAGCGGATCGATGGGAAGATAAACCGCGCCGGATTTCAGGATCGCGAGCCAAAGGACCACAGTCTCGATCGAGCGCGAGGTAACAGTGCCGATAAAGTCCCCTGCCGACACCCCTTCTAACAAAAGTCGGCGTGCGAGCCGATTGCTCAGTTCATCGAGTTCCCTGTAGGTCAAACGATCTTCGTCATCGAAGACGGCATTTCGATCCGGGTGCTGTCTGGCGTGCCACCCAAACACCTCAGGCACGCTCATGGCCCGCGGATAGCTCGGCAATCGACTGCGATTATCTATCAAAATATCGCTCATTCCCGATCATGACCAAATAGTGCTTCCAAAAGCACTTCGCCGTATAGAAAATTCCTATGACTACCTCGGGTAGAAGCGGCACGATGAGGTTGCGGGCTCCGCCCAAGATCTGCCTGTCCTTGCGCTTCAAACAACGAAACACTATTGATCAATCGTATGAAATTGACCAGTAACAACAAAGACATTGAAGCATCGGCTGTAATGCTGCATCATATGCCAGCTCCAAAGCGCCGCAAGTCAAATTTTCGGCGCCATGATTATTTTTTGAAAATAACGCGATGATTCCGTTTGCCCGCACTTTGCTACTTCCTAGCAGGCGGTGTGGCCCCGTACGCATTTACTATCGGAGTATTTGACGGTGGCGCAAAGACTAAAACACTTGTTAGTGTTTTAGAAAACACCGTGACCACGCGTGGATACCCCCGTCCACGCGCACGAATGCGGCTGGCTGCAAGGTCGATGACTTTTGCCTTCCCGCAAATTTGAAGAGCGATCCCCAATGTCCCTCGCGATTGACCGTCAAGACGCCGCCTCCGACATGCAGGACCGGACCCTCACAACCGTTCAACCCGATATATCTGATGTCGTCGGGATAGCACGCCGCGGCTGGCTTCCCATCGTTGCCGGCACCGCACTGGGGCTCGTCGCGGCACTCGCCCTGCTTTCTCTCGTATCGCCAAAATACAAAGCCAATGTCGATCTGGTCGTAGAGCGAGGCCTGAAGCGATATTTGCAGTCGAGCAAGCTGATCGACGAGCCAGCTTTCGACGACTCCGATATCTGGAGCCAAATCCGAATTATTTCGTCAGAGAGTATCATCCTTCCCGTTATACGCTCCCTCAACCTGACGAGCGATCCGGAATTCGGAGGCAAAGATGCGGGCGACGCCAACGCCGCGCCCACCCCAACACTTTCAAGCCGCGTCAAAAGCTTTCTCGGCTCGAAACCGGCACCGGTGGTAAGATCAGCCGACCCTGAGCGGGTCGCGTTCGAAGCGTTGACACGAAATCTCTATGTGTACCGTCAAGACGGGCCATTCGTGTTCGGCATATCCTATGAATCCAAGGATCCGCAGAAAGCAGCGAAAATTGCCAACGCGATCGCCGAGACCTACCTCTCGGCCTCGGTGACCGCAAAAATCAACTCGACGCAAACTGTGAACAAGTTGGTTCAAGACCGCTTGGCAGAACTTAAATCTCAGTTGAACGATGCGGAGAGTGCCTTAACTCAGTATAAAATGGCCAATAATCTGATCGGCATCAAGGATAAAACCATTTCATCTGAACAGCTGGATAATCTGAGCACTCACTTGGCGACGGCACGGGTCGAGATTGCCGAAGGCAAAGCGCGACTGAGCCGATATGAGACATCGAACGACAGCGCGACACTTGTGCCAGACAATGATCTCATTCTTCGATTGAGATCACAGTACCTCGACCTTTCGTCGCGAGCGCAGGAGATCGAGAGCAAAGTCGGGAAGACGCACGAAGCGGCTATCAAGAACCAGAAGAAAATGGAGGCTATAAACGTCGCCATCCGAACAGAGCAAAAGAGGCTCGCACGATCGTTCGGTCGAGACCATGAGGTCACGAAAGCTCGTTACACTGAACTTGCGTCGACGGCTGCAGAGGTATTGACCGAACAAAGTGCGACAAGCCTTGCGCAGGCGCGGATGCGCGAGCTAGAAACAGCAGCAGATACGCTTCGGAAACTCTACAATACGACTTTGCAGCGCTTCAGCGAAACCAGCAAAGCGGATGCCCAACCACTGATCAGTGCCGATGCGCGCATCATTACTCGTGCGGCACCGCCGTCGCAGTCCGAAGCCTCAAAAAGGAAACTGATACTTCTTGCGGGAAGTTCACTGCTCGGGATGCTTTTGGGAATTGCCGCCGTATTCGCTCGAGATTTCCCATTCGGCGTTTTCCGGGCACCCGCACAAGTCCGCCGCGCCACCGGTCTTTATTGCGCCGCCCTGCCTGACATCTCGTCAGACTTAAAGGGAGGCAACGCTGCGACAACCGGATACGTGCTCGACCGACCGAAGTCTCGCTACACAGACTCACTGCGTAACGTCTGGGCGTTGATCAAAAATAGTCAACGGCACGATAATGCAGCTAAAGTATTCTGTGTGGTGTCGTCGGTGCCGCAAGAGGGCAAGACGGCTATTGCGACCAATCTGGCGTACCTAGCTTCGCACGCTGGTACACGCACCCTTCTTATCGATGCGGATTTCCGGGATCAGACACTGACGCGAGCCCTGACGCCGACAGCCCGTTCCGGGCTGATCGAAGCCCTGGACAACCCGGCGCAACTCCCGAGCTTCGTGGTTAAAATGGACGGTTCGCCCGTCGATGTGCTCTGCTGTCCGCTCGATACGAACGTAGAAAACGCATCCGATCTGCTCGGGTCTGCGCGTATGGAGAAGCTTTTAGCAACCGCACGCCAGACGTATGATGTCATCCTGCTGACTGTCGCGCCGATGGCAACGGTTGCAGATTTCAACATGATCTCTCGGATGTGCGACAAATACATATTCGTCGTTAAATGGGGAAAAACCAGTCAAAGATTGGTGCTCGAAACACTTTCCGACAATGATATCGCGAGCGATAAGGCGCTCTGTGTCATCCTCAATGAGGCAGATCCGGCAGCACTCTTGAGCGTGGAGCATTATAAAGGCCGCGCTTACCGCGACTATTACCGCAGTGGCGTTTCCGGGCCTGCCTAAATCTCGTTTATTCGGCGGGCACAGTCCGCTGCCGGACCAACCAGTGTTTCGAGTACCCAACGACATAATTGATATCAGCCGGAAGGATCAGCCCCAGCGCACTCGAGATTACAAGAAAGACAAGCGTAAACACCGGCACCGACTGCCAGAGCGGATTGTGTTGCAACAGCAGCAGCGGAACAGCCGTACACAGCGCCGCGAAAGCCGCCCTCGAAAAAAGATACAACGACGAACGCGATACGACGCCACGCGGCAAAAACACGAGAAAACAACCAACGGCAAATAGTTCCAGAAATCCGCCGGTAATGGCCAAGGCGATAGCTCCATTCCCGAAACGCCTCTGGCACAGTTCGATAAGGTACCAGTTCAAACCCGCACCAAGGACGATGCTGACGACTTTCATCGCGGCGACCTCGTTTGTCTTGCCGATTGCCGTCATTGCATTGCCGTACAGAAAGCCGACGAACAGCAGCGGTAAAACCACAGCCGAGACGCGCAATATCGATGACGCCTGGTCGAATTGACCTTGGCGATAGACGATGGCGACCAAATGGTCGGCATAGACGAACAAACCGGCGGCCGCAAAACCCGCGACGAGCATCAATACTCGTGCGGTATCGGCCAGCGTCCGACGCAGATCGGGCACCGAGCGCGAGGCGCGCGACAATGCCGGAAACGATGCGGCAGACAGGATCGACGCCGGCGCAATAATTATACCGAGAATAGTTCCTGCAGCGGCGTACCACCCGACAACGGCCGAGCTTGTCATCCGAGACAGCATCAACGTGTCGACAAAAGAGTGTAACGAGAAGGCAAGTCCGAACACGACGATGGGTGCGCCCCCCCTCCAAAGTTCACGCAGCAGCAGAACTTTCGGCCGTTTCACGGCTATGCCGGCGCGGCGCGCGATGGTACCCCCGACCAGCAGTGAGGCGATGCTACCGACCCCCTGCGCCAAGATCACGTGCGTCAATCCGCCGCCGCGATAGACAGCGAGCAGCGTCGCGGCCAGAACCATTGCCTTTCCAACAATGCCGACGATGGCATCGACATCCATGCGGTCGTTGCCACGGAAAATGCAATTGAACGGTTGATAGAGCGAGGCGGGAAAACCAACCAGCACCACCAATGGTGCCAACGACACGATGGTTCGGTCGTAACCGAATGCATACGCGATCAGAGCCGCCAAAATGGTCGCTACGCCGGTGCCGAGGGTGCGCATCAGGAGCGCGCTGCCGATCAGTTCGGCTTGATCGGGCCTGCCGCGTGCCGCCTCTCGGACAAGATAGGTCGCCTGCCCCCAATCGATGGCGACGGACGCGAATCCGCTGATGGCCAGCACAGTATAAAGTACACCAAATTCTGCCGACCCGAGCGAACGTCCAAGCGTCGCCGTCAGAAAAAAACCCATAATTATCGTCGCAATCTGCGCCGATCCGAGGTGCATAACATTGCGCAGCAATGTTCCCTTTTTTTCCGGTCGTATGGGCGGCGCTGAGACGTCGTGCGTCATGAAGGATCCAGATCGCATGCAAGGGCGACGACCAACCTTTCGAAATTGTTATCGACGCACAAGTTCATAGGGCGTTTTTTTCCGTGATACAGGCTTGTAAATACGCGGTGTGAGTAACGACCGGAAAACACGCTTTCAATCTAACATCCGTTACTTCAGAGCGCGGGCCATCTCTGCTTCATTTTTAAGCATATTAAGCAATCGTCGGGCATTAATTCCCGCGTCGTAATGGCGGACAACGTGCGCCAACGCCTGTTTGCCGAGCCTTATCCGCAGCTCAGGGTTGATAATCAAATCCCGCAACGCTTCCGTTAGCGCCGTCAAATCGCCTGCGGCGACAGTCAGTCCAGTATCGCGGTTTCTGACGATCTCTGGAATAGCAGCAATATCTGTCGAAATAATTGCCATTTCGGCAGCGCCAGCTTCAGACAACACCATCGGCAGACAATCGCCCAGCGTCGGCAATGCGAACACGTCGCACGAATGATACAAATCCTTGAGTGGCTGACTGTTGGGCGCCATTGAGTTGTAGACGAACACGCCCGGCTCCGGCGCGACCGCGTCCTTGGTGACCAGGTGCAATTCGATGTCGAGATGGCGCAACGACCTGAAGGCTTCGAGCAAGAGCAACCCACCCTTGCGCTCGAGATTGCCGCCGACGAAGAGGATTTTCACGGGCCCATTGTGGTCTACACGAGGACGGGGAGATTTCCATTCGCTGGTATTCACACCGGGCGGAATGACGTCGATCTTATCGGCGGGCACTTCGTATGACTCGATCAGGCCGCGTTTGGTCCATTCGCCCCACGCGACGAGCCGGCGTGCCGATTTGTAGCAATCCCGGTTGAGCCGCCATTTGAGATTCTCCAGCCACGCCGGCCCCGAGGTATGCTGGTAGAATTGCCCGAGTTGGTCGTACTGCAACGGCGTCGCATCGAGCGAAACAATCGTGGGAATGCCGCGAAACCTGCGTCCGGCCAACACCGCCGGCACCTGCGTGTGAAAGAACAGGGCATCGAGCTTGGTCTGACGCGTCATGCGAGCCAGCTGGCGGGACGCCCGAACCCCTGATCGCACGGTCCAGTTGTTCTTATATAGCGGCATCCTCGCGGCCATGCCGCGGACTTCGAAATCGACTAATGCCCAATGAGCGCGCACTTCCGGATCGAGCGGCACATTCACTTCGAGATTCTTGGAATGGGTAATGTGGCCCAGCGCCTGCTCCAATACGAAGCCGATATCGTAGACTGCCATTATCGTCGGCTTTCAGCCTGCACAGAGCCCGGAGCGGGTGTCGATCGTTTTACTACCAAACCCACCCTAGTTGGGAGATAGTTCGAGTTTAAGTTAGCAGGCGGCAACGAGGGGAGGCAGCACTGACCCGGTACGGCACGCGCTCGCCGAGGGCCGTATCTGCGTGTTACACTCAAACAGTGATTTGCCGTCGGAGCCGCCGCATGAACAAGACCAATGTCGTCAATTTTCCGCGCAAAAAACGCGTCTCGACGACGCTGCCGGCCATTTACACGTTTGTATTCGGCACTCTGGTCGGGCCGGCCATCGCTGCTGCGATCCTCGGCGTTATTTATCTGGTATCCGGATCGCTCGGCATGGGGCCGCCCAGCATCAAGGCCCTGAAGGCCGGCGAGTTGCTACCCTACACCGCTGTCCGGGTACTCGACGGCTATATCTGGTCCGCCATTCCCGCCGCGCTGGCGGCGCTGGTCGTCTCGGTGCTGGTGTATCGCACCGGCAATTTTCATTGGCTTTACGGTGCCGTCGCAGCGGCGGTGTCGGCGACGCTGATGGCGGTCGTGACGGGCGGTCAAGCCTCCGTCCACACCACGTTCATCGCCGTCATCGCGGCAACAACGGCGGTGCTGGGGCGCATGGTGCTGGTGGCAGCGAAGGTTCTGGAATGAGCGGAGACACCAAGCCACCGAGCTTTCGCCGTTGGGTGCTGCCTGTGAAGGTCGCAGTCTTGACGACGCTGATTGGGCCACTGGCGGGTACCTTGTGCATCGCTGCCGTCAGCGTCGTGGCGATCATTTTTTCGCAGTTCAGTGGTGGCGCAGATGCCGGCAGCTCGGCGTCTTTTCGAACCCTGTTGGTGGACGCGATGCAGATCGCTGCATGGTTCGCCTTCATGGGCTATATGTTCGGAACGGTACCGGCGCTGGCCAGCGGCCTGCTCGCCGGAAGCTACGTCTGGCGGACCGGAAAGTCGCCGGGGCGCTACGCTCTGCTGATCGGTGCTCTGATGCCGCCGCTTTGCCTCGTTGCCATCGGCGTGACGGATCTGCGCGCTTTCACTGATGCGAGTGAAGCGGGCATGGTTGCCGCCGCGATGCTGTTGGGCCTCAGCGCCGCATTCCTCACCTCGCATCTGATCGGCCGACTGCTGAAGAACGATTTCGCGCACTTGTAGGCGTGTGCTTACAGCCACATCAGGAAGTCGCGATTGGTTCCATTCCCAATGCAAAACGTGGTCGTTAACACTGCGTTTTTGCCACCTGGAAAAAACTTACCCCCCGGCAGTGATTTCCGCTTGCGTCAAGGGGGGTATTGCCCCATATGCGCTCTTGTCCGTCAGTCCACCTGCCCCAAAGGTCAAGGAAAACCTGAAACCAAAAGGTAAGGAGCCGACGGGTCATCATCTGTCTACTGGTTGGGGAGGGTCATATGGCCTTTAATGACACCCTCTTCCAATTGGGGATGGACTTGACTCGTTCAAGCACCACCCAAAAGGAAGATCTTTACGCGGCGTCTCGTTCGGCATCCGAAACGGCTCAGTCGAGCCAATTCATCGAACGAGATGGCGTCAAGTTCGCGGGTACGCATCTCGTCATCGACTTGTTCGGTGCAAAGCACCTCGGCGATTTGGACATCGTCGAAAATGCTTTGAAGGGTTGCGTCGAGGCAGCTGGAGCTACTCTGCTCCATAGTCATCTGCATCACACGATTCCCGGTAAGGGCGTCGGCGGCGTAGCCGTGCTCGGAGATGGTCACATTTCCGTTCATAGCTGGCCAGATGCAGGTTATGCGGCGTTCGACGTGTTTCTGGGTGGCAACACCCGGCCGCATGCGATCGTCGACGTTCTGAAGCAAGCCTTTTCGGCGCGCGATGTGGTCGTCAAAGAACACAAACGCGGCGAAGAGATCGAGCTGATGGACTCGAGACTGGCCAAGGTGAAGCGCATGCCGCAAGCACGCGTCAGCCGTCAGGCCAAACCTCGCGTTCGGGCCGCCTGAGAAGGCATCGTCCGAAGAACGTGTGGGACTGACCGCTTGAGATGAGCGTGGAAACGGAGGCCGGGCCAAGTGCCCGGCCTTTGACATTCTACCCCGCACAGTCACGATCCACTACGTACAAAAAATTCCGCGACAAACAGGACGGCTGCATTAAGGTCGTGATGAAACCTGGCGGCTGAGCAATGCTCCGCCAAGTGCTCATCTGGCGGAGAACAGACATGCTACGTCAAGGCCCGCTCGTCGGACTGCGTGTCGTCGAACTCGCTCACGTAATGGCAGGTCCCGTGTGTGGCCTCATGCTGGCCGACATGGGGGCCGACGTCGTCAAGGTGGAGAAGATATCGGGCGGCGACGATACCCGTCGGCAACTGCCACCTGACATCGCGGGCGAGAGTGCCGCCTATATGATGATGAACCGCAACAAGCGCGGCATCGTGCTCGACCTGAAACATGAGCTAGGCAAAGACGTGCTGCGGCGGCTGGTGCGAGATGCCGATGTCTTGATCGAAAACTATCGGGCCGACACCATGCCGAGTTTGGGTCTCGGCTACGACGATCTGCGCATGATCAATCCCGGACTGATTTATGCTGCCGTGTCCGGCTTCGGTCGCACGGGACCCTTGGCGCTGCATGGCGGGTTCGATCTCGTCGCTCAAGGTATGAGCGGCATCATGTCGATCACCGGGGAGGGGCCGAGCCGGTCGCCGGTGAAAGTCGGCGCACCACTCTGCGATATCACCGCGGGTATTCTCCTGACGATGGGCGTGCTCGCAGCCTACGCGCACAAGCAAAAAACCGGGGAAGGTCAGTTGGTCGATACGTCCTTGTTTGAGGCGGGCATCACGCATACGTACTGGCAATCGGCGATCGCATTCGCCACCGGGATTGCGCCCGGTCCGCTCGGCTCGGCGCATCCGCTCAATGCGCCCTATCAGGCTTTCCAGACCTCCGATGGGTGGATTAACGTGGGCGCGGCCAATCAGGCGAATTGGGAGCGCCTGTGTCGCGTGCTCGATGCCGACGCCTTGGCAAAAGATGCGCGCTTCGAAACCGGGCGTGGCCGCATGGACAATCTCGCGGCGCTGTTCGGCGAGCTCGCGCCACGGTTCAAAGCGGGCTCGACGCACCACTGGTTGACGGCGCTGGAACGCGCCGGTGTTCCGGCCGGACCTGTGCTCGACGTCAACGCGATGCACGCGCACCCCCAGACGATCGCACGCGACATGGTTCCATCGGTCGAGCATCCGATCGCCGGGACCATGCAGACGATCGGGTTGCCGGTCAAATTCTCGGCGACACCGGGTGGCGTGATGAGTGCGGCACCCACCTTCGGCCAGCACACACGAGACGTCCTGCACGAGATCGGCTATGGCGACGACGACATCGACGCGCTTCTGGCCAGTAAGGCAGCGGTGTAGAACGGAACAAAGACAGATATATCGAATCGTCGTCGGCTCTCGGAGACTCGCCAATGCTCACATCCGCGCCACCTGTTTTATCTGTCGCCAACCTCGCCGCGCGCATCAAGGACGGCGCCAAAGTCATTCTGCCTCCGGATTATTCGGGTTGCGCCATGGCGGTCGTGGCCGAACTCATGCGGCGTCCCGTGCGCGATCTGCATATTGTAGGCGCACCGGTCATCGGCTTTCAGGCCGATCAGTTGATCGGTGCCGGCTGCGTCGCGCGCGTCGAAGCGGCGGCCATCACGCTCGGCGAGCAGGGTCTCGCACCGCGATTTACCGCAGCCCTCAAAGCCGGCGAAATCGCCATGCTGGACGCCACCTGTCCTGCGATCCACGCGGGGTTGCAGGCATCCGAAAAGGGCGTGCCGTTCATGCCCATGCGCGGGTTGATCGGGTCTGATCTGATGCGCGTCCGCCCCGATTGGAAAGTCATCGACAACCCGCTGGCGGGCGATG
>JANYHG010000086.1 GCA_025359165.1 Hyphomicrobiaceae bacterium
CCGGGGTCAAGACGTGACTGGCACCGTTGTCAAGCACGAGCCGAAATCACGCGGCCTGTAAGGTTGCGGGTCGCTGCGGCCAGCTGCTCCATGTAAATGTAAAGCACTGGTGTCATGTAGAGCGTCAGCACCTGCGAAACAATCAAACCGCCGACCAGTGCAATGCCCAGCGGTTGCCGCAACTCGGCACCCGCCCCCGCACCGATCGCGATCGGCAACACGCCCAGCAACGCGGCGAACGTCGTCATCATGATCGGCCTGAACCGCAGCACCGCAGCTTCATAAATGGCGTCGACGGGTGGCTTGCCCTCGCGCTGCGTGGTCAGGGCGACATCGATCATCATGATTGCATTTTTCTTCACGATGCCGATCAACATGAGCAGGCCGATCACTGCGATCAGACTGAGATCCATGCCGAAAAGGCGTAAGGCAAGCAACGCCCCCACCACCGCCGATGGCAAGCCCGAAAGGATCGTCAAAGGATGGATATAACTTTCATAGAGAATGCCGAGCACAATATAGATCGTGACCACTGCTGCGATCAGCAGCACGCCTTGGTTGGCAAGTGAATCCTGATAGGTCTTGGCGCTACCAGAGTACGTCGACGTGATCGTACGAGGAACTTGCAACTGGGCTTTCAAAGCGTCGATACGCGAGACCGCCTCGCCGAGTGATACGCCGGGCGGCAGGTTGAAGGATAAAGTAACGGCAGGTAGCTGACCCAACTGATTGATGGTCAGCGATCCCGCCGTTCGCTCCACCCGTGCGAAGGCTCCGATCGGCACCAGCTTGCCGGACGCGTTACGGATACGGACGTCGGGAAGCAGCGCGGTCGTCCAGTTTGCCTTGCTCGTGAACTCCATGATCACGCTGAACGTGTCGCCAGTCTTGTAGATGGTCGACACTTGTCGGCTGCCGAAGCCGGTATAGAGCGTTGAACGAAGTTGTTCCGACGAGATGCCGAGCGAACTGGCCTTGTCCTTGTCGATGACGAGTGTTGCTTCAGTGGCATTGACTTGAAGGTCGCTGTTGACGTCGGCGAACAGCGGATCGCGGCTCATGGCATCTGACATTTTCTGCGACCAATCGTACAACTGAGCGCGATCCAGGCTCTGCATAACGAACTGGTATTCCGCACGACTCGATCGTCCGCCAATGCGCAGATTTTGAACCGGCGTGGCATAGGTGTTGAGGCCTGGTATCCGGCTCGTTTCGCGCCGCAGGTCTGCAAGAACTTGCGGCAACGCCGGCCGCTGCCCGCGCGGCTTCAACTCGACGAAAAGTCGGCCTGTATTCAAACCGGAAGCCTGGCCTGCGGACCCACCGACGATGTTTGCAACGGTGGCAACGTGCGGTGACGAGCGGAAGACAGCAGCGACGCGCTGTTGCAACGCTGTCATTGCCTCGAACGAAATATCCTGGCGGGCTTCTGTGGAGACCGACAACTGGCCGATATCCTCGGTAGGAAAAAAGCCCTTTGGCGTCGTCACCAGAAGCCAGCCGGTCGCCGCAAGCGTGGCGAAGAAAACCACCAGCATAAACGGTTTGTAGCGAAGGCTCGATTGCAACGAGCGATCGTAACCTCGGGTCACCGCGCTGAAGCCGCGCTCGAAAGTTCGTATGACGATGTTTTCACGGTGACCGTGGTCGGGCACTTGCAGCATCTTCGAAGCCAACATCGGCGTCAGCGTCAGCGAAACAAATGCCGATGCTGCAAGCGCAATCGTCACGACAACTGCGAACTCGTTGAACACTCGCCCGATGATGCCCCCCATCAGCAGCACTGGAATAAACACCGCAACCAGGGACACGGTAATCGAAATGATGGTGAAACCAATTTCGCGACTGCCCAATAGGGCCGCGTCATAGGCGTTGAGTTTATCCTCCTCCATGTGTCGATAGATATTTTCCAACATCACGATGGCGTCGTCGACGACGAGACCGACGGCAAGCGTCAGCCCGAGCAAAGAAATGTTGTCGATGCTGAAGTTCAGCAGATACATGCCGCCGAGCGTAGCGATGAGGGAGATCGGCACGGCCAGTGCTGGAATGATGGTCGCCGACAGGCGTCTCAAGAACAGGTAGATGACGAGCACAACAAGCACGATCGTCAAGCCCAGCGTCAATTGGACGTCGTGGACCGCGTCGCGGATCGAAACCGAGCGATCGTTGAGAACCTGGAGCGAGGTACCGCGCGGCAGCTGGCTGTCGAAACTCGGCAGCAATGCCCGCACCCGGTTGACGACGTCGACAGTGTTCGCTTCTGGCTGACGGTAGAGCCCGAGGACGATGGCACGCGTGTCGTTGTACCAGCTTGCGGTTTGATTGTTTTCCACCGAGTCCGACACGACGCCGAGATCACCAAGCCGCATCTGCCGCCCGTTTCGTGTCGCCACGATAATGCTGCGGAACTGATCAGCGGTCGACAGATCGGTGGTCGCTTGAATGGCGAATGCCTGCTCCGAATTCTTCAGCGTGCCGACCGGCGTGACGGTATTTGCTGCGGCGAGCGCGGTCTGCACCTCATCGACACCAATGCCACGCGCGGCCAGCACGTCTGGATCGAGTTGAATGCGTACGGCATATTTCTGACTGCCAAATACCTGCACCTGCGCGACGCCCTGGATGGTCGACAGTGCCGGTGAGATAACCTGCTGCCCGAAGGCATCCATGTCGGGCAAGGGTGTCACCGCACCGCTCAAGGCCAGCAGCAGGATAGGCGCGTCTGCTGGATTGACCTTACGGTAGCTGGGGGGTTCGGTCATCTCGTTCGGCAGTTGTCGCTGCACGCGTGCTATGGCCGACTGGATATCGGCAGCTGCACTGTCGATATCTCTGTTGAGGTTAAACTGCACCGAGATCGAGGTCGAACCTTGCGAACTGCTGGCGCTGATTGTGTCGATACCCGCAATCGTGGCGAATTGCTTGATCAGCGGCGTCGCAACCGCATTGGCCATCGTATCGGGGGCCGCTCCCGGCAGCGACGCCGAGACATTGATCACCGGAAATTCGACGCGCGGTAGCGCCGCAACGGGCAGGAACAGATACCCGAACAACCCACCTGCCACCATGGCGACCGACATCAGCGTCGTCGCTACAGGATGCCGAATGCAGAACTCGGAAATATTCATCGAACAGCCGCCCTCGCGGGCGATGGCTGCACGCCGTCCTTCGATTTGATTTCCGGTGCAACACCCTCAGGCTTTGCCGCCTCCGCCCACCGTGCCGTCGGAGTCAATCGCAGCTGGCCCTGGATGACCACCCGCTCACCACTCACGATGCCAGTGCCGATAGCACTTTGATTGCCGTCGACACCGGCAATCTCGACCTGTCTTATTTCCACAGTACCATCGGCCTTGGCGACATAAACGTAGGGGCCCTTTTGGCCGGTCAGCAGCGCAACCGTAGGCACGATTATGGTATTCGGACGGGTCTGAAGATCGATCTCGACGTCAACGTACTGCCCGGGCAAAAGCTCATACTTTTCATTTGGAAATGTCGCCTTCGCCGCAATCGTTCCGGACGTGCTGTCGACGCTGCTGTCGACGAAATCCAGCACACCCTTGGCGACCGGTTCGCTTTCGCCGCTCGGATAAATGCGGACCTCCGGGCGCTGCGTCGCGCGCGCGGCTTGACGTAAGGCCGTCAAGTCTCGCTCCGGCAACGAAAAACTCACGCGCAACGGTTTCATTTGCGTGAGCGTCGTGAACCCGACGGCATCATTGGTTGACACGACATTGCCGGGTGCAACCCGGATCGCGCCGATCCGTCCATCCATCGGGGCCATGAGCTTGCCATATCCAAGCTTGAGTTGATCCGCCTGCAGCACCGCCTGATCTGCCTCGACCGTTTGTTGCGCAGCTTTGAATGTTGCGGTCGCCTGTTCCAGTTGTTGCTGCGAGGCGATGTCCTTTGCGCTCAACTGCTGCGTTCGTGCCAGCGCCGACTCGCTTTGCGCCAGTGCCGCCTGATCTTTGGCGATCGTCGCTTGGTCACGCGCGATGACGGCTTGGATTTCCCGATCATCAAGCGTGAACAACAACTCACCTTTCTTGACGATCTGACCGTCGGTGACGTGCTGCTGCAAAACGAGGCTGTCGATGCGCGATCGGATAATGACGGTTGCGGGAGATTCCAATGTACCGATCGCACGACGGCGAATTTTGAAATCCGCTGCGTTGACGATTTGGGTTTCGACCGGAATAATTGACGGCCCCGATTTGGCTGACCCTTCGGATGCACCGCGACCGCTTTGACGCAAGTAAGCCGCCGTCAATACCGCGATGCCCAGCACGACGACCAGCGTTAAAATTTTCCGACCGCGCACGGTTGCCCTCGAAATTGATCGTCATCGACCAATTTAAATGCTGTGTGGCACCGATTGGTTCCGATACCGCCGCGCATCTAGCCCGAAGAGTTGCTCTACTGCCAACTCGAACCGTCCGCTTTGTTCGGGCTACATGGCGAGGTAGCGTCGCCGGATTTCATCGTTGGATTTTAGATTCTGAATGGTGTCGGTGTGCACGATCTGGCCTTTATCGATGACGATGACATCAGAGGCGACGCCGAGACAGAAGTGCATATTCTGCTCGGCCAGAAGGATGGTCACGCCAGTTGCTCGGAGCTGTTTCAGAAGTGCGCCGATGCGCGACACGATGATCGGCGCGAGGCCCTCACTGGGTTCGTCAAGGAGAAGCGCTACGGGGTTACCCATCAAAGTGCGCGCGATCGACAACATCTGCTGCTCGCCGCCAGAGAGACGGCCGGCCATGCGGCTCTTCAACGGCACCAGCAGCGGAAAGACCTCGTAGATGCGGTCCAAGGTCCACGCGTCTTTTCCGTCAGGCCCCTTCTTGGCGCCAATCAGAAGGTTGTCTTCGACGCTGTGTTCGGGGAATACCTGTCGATCCTCCGGCACGTAGCCGAGACCGATCCGCGCGATATGATAGGGTTGCCTGCCGGCGACCTCCTGCCCCAACACCCGCACCGACCCCTTCCCGGGTAGCGCTAGTCCGGCGATGGCCTTCATGGTGGTGCTTTTGCCGGCACCGTTGCGCCCGAGCAAGGCCACGGTCTGCCCTTGATGCACTTTGAAGCCGACGCCGAACAAAATCTGGCTCTTGCCGTAAAAGACGTCCAGGCCAGACACCTCGATGATGGGAGCCGCGCTCATGTTGCGTGCGCCCCATGATCCGTGCCGAGATAGGCATCGATGACCTGCGGGCTGTTGCGAATCTCGTCTGGCGTGCCTTCAGCCAGAACGCGCCCGTAGCACAGCACGCGGATTGACGGCGCGATCTTGAACACGATGTCCATGTCATGCTCGATGAAGACGAGGGTCGTTTTTTCCGTCTCCCACAGCTGATAGACGCGATCGATCATGCGCCACCGCTCGTCCGGCCCCATGCCTGCGGTCGGCTCATCGAGCAGCAATACACGCGGTTCCAGGACGAGAGCGAGCGCGATGTCGAGCAGCTTATGGTCGCCGTGCGAGAGATTGGCGGAAAGCACCTGCATTTTGTCGGTTAGGCCCAGCATGTCGGCAACACGGCCAACATTGTCTCGTGTCTGGGGCAAGGGAAAACGGTGCCAAAGGTTCGCCGAGTGCCCCTGGTGGGCTCCTATCGCGCCAAGCAGCGTTTCCTCCACAGTGAGGGACGGAAAGATCTTGGCGATCTGAAATGCCCGGCCCACACCGGCCGCGATGATCTCGGCACGGTTGCGGCCGACGAGATTCTTGCCGTCGAGCAGCACCTCGCCCGTGTCGGGTATCAAGCCGCCACTGATGAGGTTGAAGAACGTGCTTTTGCCGGCACCGTTGGGACCAATGATCGCGGTCAGAGAGCCGGTCGGAAACGCGAGCGTGACGTCGGAGATGGCGGCGACACCTCCGAAAGACTTGGAAAGACCGTTGACCTGCAGCATCGATCAGTTTCCCTGGCCAATCACGGGCGTGCTTCTGCGGCTTGCTTGCCGCCTTTGGAGTCGCCACTCGCCCGCCACCAATCGGCGGCGAAATCAGTGACACCCTTCTTCAGGCCGAGGGCAAACACGAGGATGACGATGCCAAGCGCTAGGCCATGATGTTCTGTTCGGCGTGTCACCACATCATTCAGAAGCGACAGAATGATCGCGCCAGCCGTCGGTCCGATGAACGTGGAAATCCCGCCCATCATGATCATGAAGATGCCTTCTCCCGACATCGTCCAATTGGAGAACTCGGGATAAGCGCCAGAGACGAATAGCGCCATTACGACACCGCCAAGTGACGCAAAAACACCTGCGACCATAAAGGCAATCAAACGGACCAGGTAGACGTTGATGCCGAGGAAGCTCGCTCTTTCCATGTTGTCGCGGATCATGCGCAGCGTGTAGCCGAACGAGCTTTCCGCGATGTGGCGCATGACCAGCAGAGACAGAGCCAGCATCACGATGGCGAAGATATAGAGATGCAGGGGCGTTGCGAGGTTGATGCCGAGAAACGACGGACGGGGAATGCCGCCCTGCAGGCCTTGATCGCCTCCGGTCAGCGGGACCCAGGCGACGATCAAGCTGTAGATCAACATCTGGAACGCGAGGGTGATAAAGGAAAAATAGATATCCTTCAGTCGAATGCAGATGGCGCCGACGACCAAGGCAAGCGCCGCGGTGGCGGTGATGGTGATCAGAATCGCAATTGGGATAGGCAGCGCGAGACGCTGCATCACAAGCCCGAAGCAATAGGCGCCAAATCCGAAGAACATGCCATGACCGAAGGACACCATACCTGCGTACCCGACGAGCAAATTCAGCGACGTGGCAAAGATGGCGTAGGCGGCAACGCGAATGGTGAAATCGGTGATCGCAGGGCTCGGCCAGATCACACGCAGCAAGATCAAAGCCGCAACGGCCACACCGGCGATGATGATGTCACGTTGAAGTGACGCCCGGCCAATGGGTGGGCGAGATGGCGTGTCGGCGGCGCGGTTCGTGTGCGCTGTTGGCTTCGACATCGGCTCAGGCCTCCTTGCCGAAGAGGCCACTGGGCTTGATGACCAGGATGATCGCCATCAGCAGGAACATCAGACCCTCGACGAACAGCGGAAACCCGATCGAGCCGTACGAGCGCACCATGCCGACGAGGATGGCACCGACGAAGGCCCCAACAATCGATCCCATCCCGCCGATGACAGTCACGATGAAGCTTTCGATCAAAATCGAAAATCCCATGCCGGAGACGAGGGAGCGGACTGGCACGGCGAGCGCCCCAGCGAGCCCGGCGAGAAGCCCTCCGAGCGCGAAGACGGACGCGAAGACCAGCCCGGTGTTGATGCCGAGTGCCGACACCATTTGCGGGTTGACCGCCGCCGCACGCACGACTTTGCCAAAGCGAGTGTAGCCGATGATGAGCCAGAGCCCTGCACCGATCAGCGCCGTCATGCCCATCAAAAAGAGATAGAACACGGGTATCACGCCGCCGGCGATGAACACCGGCGGTCGACGGAAGTAGTCGGGCATGCCCATGGACTTGAACTCGGGCCCCCAGACGATCTTTACGACGTCATCGAGGATCAAGATAAAGGCATAGCAGACGAGCAACTGCATCAGCACGTTGCCGCCGTAGACACGGCTCATGAAGAAACGCTCGAACACAATCGAGAAGACTGCGACACCAAGGGCCGCGCCTACGATCGCTAGAGCGTAACTGCCGGTGAAAACGTAGACCGTGTAAGCAAAATAAGCGCCCATCATGTAGAAGGAGCCGTGCGCAAAGTTGACGACATTCAAAACACCGAAAATCAGTGTCAAGCCGGCGGCGACGAGAAACAGAAGAAGGCCAATGATCAGACCACTCGTTGTCTGCGTCACCAGACACGAAGGCGAGACAAGGCAGTTGGCAAGCGCAATCAGATCCACTTGTCACCTCGAAGCTGGGAAGCTGGCGCGGGGATCGAACATCGCATCATTGAGCTTGTGTGATGCGCGTCGAGGCGTGCCCGACACCGTGCGGCGCGCCGGACTTGTGCAAGTAACCGGACTGCGCGATCGGCATCATCGTCGGGGCACGCCAACCTTCTTGTTTCAGAGATAACCGCTCTTCTTCTTCCACGCAGTTTCAAGTTCGAGAATCTTTGCCCAATTCCCTGCTGTGATTTCGGGCACGTAGGGCTCCTGGGCAATGGTCGTACCCCAGCCGATCGCGTAGCCGATCACCGTCTGATCTTCGGCGCGCATGGTCATGGTACCGTCTTGACCAAATTCGGATTCGATCTTGAGGCCTCGCAGTGCTTCGGCAATCTGTTTTCCATCGGCCGAGTTCGCTTTCTTGGAGGCGGCGGCGAGGAATTGCATGGCTGCCGCGTTCTCCCACGACCAGTTGGTGGGATACTCGTTGTACTTGGCTCGATAGGCGTCTCCGTACTTGGCATTCCTTTCCGTCTTCGGAAATGTTTTGATGTAGCGGTTGCCGGAGTGGATGCCCTTGGGCAAATTCTTCACGACCGTCAGCGCCGTATAATCCGCCATGTTGATCGCGAAAACTTCCATCTGCCCGAACATGGCATAGATACTGGCTTGGTCGATCCACGACGTCAGATCGCCGCCCCATAGGCATGAATAGAGTGCCTGCGGCTTGGCCTGAAGCAGCTTCGTGATCACCTCGGTATAGTCGGGCTGAAATAGCTTCGGCCAGGTCTCGGTCGTGACCTCCACTGCGGGATTGAAGAGCTTCAGATACTCGACGAAAAGCTGCGTCGAATCGCGACCGTAGGCATAGTCGGGAGAACACGTCGCCCACGTCTTCAAACCCTTGGCCAATGAAATCTTAGCCGCATACTCGCCGCCGGCGATGGAGTCATGGATGCCCTGCCGGCAAACCCGGAATGCGTTTGGAACACGGATCTTGGGATCGGCCGTCAATGATGACGTTTCCGAGCAGGTGTGGATACAGAGCACGCCAAGGTCCTTGACCACTTCCTGCACAGCGAACGAGCCGGACGAGGCTTCGGCATCGATAAGAATTTCGCATCCGTCGGTGTTTATTAGTTCGCGTGACACCCGAGCCGCTTCCTGCGGTTGGCCCTTGGAGTCGCGGACCACCACCTCGATCGTTCGACCGGCGAGCCCGCCCTGCGCGTTGATTTTTTCGACTTCCATCATGACCGCGTTGCGCGACGAGGTGCCCAGCTGCGCGACGCGCCCAGACAAAATTGTCGGCATACCGATCTTGATGACTTTTGCCTGCGCGCCGGCGATGTGCGGCGTGGCGAGCAATGCTGCCGCACTGGTAGCGGCCCCCTTGATGACGCTGCGGCGGTCAAGAGCCTTGTGCTTGCTAAACAATCAGTCCTCCCATTATTTCAAATGCCGGCCGTCTTGAGACAGCTCTCGCGTTTCCTTCCACAGCTATCCTGCGCGAAGAGCCTCGATAGCGTCAATGGTCGTGCGGGCAGGCGAGAATGGCAGCTATGCCGTAACCGCCAGTATGCACCGCAGGCTGACGAGCGCCTCGCGCTACAGCCACTTTTTTCTTGATGCCGGGCGGGCGGCGCAGCACCATCGCATCGAGGCAAGCTGGCAAACTGTTTTACGAGAACTGCAGCTCAGACTGCGCCTCGATCGGATCGGGATCGGTCTTAACCGCCCGGCAGGCTCTGGCGAAAGAGGACCTATGGCACCGACGCCGCGACCTTTCACCGTTGGTGTGCCCGACAGCGACATCAACGAACTGCGCTTGCGCCTCGCGAAAACCCGGCTGCCGGATCAGGCACCGGATGCGCCGTGGGCGAACCATTTTGCCGCCTTGGAGCAGCCCGAGGCCCTAGCTCGGGACGTGCAACACTTTTTCCGGCCACTGCGATCTAACTTCTGAATGCGGCAAGGCTGGTGGTCACCGACAGAACTCCGCAACTGGCCTTCGTTGCCGGCACCCCGCGTGAGCGCAAGTGGCCTCGCTATTGCGCGTGTTATGGAAGGACTGTCGCGTGTCGAGGCGCGTGCGCGACTGACCAGATTGATCAGGCTGCCAAAGACGCGATCAAGCGCTACAACGTCGCCCACTTCCTTTTGTCGTCACCTAGCCGCGGATGAGGCTGGGTAATCAGGCAATGATGTGTTTGGACGCGGCGACGCTCTCTCGCGCACTTGATCCGTCCGCACGACACCGCGATAAGGTATTTCGCCTGAGAATTGGCAACGGGAATCCTAGAGATGAAGATGACTGCAGCCGTCATGTACGAGCAGGGCGTGCCGCGCCCTTACGCGTCCACTCAACCGCTGCGGATCGAACGCGTCGACCTGGAAGGCCCCGGCGACGGCGAAGTCCTCGTGCAGATCGCCGGTGCCGGCCTGTGTCATTCAGATCTCTCTGCCATCGAGGGCAATCGACCTCGCGCCGTCCCGACGGTGGTCGGCCACGAAGCTGCGGGCGTTGTCGTCGACGTCGGAACCGGGGTCACAAAGTGTGCGGCGGGCGATCATGTCGTCATGCTGTTCGTCGCCAGTTGCGGCAGCTGCGATCTGTGCCGCCAGGGGCGACCCAATTTATGCCAGTCGTCCTGGAGCGCGCGCGCAGCTGGAACCCTACAGAGCGGCGCCAGACGGCTCAGTCTGAACGGAAAGCAGCTCAACCATTATAGCGGCATCTCGTGTTTTGCAGAATATGCGGTTGTTTCGGAGCGATCGCTTATGGTCCTGCCGAAAGAGCTCCCGCTGATGGACGCAGCAATTCTTGGCTGCGCAGTCATCACCGGCGTCGGTGCGGTTTTGAACACGGCGGGTGACGTGCGGGGCAAGACGGTCGCCATTGTCGGACTAGGCGGCGTGGGACTGTCGGCAGTTTTGGGCGCGGTGCAGGCCGGCGCCGACAAGATTTTTGCGATCGACTTGAACCCGGCCAAACTGGCGCTGGCGCTGTCGCTGGGAGCTACTCATGCTTTTCTGGGAGACGATCCAAACTGCGCTGCCGAAGTGCTCGAACTCAGCAACGGCGGCGTCGATTTCTCATTCGAAATGGCGGGCTCGGTGCGCGCGATGTCGCTGGCTTACAGCCTCGGTCGGCGCGGCAGCATGACAGTTTGCGGCGGCCTGCCTCCGCACGCGGCCGCGTTCCCGATGCCAACGGCGGCACTCGTTGCCGACGAACGTGTCATCAAGGGCAGCTATATGGGCAGTAGCGTGCCCTCGCGCGACATTCCAAAGCTAGTCGGTTTGACGCTCAACGGACAACTGCCGATCGCGCGTTTGCGGTCAGACATCATCGGATTTGGCGAACTCAACGCGGGCTTCGACAAACTTGCCGACGGCGAGGGCGTTCGGCAAGTTTTGCGATGCACCGGCTGATCAGACCTTGGCGGCAGACAAAGACACAGCCTGTCGAAGCGGCCGATCACTGCCGATACCGACGTCATAGGCTGGCTTTGAAGCACGTTGCTGCGCCGCTTTCATCGACCGCCGGAGGTCGCCAAAGTACGGCATGTGCTCGACCTCGATGCCGTGCCGTGCCGACTCCTTGAACGTCTTTTGCACCCAGGCACGACGCGCGGCGATTTCCTCGCGCATCTCACCGATCGACGGCAGTTGCGCCCGGCCAAGCTCGAATTCGCGAATCCATCGTATCTGACCTTCGACGATCCAATTGAGTGCAGAATCAGAATTGAAAAAACCCAGAAAATAAAGTCCGCGCCACTTGGGTGGAACAATGCGCATGTAAAGATCGAGGCTATTGTTTTCGACGCTGACTATTTCGGGTTTGATGAAGGGCAATTCCAGCGCATAGCCGGTAGCGGCGATCAGCGTATCGAACATTTCAGCATGTCCGTCAGAGAAGGTGATCTGCTTTCCCGAGATACTTGCGATGCCCTGTTTGACGGCAACGCGGTGATACTTGATGTGATTGACGATCGTGGCGTTGGACGTGGCGTGCACTTTTTTCGCCGACGGGGCAAAACCCAGCGTGTTCATGTCGCCGTGCACGACCCATGTGAAAAACTTGACCGCGCGTGTGCGAACCGCCTGCGGAACCCACGGTTTGTAGAACGGCTTGACCACATCCCAAAAAGGACGTCCAAAGATCAACTTCGGAATGATAAGTGGCGTGGAGCGGCCGACGAGAACCGTGCGTTCGGCCGTTGTGCAGAGATCACTTGCAATATCGCAAGAGCTGTTGCCGACGCCGACGATACAGACGCGCTTGGACGCGAACTGCGCCGGATCTTTATAATCGTGGCTGTGAAGATACTCGCCTTTGAACTCGTCGCGCAGCATAGGTACTTCGTCCGGCGTACTGAGGTGTCCGGAGGCGACGATAACCGAGTCGAACTCTTCTGCGCCGCCGCAATCGGTTTCGATACTCCAGCGTGGATGCTCGTCGCTGTGACTGACCGCAGGACGCACGTCTGTGACGCGCGTTTTGAACCGGATGCGTCGCGCGATATCGAAGTGTTGGGCATACGCCTGTAGATACGCGGCCATGTCGCGATGATCTGGAAACGGCTGCACGGACGGATCGAATGCGAAGTCCTTGAACGCGGTCAGATCACGGGCCGTGTTAATGTGCAGCGTTTTGTAGGCCGAGGAAAGTTTATTGTCGTTCCCGTAAACCCACATGCCGCCGATGCACGTGCCGATCTCGAATATCGTGACATCGCACTCAGCTTCGAGCATGTGTTTAGCGGCGCAAAGGCCTGCCGCGCCCGCGCCGACGATCGCAATCGATTTTCGTTTTTTGGTTTGCATCGCGTCTTCTGCTCCAGAATTTCCCATGGCAGTTTAGGTGCTGCATGCGGCAGTGACAATCGCTGCATCGACACTGCTGCGGCCATCGCTGCGCGTATCGGCAGCCCGAAAATCACCAAGCGATTTGCGCAAATATTGCGCGCAACTTCAGGCCACGCTCTCGATTAAGCTGCTCGACCCACCCCACGCGGCCGTCGAGATGAGCGCGGAAATCTGGGACGCCCTGCCGATTTTGGCCGGCAGGCCCGAAGCGTTTGCAATTGTGCAAGGTCGCCTTCAAAGCATCGTACTCGTCGCGCGCCATGTTGAGGTGATCATTCACCACAATTCCGGTCACGGTCTGCCTCGAAAACGCGGACATGCGGCGAGTCTTCGATGGATTCAAACGATATCCCTCTTCACTGGTAATATCAGCCAGAGCGCGTAACAAAACCGATGCCTGTCGCGCGAAGTGGGCATCTCCGGAGAATGTGAGATCGTCGGCATATCGGGTGTAAGTGGCACCAACCGCTGCAGCCAAGCCTGACAGACGCTGGTCCAGCGGCCATGCACACAGGTTCGCTAGCGCAGGCGATGTCGGTGCGCCTTGCGGCAAGTGCCGTGCAGCAAACGTCTTAGTCGTTTCGAAAGTATGCGCCTCGGATTTGGGCCGGCGTTGGAAGACAGCTTCGGGAGTCGAGGTGCTTGCCAAGCCTGTCAGGGCGCGTGCCACCGCCCACGGATAACCAAGGCTGCGAAAGAGTCCGTGCACGCGCCGCATAGGGGTCGACGGGAAAAAATTCGCCAGATCGACAGCAACGATCATCTTTTCGCCAGCATGGATTTGCGCGCCAGACAATGCCGAGCGACCTCGGACAAAGCCGTGCGCACATGGGTGAACCGGAATAAGCGCGAGGATTTCATTCAATATGCGTCGTTGAATTGCTTTGAGCCGCGGCTTCGGGCTCTCGATCAATCTTGGCGGCCCCTGGCGTTTTGGAATGAAGATATAGCTGTAATGCTGAAGAACAGGGATCATGGTGGGATCAAAGGGCCGACGAGTGCCTGCGGACCAATCGAGATGGTCGAGCGAGATGTCCAACCAAGCCGCGAGATCTCCCGGTGTCGCCAGTCGAGGGATGCTCAGCCCTGCGAAACGCGTTGCCGGCTGAAACAGTGCTGGTGACAGCGCCTGCCGCAACAGCCATGGCGCGGCGAGCACATCGCGGGTTGCCGCCTCGAACGATGGGCACGCGAGTAAAAGCGCAGCCAATGCTGCCGGACTCAATGGATAGGGATGACTGCTAATTTCGAGTTGTGCCGACAATCGCCGAATGGCTTGCCGTCGTTTTCGACCAAGCACCCTTTCCAACACCAACAAGTGGTCGGGCGACGTCCAGGGCACGGAAAGAAGTGTATCGGCAAGCGCGCGGGCAGTCGTCGAACGATCCGTTTGCACCCGCGCCATCTCCCCATGAACGGCGGCTTCTCCAACCTTCACGTCTCGCGTGTCCAGTGCCCGGGATCAGCCGGGGGGCGGACACGCCGCGATCTGCTGCAAGTCACGAGAGCGCCTCGGGGTAGCCCCGAAGCCGTCCATGCCAAAACCGACGCACGGACACATCTTGGAAAAGCCGCCGTTGGTCCGACGATAACGGGCCGATCGCGGCTGTCAAATCAATCGGTGCAGATATGGCGACACCATATTCGGCTATTTGGCGACAAATAGATGCGCGCGCATCAGTGTATCTTAATGTTTTTGCGAAATCTTTAGGCTTACCGCTCGCACTCGAATTCGTGGTCAATCAGCCGTGCTCGTATCGCCAACCCGCTCATTCGCGAGCCCACATTCCAGGCCTCTGCGAGGGCCGCTCGACGGCGCGCACGTGCTTATCGCCGAAGACAACCTCGTCAATATGGAAGTTGCGACATTCCATGTGGAGGATTTGGGTGGCACGTTTGCAACCGCAGTAAATGGCGCACTGGCGGTCGAGTTGGCGCGCCAACAGACGTTCGACTTCGTGCTGATGGACTGCCAGATGCCGGTCATGGACGGATTTGAAGCCTTGCGCCGGATTCGCGCTCTTGTCCCCGCGTGCCCCGTGCGAAGCGCGGTCATCATAGCTGTAACGGCTGCAGACGATTTGGAAACACAGGCCCAGTGCGCGGCTGCGGGATTTGACGGATTTCTGCCAAAACCATTTTCGGCAGCACAGCTACTTGGCGTGCTAACACAGATAAGATCGGGTCTTTCGATTGATAACCCAACAGTAAAAATAGAGGCGGCGTTGAATGCCGTGAAAGCCGCGTCGCCGCTACTCGATCAATGCATATTCGAAGCTTTTGTCGCGGATTTCGGTGAGGATACCGCGCAATCGCTCCTCGGATCGTTCCTGAAGTTGTTGCACGAAAGCAAAGCCAAGTATGCGAGGGCTGCAGTGTCGCAACAAACCAAAGAGCTTCAATCCATCGCACATAAGGTGGCCGGTGCTGCCGGCACCGTAGGCGCGGCACGGCTCGCAGCACTCGCGCGCGAAATTCAAAGCCTGTGCAAACGCAATGAGTTTCAGTGGTCAGGGCACGCTGCGGACTTCGAAGACGCCCTCAGCGACACGACAATCACAATCGAACAGCTGCTCGCCAAAGACCTGCTAGTCTCCGCGTAAACTTGCATCGCACAGTCTTGCCGTTTCATTCTCGCTCCTTGCACAAGGTATTCAATGTCTCTGATCCGTCCGACAAGCGGTGCCCGCGTTCTGATCGTCGACGACGACGCCTTTTCACGCACTGCAGTTGCAAAAAAGGTCCAGCAACTCCGTGCCGCAACACTGGAAGCCGACGACGGTATGAAAGCGTTCGCACTGTTACGTCGTGAACAAATCGACCTGGCGATCATCGATCTGGAAATGCCAGTGATGAACGGTCTGGAACTGCTCGGCTGCATTCGCGGTGCCCCGCGTTTGAAGCATTTACCGGTCCTCGTGCTGACAGCGGCCGAAGACCGCGCCTCGCTGGAACGCGCACTCGAATGCGGCGCTACCTCGCTGATGATCAAGCCCCTCAACTGGGCCGCCTTCAGCTCACATATCGAGCACATCCTCTATCTGTCCATGGCCGGACGCATGCTGTCGGCGCAATCGGCGCAGTCGGCTTGATACTCACGATCGACGCGCAAAAGACACTATCAATTCGCAACAGCACTCCAATAACTTCTAAATTGTAAATTGTTATTTTTCATGCAGTTGCAGGCATCGCATTGCAGTTTGGTTTACCATTGTCCTTTACCGTGAACTGAGTATTGGGGCTCAGTGGACAAGCAGAATGGCAGTTCGTCAGCGTAATTTTCGGATGCGTCTCGAGGGCGCGGTTGCGCTCCAGGGTGACCCCGCGCCACATCTTGATCTCCTGCTCTCGCAATTGACCCGATCGTTGCGAGTTGCGGTGGTATATGGCGGGAACAAGCGTGGCGAAGGCGCCGTGTTGCGCGAGGCGCAAAATCCGCGGTCGTGGAAAAGTTATGAAACGGTTGCCCGCAATATTGCCGGCTCGTTAACGAATTTGGGCTTCACCGACGTCGCGGTGCTGCCAGACGACATGCGACTGGCGGAAAGTTTAAGGGCCAATCGAATTAATTTCGCCTGGGTCAATAGCGGTGGCGTACAAGGCCGCAGCGCGATCTCGCACACGCCGGCTCTCCTGGAAATGCTTGGTATTCCGTATATCGGACATGATCCGCTTACGGCAGGCCTGCTCGACAGCAAACATCATTTTAAACGCCAGCTGCAGTCTTTGAATATCGCAACAGCGCCGTTTTTTGTCTGGCACCCGAATGAGCCACGGTCAAACGCTGTCAGCGACCGCCGCTTCAAATCACTGTTTGCGAAGTGGTCGAACGGATTCGTCGTCAAACCCGTGACCGGCCGCGCTTCCCTGCACGTGCACTTCGTCGAGCGTGCCAAAGATATCGCCGCGACCGTACGCCATGTGCACGACGTCACCCAGAACAGCGTCATGGTCGAAGCCTACCTGCCCGGTCGCGAATACTGCATTGCCGTTTGTGGACCGGTCGTTGCACAGCAGCAAAAAATGCAGCTGATGCCGGGCCCGTTTGTATTCTCCGCTATCGAGCGGAAACTTGGAAAAAACGAGCGCATTTTCACGTCGATGGATTTGAAACCCATCACCACTGCGCGCACACGCGCCCTGCTGGCCGACACCGATGGCGATGTGGTTGGACGCCTGGAAGAGATGGCACGGAGTGTTTACATCGGCACACCGCTTCAAACCCTGGTGCGGCTGGACGTACGCGCGGATCATAAAGGTGAACTGTTCGTCCTCGAAGCTAATCCGAAACCGGATCTCGCTGCACCGAGTGCAAAGTCGACCAGTCTGATCTGCGCCGGGCTCAGCCGCTACGGTATGAGCTACGACGACCTGATCTTGTCCGTCTTCGCCGATAAGGCCGCCACCCTGTTCGACGGTCGCCCGCACTCGGTCGAAAATTTTTTCGGTTCGTTTCACTATTCAGATGCGGAGATGTCGTCATGACCGCAACCGCTTCCGATGCTCCACTCGCGCGCCGCATTATCGATTCGGCTACGATGTTCATGGTGGCGCTGCTGTGCGTGCTGCTTCTTATCTACATCGCGTACGGAAGCACCAAACGCACTTACGAACAGTTGCAACTCGACAAGGCGATGGCGCAAGCGGAACTCGTCCGCAGTCCAATGGAAACTTATCTGAAACCCGGCCTGCCGTTGCGGCAGTTCACCGGCTACAATCAATTGACCAACTCAATGATCGAAGGCGATCGCACATTGATTTCGATGAATGTCGAAATCAGCGATGGCGAAATTGTTTTCAGCTCCGGCGACGCAAAAGCGCGCACTCTTCCGCCAAGTGGCGACACCTCAAGAACCAACGCGTCAGAGGTTCGAAAATCCGATTCGATTCTGCAGATCATCCTTCCGCTCAGCAACAAGTTCGAGCGCGTCGCCAGCCTCGTCGTGTCGATTGACAGGTTGGAGATCGATCGCCGCTTAACCAGAGAGTTTCGCATTAACGTCCTGGTCGCCGTTTTTGCATGTTTGTGTTTCGGCGCTCTGGTCTTCATGCGGTCGGCAACCCAGTCCCCGGTCAACAGCAAGCCCGTTGCAATTGCCTTCACCACCACCTTCATGCTGGTCGCAGTCGCTATCATTGCGACGATGGTTTCGCTTTTTACAGCTGGCGCACAGTCGAAGGGACGCGCCCTCGTCGACTCACTCGGCCAGCGATTGGATGACATCCCGCAGTATGGATTGCAGTTCGACCAGATCGAGGGTCTCGACGAAGTCCTAGACAGCTATCGCAAACTCAATCCAGAGATCAGTGCCATCGGAATCACTGTAAACGGGCGCTTTGCGGTCCATACCGATCGCAGTCGCGTCGGCACCATCATGGTGAGCAGCAACAGTTCATCGGAATATCAGGCGCTTTTGACGCCACCGAACCACCCACGTGCCGCCATGGTCGTATTGGCGGTGCCGCGTAATTTTGTGCTTTGGCAGGTCGCCCGCAACGTCAAGAATTATGCTGCACTATTCGTGGCGTCGGCGTTGTTCGCATTCCTGTTCCTGCAGCTGGCGCAAGCAATGCGGCGGGCGCAAAGCACTTTCAGGACGGGGAACACGGATTGGCGGTCGCCTCTGGCGCTCGATCTCGTAAAGCCTGTTTTTTTTCTCGCCGTATTCGTCGACAATCTCAGTTACGCATTTCTGCCGCAGGTCGTGTCGGATCTGGCAAAAGCCAGCGATGCCGCAGGTTCGATCGCGTGGCCATTCACGGCCTACTACCTGAGCTTCGCACTCGCTCTGGTTCCGGCCGGGCATTACAGCCAGAAACTGGGCTCGCGCAACC
Organism: Hyphomicrobiaceae bacterium; assembly: GCA_025359165.1. Taxonomy (GTDB): domain Bacteria; phylum Pseudomonadota; class Alphaproteobacteria; order Rhizobiales; family Hyphomicrobiaceae; genus JABFRJ01. Next base: position 18,592 of record JANYHG010000086.1, read on the forward strand.
TCGTGCTGAGTGGTCTGGCATTGATCGCCGCCGGACTTCTCTCGATGACGCTGGTGACAAGCCTGGAGCTGGCTATCATCGCGCGAGCAATAACCGGTCTGGGACAGGGCATTCTTTTCATCGGCGTGCAGACATACGTGCTCGCAAAATCGTCGCGGGAAAATCGCACTCAAGCCAACGGCATTATCGTCTATGGCTTTCAGGGCGGCATGATCTCGGGCATGGCGATTGGTTCGTTGCTGGTCAGTGAGATCGGAACGACGGGCGTCTTTGCTGCTGGGGCGATGCTTGCGGCAGTAACCATTGGTTACACCTTGCTGCTACTGCCGACCGATAAAGCCGCGGCTGCCGATACCAGCAGTTCGCGCATCCAGTGGTCGGAGACGGCGCGACTGCTACGCGATCCCCAGTTCATGCAGATCATCCTCATGATCGGCATTCCGGCAAAGGCGATATTGACCGGCGTGGTCCTCTTCGCGATGCCATTGTTGTTACACGCGATGGGTTTTGCGAAAGAAGATATCGGTCAGATCACCATGATCTATGCCGGGTGCGTCATCGTCTCCAGCGCAATCGCCGGTCATCACGCCGACCGGACTCAATCATCGCGAAAGCTGCTCGTGTGGGGCGCACTGCTAACGGCCGTCGGCCTGCTGATCATCTCGATTTCGGCCCATCCGGCGATCGACGCGAGCAATCTGGCGCTATTCTGGAAAACGCTGCTGATTGTCGTCGGTTCGGCGATTATCGGTTGGGCACATGGCCTGATCAACGCTCCTATCATCACTCACATCACCGACACTGCGATCGCTGAACGTGTGGGCCAAAGTCAGACCGCTGCGGCCTACCGATTGCTGGAACGATGCGGCCACATGCTGGGACCGATCATGGTGGGCCAACTGTTCGTCATCTGCGGCACGACGCCCGTCGTGCTCGGCTATATCGGCCTTGTGATGGCGGCATTGGCGCTGGCCTTCCACGTGGTGACACCCGGCAACCAAATGCACAGCCGTAGCGAGGAATTTGCTTGATGCGCATCGACCGCAATTTTTATCGTCTTATGGCTGCAGCAGTCGCTCTGCTGTCGGTGAACTTCTTTGCCACCCGAGCGAACGCCGCCCCGCCACCCGTCGAGACCTGGTTCAAGATCGGCAAGGAAGTCGCAGCGGACTGGCAGGTCTCTCCGCTCGAGGGACGCAACGACACAGTGCTGATCAGACCGAAACGCCTGTTGTCGTCGCGTGCGCTCAAACGCGTGCTGGTTCTCTACCCGCGCGCGTCTTCGGCATATGACACCGCGATCACAAAAATCGTCAGCATCTTTTCAGACAAGCGCATCGACGCTGAATTCACGGTCAATAATTTCGGTATCGATCCTGTGCGCGGTAAAGCGGCCTTGGATCATGCTGAAGCCAACAACTTCGATCTGGTGCTCACGATGGGATCAGAATCGACAGCATGGACGTGGTCGGCCTATCGAGGCGGACGTTTGCCGGTCGTTTCGGTATGCTCGAAAGATCCCGTTCTGCTTGGTCAGATGCCCGACTACGAGCATGGTTCAGGCACGAACTTCGCGTTCACGTCGCTCAACATGCCCATAGACGCACAGATGTCGTACGTGATGCAGTTGCGCCCAAACCTCAAAAATCTGGCCATTCTCGTCGATGGCAGCAACATCAGCGCCATGCAGACACAAGCGAAGCCGGCCAGCGCATTTGCACGGGCGCGTAGCATCCGTGTATTTGATCTGGCACTGAAATCGCCGCAGAATGCCAAGGAAGAGTTGACGCATCTTGTGCGCGATACGGTCGCCACGATGCGCAAGAACGATCCGGATCTGGTCGACAGCATCTTCTGGATCACCGGCAGCACGACCGTATTCAACGAAATTGCCACCATCAATGCGCATTCGTTCCGTGTGCCGGTGCTCAGCACGGTCACCGACGTGGTGCAGGCCGGTGACAACACCGCCGCGCTGTCCGTCGGAATCAGCTTCGAAAGTAACGCTTACCAGGCGGCACTTTACGCGATCGACGTGCTGGATAAGCGCCGCAATGTCGGTGAGCTTCCGGTGGCGATCGTCTCGCCGCCTGACGTCGCGATAAGTTTCCGCAAGGCACGCGAGATCGGCATGCGCATCCCGATGCCGCTCTTTGAAGGCGCGACTGTCATCTACGACAACGACGGCAAGCTCGTCAGATCGAATGCGGCCGATCTCAAAATGAAACCAACTTCGGCTGCAGTGCCTACTTTGGCCGCTGTGCCTGCTGCGGCGCCGGAACCGGAAACCGCCCCCTTCATTGCCATCGAGTGAGCCGACCAGCTCAAAGCTCGCCACACATGAGA
>JANYHG010000153.1 GCA_025359165.1 Hyphomicrobiaceae bacterium
TGGTCGGTCGGGGACGCCAATGCTGCCATCGAGCGAGTCGTCATCGCCGATTATGTCGCCGTCGCCTGCTTGGTGACAGCTGCCGTGTGCCAAGCTGCTTCCGGTCAACAGTCGTAAAGTCATCATCGCTTCAAAGCCGGACGGCGGCACGCTCAGGTTAGAAATCAGACCCGCAGTTCCCGTGCCACTGCGTCTCTCCATCACGTCTTGCCGTCGTGCGCTTTGTGCGCGTAGCGTGCGCGGTCGATGGCGGGGGCAGGTGGAATGGATGCGGTCGTATTTGCAGCGGTGATTTTGGCGGCCCTGTTGCATGCGTCGTGGAACGCCGTCGTCAAGACCGCCAGCGACAAATACCTCAGCATGACGGCCGTCGTGCTCGGCCATGCGCCATTGGCGGCGCTGTTGGTGACGATAGCGCCGTTGCCGTCGGCTGACAGCATACCCTACATGATCGTCAGCACGGTCATGCACCAGGGGTATCAGCTCTTTCTGCTCTGGTCCTATCGGGCGGGGGACATGAGCCAGGTGTACCCGATCGCGCGCGGCACAGCGCCCATGGTGGTGACGGCGGTGTCGGTGTTTGTGTTGGGCGAGCGGCTGTCCGGCGAACAACTGGCGGCGGTGGGCCTGATCGGTGCCGGGATCATGAGCCTGCTGCTGGTGCGCGGTCACGACGGCTTGCGCAATCCGAAAGCAGCCCGCCTCGCGCTGACGACGAGCGCGTTCATCGCCGGTTACACGCTGACGGATGGGCTCGGTGCACGGGTGTCCGGATCGGCAGTTGGATTTTACGCCTGGGAGACGCTGTTCAATGCGGCGACCTTCGCGATCATCATGGCCGTCCGTAAGCCGGGGCTGGTGTCCCGGGTGTGGCCGGAGGCGCGCATGACGATGCTGATCGGTGGCGGCGCATCGTTCATCGCGTATGCCATCGCGGTCTGGGCGATGACGCGTGCGCCGATCGCGCTGGTGGCTGCGCTGCGCGAAACCAGCATCATCCTGGCGCTTTTGCTGAGCGTGGTGGTGATGAAGGAGCGGCTGGATCTGTCGAAGCTCGTGGCGACGTTTCTGACGACAGCCGGCGCGATCTTGTTGCGGGTCGCGAAATAACGCGCGGCCCGGCCTAGGACAAAGCCAGCCACAGAAGGTGGCATCTCTCGACGGTCCTACTTCGTCAGGTTTTCGTCCTTGCAGACCAAGCCGGCCAAGGCGCAACCCTTGAGGTTCAGCGCGCCTGCCGATACCAGCGTCACCGTGCCCGAGTAGGTGTTGCCGTCTTCGAGGTTGATCAGATCGCCCTTCCAGGCGTTTTCACCGCTCTTGGTGGCCCCGGTCATGATCACCTTGCCGACCATGTCTTTCTTGGTCTGATCCTTCACGCCGACCACTTTAGCGCAAAGCTTGCCGCCGCAATCGTAAAACGAGATCTTGGCACCTGTGGAAGGGCGCGTCCACGTGCCTGTCGGATCGGCAGCGGAGGCGACAGTGGCGGTGCCAGCCGCGAAGGCGGCGGCAAGCAGAGATTTGGTCAGCAGGCGCATGTGGACGTCTCCCTCGAGGTTTCTTGTCGGCGGCGCGTAGCGCCTCAGTGTGTTTACCATCGAAGGATCGGCAGTGAATACGTCCGACGTATGACCGACAGTTTTTCTGCAAGTGGACATGCTCGCCGTCCGTCTTTCGCCAGTACTTGGCTTTGCGGCTAGAAACGCCATAGACGCTCCGTAGGCGGCGTTTACCATGGCTTTGGATGTCACCCTGCCGTTGCGCCTTGATGGGCGTCAGTAGGCATCTGCGCCCCGGCGTTTGGATTAACCGTAGTTTATTCCGATAACGGACGGTTTCGGGGCAGTTCCGGTCATGCCGGTTGGACCGCCAATGTCATGCGCGCGCCCGGCGGAGCTTGCGTCCACATCGTCCAGCCGAGCCCGCACGCCCCGGCGAACGCCGCCAGATTGAACAGCCAACGGAGCAGCCAGCCTGTCGGCATGGGATTGTCGGTGTCCTCGGCTTCGGCGCTGTCCGCTAGTTCGGAGTGCCCGAGACTGGAAAGGCTGCCGTCTTCGTGATGTTTGCCACTGGTGCCACCGTGGGTGGCGTAAATCTCGCCCTTCGAGTCCGCCGCGGTGAACCCCTGCAGGGTTTTGAAGCTCGAGCCGCCGCCGTCGGGGTAGGCGATTTTATGGTGATCGGGACCGACCAGCCTGGGATCGCCGGGTGGAGATGCAACTTTCTTGTATAACGCGCTGCGCTTGATCAGGCGCCGGCTGCTCAGCATGGTCGTTTTTTCAGCCGCTGCAAGGTCGGTATGCGGGCGTACGCCAGCCGGTGGAGGCTGCGTCACATGCAGCGGCTTGAACGTCGATTGCAGGTTCGCCAAAGGCGCGTTGGCCGTGGTCGAGACGCCGGACCCGCCGTTGCCGCCGGAGCGCGTAGCCCCGGTCCCGCCCGACGACGTCTTGAGATCGCCCGACGCATGACCGCCGCTGCTGCCGGCCTGCGCCGGCGTTGCGATGATCAGGCAGCAGAGGGCAAAGCAGATACGCACGCGGAACCTCGAACGACGTCCCTCTACCAGCGCCCCGCCCGCTTAAGGTCGCGCTAACGGCCTGCCGAAAAGAAACTGCATGGTTACCGGAAGCTTTCGACAGCGTGCAAGCCTTCCTCGCGGTCCCTTGGCACCGTTTCGCCGCAACGCAATGCGCCGCGCGAAGGATTCGCACGGCGTTCGATGTCGGCAAGTTATCGCGTCGTGATTACTCTTTCTGACGAATAAGCGCATCCACGCTGAATGGCCCGCCGCCAGCGGCCGAAAGGTAGAGGCACACGAAGCTGAACATGATAGCGAGGTTTCCACCATTCAGCAGCGGAAAGAAACCGCGGCCCGCATGCACGGTGAAATAGGCAATCGCCGTCATACCGGACAACAGGAACGCCACCGGTCTGGTGAACAAACCGATGACCAGCAAGACACCGCCGACCAACTCGAACAGGCCAGCTATACCGGCCATCGACTGCATCGGGATGTTGTTCAGCGGCCCGACCGGGAAGCCGAGATATTTTGATGTCCCGTGTTGCAGGATGAGCAGTCCTGTCATCACCCGCAACAGGCTGAGAAACAACGGTTCGAAGCGAGTGAGAAATCCCATGCGATCAGCTCCATTAGTTGTTTGTATACACTCAACTGCAGTAGGCAGCGCGAAGCTACCTCGCAAGTTCTTTCAGGCCGCGCCTGATCAACTTTGCGACATCGGCACCATCTCCCAGTTCCTGCATGGCCACCGCGACCGCCTGGCTCGCCTGCATCGGCTGATAGCCGAGATTGGTGAGCGCTGATATCGCTTCGGCGGGGGCGTTGCCGACAATCGATCGTGTGTCGGGTCTGAGGCCTGCACCGGCTGGAATATTTAGCCCTGCGACCGACAAACCGGGGGCTTTGTCCTTGAGTTCGATGACGATGCGTTGCGCCAGCTTCTTGCCGACGCCCATGGTCTCCTCGACCGCCTGCCAGTTGCCGAGCGCGATGGCATTGGCCAGATCCTGCGGCGCCAGCGTGCCGAGTACCGCCAACGCCACCTTGGCACCCACTCCCTGAATGCCTTGCAGCGTCCGAAACCATGTGCGCTCGACTTCGCTGGTGAAGCCGTAGAGCTTGATAGCGTCCTCGCGCACATGCGTATCGATAGTCAGCGACGCCTCGTCCCCGGTTTTGAGATTGCGCAGCGTCCGCGACGAAGCCAGCACCTCGTAGCCGACGCCTTGAACGTCGAGAATCAGATGGCTTTCGCCGATCGCATCGACCTTCCCGCGCAGTTTACCGATCATCGACTGGCTCCGTTATTGGCGAGGCTCGACCGTGTGGTGGGGATGCCCTTCGTCATCGCGCGTCCGCCAGGGCCACGCGCTGGGCCAGTGCCAGTGCGTGCGGGCTCGAGCGATGGTTGGCGTGACAGATGGCGATGGCCAGCGCGTCGGCCTCGTCGGCGCTGTCGAATTTGGCTTTTGGCAGCAGCATCTGCACCATCATCTGCACCTGCTTTTTCTCGGCGTGGCCAGCGCCCACGACGGTCTTCTTGATCAGGTTGGGCGTGTATTCAGCGACCTTGATATGGTTCATGGCGGGGGCCAGCATGGCGATGCCGCGTGCCTGGCCCAATTTCAGCGTCGCCTTGGCGTTGTCGTTGACGAAGGTTTCTTCGACCGCCGCTTCTGCAGGCAAGTGCTCGCGCAGCACGGCATTCAGGCCCCGATAGAGATCGGCGAGGCGCAGCGCCAGCGGATCCGTGCTCACGGACTCGATCTTGCCACTGGCGACATAGCTGAGGCGGACACCGTCCGACAGGATCACCCCCCAGCCGGTACGGCGCAGGCCGGGGTCAATGCCGATGATGCGGATGGCGGTGGTTTTCATGGCCCCTGGTTAGCACGAGTCGCGGGGGGCAATGCGATCGAGAGGACAGCTCCAGCTCGGGTGCGGATGCAAGTTAGATGATTTTGGCATTTCGAGCGAAAAGTTGATTGCAATCTCGCCCGCTTCTTGAAACTCGACAACATGCTCCTATCTCTGACCAACAGGCCGGGCCCCTCTGGCGACCATGGTGGTCGTGATGTCGGACTGCATCGCGTACGTTGCTGTCGGGGTTCGTTATTTACACATGCCGCGATAGCGCCGTACTCCGCCACCCGGAGATGGACGTGGAGTTTATGAATGTCGATTGGCTGGGAAAGCCAGTCTGGATGTGGCTTGGTTTTCTAGCCATTGTCGCGATAGTCCTCGCGTTGGACCTCGGTCTCCTTCATCGCAAGCAGCGTGAGATAGACGTTCGCGAGAGTCTCTTACTTTCCTTCGCTTACATAATGTTTGGCGTGGGCTTTGGTGGTTTTGTCTGGTGGCAGCTCGGCAGCACAGCCGGCATTCATTATCTGACCGGCTTTGTCGTCGAAAAGAGTTTGGCGCTGGATAATGTTTTTGTTATTGCGTTGATTTTCAGTTTTTTTGCTATTCCCCGACAATACCAGCACCGCGTGCTGTTCTGGGGGATACTTGGTGTCATCGTTTTACGCGGTATCATGATCGGCATCGGGGCAACGCTAGTCAAAGAGTTCTGGTGGGTCCTGTACGTCTTTGCAGCGTTCTTGATCTTGACCGGGATCAAGATGCTGTTGATGAGCGACAAGGATACAGATTTCGCCGACAACTCTGTTCTCAAGTTTGTCCGCCGTCGTTTCCGGGTGACGGAACACTTGCATGGCGAGCGCTTCGTTGTTGATTTGCCGGTACCAAAAACAGGCAAAACAGTTCGCTTCATCACTCCGCTAGCACTCGCCTTGATGATGATCGAGATTGCCGATGTGATCTTTGCCGTTGATTCGGTGCCAGCCATTTTCGCGATCACGACTGACCCGTATATCGTTTATACCTCCAATATCTTCGCAATCCTCGGACTACGCGCGCTGTATTTTGCACTGGCGGCCGTGTTGCACCGCTTTGCTTATCTCAAGCAGGCTCTGGCGGTGCTGCTGATCTTTATCGGGTCCAAGGTTTTTGTCGCCGAGATGCTGGATTTGGACAAATTCCCGGCGGCTTGGTCATTGGGCATTACATTCTTGATCCTTGCCAGTGGTGTCTTCTATTCGCTTTGGCGGACCCGCGCGCAATCGAGCAACAGCCCGTAAAGTAATTCGTTGTTCGTTCACTCGCGCGCAATCCAAGAGCCTAATCATAATCAGCACTCGGAGCGGCAACGTTATGCCAAATCTTAACGCGCACGGTTGTGTTCAAAAACAATCAAGGGATGAGATTAGCCCGGCGGGCGGCCGCAAACTAATGGGATTGGGGAATTAACGTGGCGTTTTTCAGAGAAAATCTCGAGCTTGCCGTTGCCTTCGTCCGGGAGCATGAGGCCTGGGCAGCGCCGATAGTCTTCGTACTGGCATTTGCGGAATCTTTGGCGTTTGTTTCGCTGGTGTTTCCTTTTTGGGGTGCTCTTGTCGGGATAGGCACCTTGTTCGGCGCTGGGGCATCCATGAGCTTCGTGTCGATCTGGTTTGCGGCCGCGCTTGGTGCAGCGTTCGGCGATTGGTTGTCGTATTGGATCGGCTATCGATACCATGCGCAGATCGCCCATTTCTGGCCGCTGTCCAAGCATCCCGAGCTGCTGGAACGAGGTCATACGTTCTTTAAAAAGTGGGGCGCGTGGGCCATTGTCATGGGCCGGTTTTGGGGGCCGTTGAGGGCGTCCGTCCCAATCGTTGCGGGAGTGATTCAGATGCCTTGGCTCAGCTTTCAGATGGCTAATTTCGGATCTGCTTTTCTTTGGGCGTTCGTCCTGTTGTCTCCGGGCGCGTTCGGCTTGGGATGGTGGCTGGGGCCGACTGGCCGCTGAACATTATCGTAGTTCGCTCAAGGCGACGTCTGAGCAATGCGCGAAAGCGTGAGCGCTTGTGTAGTAGAGGTCCGAGTGTTCACTCTCACTCTCACTCTAACTCGCGGTCTGGTTCCGTCGGGCGTTGGCTGGCTTGGGTGTCGTCGCCGTCTTCGTCGGCATCCTGGCCGGCACCCGGAATCGCATAGCGACCGCCCAGCCATCGCGCCAGATCGACATCCGAGCAGCGGATCGAGCAGAACGGGCGCATCGCCGGATCGGCTGGCGCGCTGCAGATGGGGCAACGGGCTCCGCGTGGGGCTTTCGGCAGTGGGGGTTGGGATTGGCCCATATGCGTTCACCAATGTGCGTCTCGCCAATGCGAACCGTACGGTCGCCTAATGTACCCGAGCAACGGCGATGCAACAGGTAGCCGCTCGAACGTGCCCGCGGTCAGGCCTGTTCCGTTTCGCCAGCTTTCAGCCAGTTGAAATGGATCGGAAAGCCCTCGCCAACCAGCATGCCGACGATCTCGGCTAACGGCAGTCCGACGACATTGGTGTAGGAGCCGTCAATGCGCTGCACAAAGGCACCGGCCAGCCCTTGGATCGCGTAGCCGCCGGCTTTGTCGCGCCATTCGCGCGAGCCGATGTACGCCTCGATCTCGGCCGTCGAAAGTCGTTTGAAGCGCACGCGCGTATCGACGATCTTGAGGCGTACGCGATCGTCGGGCGTGATCAGGCAGACGCCGGTCAAGACGCGGTGCGCGCGGCCCGACAGCAATTCGAGACAGGCCACCGCCTCTTCGACGAAGCGGGGCTTCATCAGGATGCGGCGACCGACGGCGACGATGGTATCGGCGGCGATCAGATAGCTGTCGGCGAATTCGCGATCGTTGGCGATCTGGTCGCGTGCTTCCTCGGCCTTGGCGCGCGCGAGGCGCGTGACCAGCGACCGGGGCATCTCGCCTTTGCCAGGGGTTTCGTCGATGGACGACGGGCGCAAGGCATCGGGTTCGATGCCCACCTGCGCCAACAGTGTCACACGGCGCGGGGATGCGCTCGCGAGCACGAGTTTGGGACGCGGTTTGATGCCGGCAAGCGGACGCGAACGTGCCATCTCACGACGCAACGTTTCGCGCCGGGGACTGTCGATCCTACTTAAAGCGGTAAGTAATGCGGCCTTTGGTGAGGTCATAAGGAGTCATCTCGACCAGAACTTTGTCACCTGCAAGAACACGAATTCGGTTCTTGCGCATCTTGCCTGCGGTGTGCGCGATGATTTCGTGGCCATTCTCGAGTTTCACCCGGAAGGTCGCGTTCGGCAGGAGTTCGGAAACAAAACCTGGAAATTCAAGTAGTTCTTCTTTCGCCATGCAGATCTCAGCAGTGCTTTCTCTCGAAGTGTGTACGTTTCGGGGGACCTTGCGCAGGAATCCCGCGACGATGCAAGGGCGAATGGAGCCCGTGCGAGCGCAGTCCGCCGCCAACGGCTCGCGATCACGACGCTCGTTGAAAGCACGTTTGTTCTACTCGGCCGCCTGCTGCCGATGCCGGTGGGCGTATTGCAGCAGCGCATCGTCGGCGCAGGCCTCGATCGGCGTGAAGTCCTGATGGGCGATCCATTCCGCTCGCGTGGGCTTGCGGATGTGGTTCGAGATGCAGTTTAGCGTGAGATATACGATCTTGCGGCTATACGGCGTGATGTTGGCGGAAGAGCCATGCACAAGATTGCCGTGGAACATCAGAACGCCACCCGGCTTGCCGACGGGGACCGCGATACCGCCATCGGCGCACAATTTCTCGACGGTGCCGTTGTCGAGGGTCCAGAGCGGATAGCTTGTCGTTCCGAGGTCGTGGCCGGCCGGCAGGTTGCCGTGGTGCTGGCTTTTTGGGATCAGCATCAAGGGTCCGTTGTAGGTGAACACCTCGTCGAGAAATACGGCGATGTTCATGGCGCGCGGCTCGGGCATGCCGTCGTCGCGCAGCCACGTACCGTAGTCCTGGTGCCACTGCCAGACGTCGCCGTCGAACTTGGCTTTGGCGTTGATCTTGTACTGATGCATATAGAGCTTTTCACCGAACAATTGCTCGACCGGCTCGATCAGGCGCGGGTGTCGGCCGAGAATGGCGAAGCCCTCGTTGTAGGTGTGGGCCGCGAAGGCGGTGCGCGGCGCGCCGTTCTTTTCGCGCCAGATTTCCGGCCGGTCGGCAGCGTAGATGCCCTCAGCATCATGGCGTAGAGCAGCGACCTCGTCCGGAGAAAATGCCTCGGGCAGAAAGAGCCATCCCTCGGTCTCGAACTGCTTGACCTGCTTGTCGCTGAGTTTCATGGCACCACTCCGGCGTGTTCTGAGATCTCGACCGGGGAAATCAATCACGATTGCGGCCCGACGTCTATGCAATCGAGTGCGAATGCCGCTACAGAGCCGTCATGCGCAGACCGGGGGACTTCATCGCAAGAGCTGGAATATCAGCAGCCATGATCGCCGCGCTGGCGCTCACTGTGGTGGGGGGGGCGGCGCGTGCGGCCGAACCGCTATCGGACGCCGAGCGGCAAAGGTTTGCCATGCTGGAGGCTGCCGAAAAAGGGGACGTGTCGGCGATCAACCGGCTGATCACGGTCGGCACGAAGGTCGACGTGCGCGACGAGTCCAACCGCACGCCGCTTTATATGGCGGTGGAGAAAAACCGCATCGAGGCCGTCAAGCTGCTGTTGTCCGAAGGTGCCAGCGTCAATGCTCAAGCGCGCGATTTGGATACGCCGTGGCTGCTGGCGGGTGCGCTCGGTCGCGCCGAAATTTTACGGCTGTTCATGGCGCATGCGCCCGACCTCACCATTCGCAACCGGTTCGGCGGCACCGCGCTTATTCCGGCCTGCGAAAAAGGTCATCTCGAGGCGGTGCGTGTGCTGCTCGATACCGCCATCGATCTGGATCACGTCAACAGTCTCGGCTGGACTTGCCTGATCGAGATCGCATTGCTCAGCGATGGGGGGGCACGGCATCTGGAGATTACCCGTCGCGTGCTCGACGCGGGGGCCGATCCCAATATTGCTGATCGCAAAGGCCTGACGGCGCTGGCGCATGCGAAGGCGCGCAACCTCACGGCGCTGGCTGGTGTCTTACTGGCGCACGGCGCACGTTAGCGCGATGTTCGAGGGCACTTATTTCGTCAGTGGGCGCCGGAATGCGACATCGTAGAGGGCGCTGGTTTCGTAGGCCAGCCAAGCCATCGGCCAATTGCGTTCGACGGCGAATTCGACTGCCGCGCGATGCACGCCGTAGCTGCCGAGAAACGGGTCCATGTGCGCGAAATCGTTGAACACCAGATAGCCACCCGGCTTGACCTTGCCGGCCGCTGCAGCAGCATCGCGCACGACGCCTGCGTAGGAATGATCCGCATCGATATAGATCCAGTCGAAATGCGCATCGGGGAAACGCGACAGAACTTCGTGCGACAAACCATTGTACATTGTCACGCGCGGATCGGCGAGCAGTGCCGGATCAACCGCCGATATGTCGAGATCGATGACATGCAGCTCGGCCGGTCGGGCCGTATCGAGAATATGATGGGCGAAGTCGCCGCGATCGGTGCCGACTTCGGCTATGCGCCCGCCCTTGGGCAGGCGGTCGACCAGATCGAAGCGGTCCGCGCAGACGCGGCAATCTTCGACGAGATGCGGCGGCAATGCCAACGACTTCTGACCCTTGGAAAACAGGTGCCGTCCAAGCCGCAGCGCACGCCGCGCCGCCATCGGCATCCGCTTCCGCATGGTGAGTTCTAGTCGCTTGCCGAAGCTCATGGAGACATTGTCCAACGTGGTTTTGCCACCCATGCATGTGGCTCAGCTTGCGGTCAAGTTCGCCCAGCCGACGTCCTGTCACCATCGATGCCCGGTCTTCATTTGCGCCCGCGAACCCGCTACAACCCGGCGTACACCAACTCGAGGGTTACGTTCGATGCGCTTTCTTTCGCTCAGTCTAGTAGCCGTGGCCGGCGCGCTGGCGGTGTACGCCGGTCCATCTGAGGCACAGCGTCGTTTGCCGCCGCCGTCGAAGGAAGCGGCGCAGTTCTCGTTTGCGCCGGTCGCGAAGAAGGCTGCGCCTGCGGTTGTCAATGTCTACGTGCGCGGACGTATTCAGCAATCGCAGGCGCAGCAGGCGCAGGAGCAGTTCTTCCGCCAGTTCTTCGGCGACCGGTTTGGCGTGCCGGCGGAGCGCGTGCAGAACTCTTTGGGCTCGGGAGTGATCGTCCACCCCGACGGACTTGTCGTGACCAACACGCATGTCGTCAAAGTCGGCGGCAGCGCCGAGATCAAGGTCGTGCTGACCGACAAGCGCGAATACGATGCCCGGGTGGTGATGCAAGACGAAAAATCCGATATCGCAATCCTGAAGCTGGAAGGCGGCGACGGGCGTTTCAACTACCTCGAATTTGCCGACAGTGACGATCTCGAAGTCGGCGACATGGTGCTCGCGATCGGCAATCCGTTCGGAGTCGGGCAGACAGTGACCCAGGGGATCGTTTCGGCGCTGGCGCGCACCGAGATCAGCCAGTCGGAAGCGCAGGTTTTCATTCAGACCGACGCAGCGATCAACCCCGGCAACTCCGGCGGCGCTCTGGTCGACATGAGCGGCCGTCTCGCCGGTATCAACACGGCGATCTACTCGCAGTCGGGCGGCAGCCACGGGATCGGTTTCGCGATCCCGGCCAATCTGGTCAAGCTGTTCGTCGAGAGTGCGTTGACCGGACGCAAGGTGACGCGGCCATGGCTCGGTGCGAAGCTTGAGCCGGTGACGCGGGACATCGCCAGCGCGCTCGGTATCGATCGCGCCACCGGTGCCATCGTCGCCCGCGTCACGCCGCGCAGTGCGGCCGCCGACGCCGGACTGCAGGTGGGCGACGTCATCACCAGTGTCGACGGCACCGTCGTCGACGACCCTCGCGCGCTGGTCTACCGGCTGACGACGCGCGGCATCGGTGCCAAGGCGAAGCTCGAATACGTGCGTAAAGGGCGTATCCAGACGACGGAACTTGCTCTCCGTGCGGCACCTGAACCCGGCAAGAACGACGTGCGCAACCTGACCGGTGCCAACCCGTTCGACGGCGCACGCGTGTCGACGATTTCGCCGTCGCTGGCGGACGAGATGTCACTCGAAGAAGAGCAGGGCGTGGTGATCCTGTCGGTACGCCAACAGTCGGTCGCGGCCAATCTCGGCTTTGCCACCGGCGACGTGATCGTCAGCGTCGGCGGTCAGCCGACCGACACCGTGGCGACCTTGGATGCGCAAATCAAACAGCGCCAGCCGGTGTGGCAGGTGGAGGTGAAACGGCAGGGGCGCGTGCTGAATTTGCAGATCAGGGGCTAAAGCTCAGCCCTTGCGGGGGCGCAGGACGCGCGCGTCCCACCACACGGGCGTCTCGAGGTGTGGTCTGATCGCCTTGCTTGCCGCATGGTGAGGATTGATCAAGACGTTGCGATCCTCGCGGGCGACAAAGCTCGGCACGATCAGGATCGCAGACCGGCGTTCGGCAAACCAGGCGGCACCGAAGGCGCGGGCCTGCGTCCGGTCGGTCCAGGCGGGCAGGCTGTCTTTGGTGACGATCTCGTACGGCGTCGCCATTGGAATGTCGATCCGCACAAAGTGCTGGTTAGGCGGCAAAATGCCATTGAAGTGCACGAGCTTCTCCAGCATCGCGGTGCTATAGTGCTCGGACGCGTAGATGACGTCCTGGCCGCGTTCGTGCCAACGGCCTTCGACGAGCGCCGCGCCCTCGCCGCTGTAGATTTTATGCTGGCCAGCCGGATCGCCGATGCGATAGGCGAGCATCGGTTCGGACAGTTCACGCGCAGCCATTCAAGCGGCCACCCCGGCATCCGCTTTGACGAGAATTTTCAGCACGAGGTCAGCGCCGGCGATCGACTCTTTGGCGAGGTCGATCGGAGGCCTATCCCCCAGCATAGGATGGCGCGCCAGCAGAAAGCGACCGGCGCTTGCGACGTCGCCGTGGTAGAGTGCAAGCAGGGTGGAAAACACCTTCGACACCGCGAGAATTTTCTCGCTTTCGTCTTTGCTCAGACGCGCGCGCGTGTTCTCTCGCCGGTTAAGCGTCGACTTGGGGATCATGTCGGTCGGCTGAAAAAAGCGTCCGTCCGGATCGACACGCCGCGCCATGGTCTTCGCAGTCGCGGCAGGAAAGCCTTTGCTGACCAGTGCAACTAAAGCCAAATCGTCCATCGCCTCCCACTTGGGTAAGCCGATGAACTGGGCGATGCGACTGGCTTCCGATTGTGACGAAACACCAGCGATCTTCGCGACTGCCATCTTTGCCACTGCCCTTGCTGCTATTGCGTCTCTGCGAGTACGGCTCTGCGAGTGCGTCTCTGCCATTGCGGACTTTGCGATGGCCACCGTTGCGGCTGCCCTAGGTGTCTCATACGAGACGAATATAGGCTACGATGGGATAGAGCGCAATCGCGACGCGTGGCCTCAGAACAGTCGCGCGCCGTTCGGAACTGCGCGCTCGGGTGACACAAGTACCACTTCACCTTCGGTGGAGGGAAAGCCGAGCGTCAGCACCTCGCTCGTGAATTTGCCGATCTGACGCGGCGGAAAATTGACCACAGCCGCTACCTGCCGGCCGATCAGCTGTTCTGGTGTGTAGAGCGCTGCGATCTGCGCCGAGCTGCGTTTAACGCCGATGACCGGACCAAAATCGATGCGCAGTTTCAGCGACGGCTTGCGCGCCTCCGGGTACGGCTCCGCCTCGATAACCGTGCCGATACGGATGTCGACCTTGAGAAACGCGTCGAAGCCGACGGTTTCTGCGAGCGTCGCTGTCGTATCGAGGTGCATGCGGTCGATCGCAAAGGAATTGGCTTCGGGACGAGGTGCTTTTAAACTGATCCAGACGGGCCGCTCGAGGTGCCCGGCGCGCCATCGACTGATGGCTCTGCGCGTGGACGTCGTTTGAAGATCGAGCCGAGCGTTTCGGCTACCACGTTCGGCAGATCGGTGGCGATACGGGCAACGCCAGACAGAGTATCGTCGAACGAGCGTATCGCACTCTCGCTGCGACGCAGGCGACGATCGAGCGCCGCCATCGTACGGGCGAGACCGGGATCTTCGTCGTCAAGCCAGGTGCGGAAGACGGAGGCATATAGCGAACCTAGCCCGCTCGTCCGGATGAGGCCCGACGCGCCGTCGGCGTTGATACCGGCAGCCGTCAGCATCCAGCGCTGGGTGTTGAGATAAGGCATGATCAGCGTCGTATCGGCAGGCGGCGCTTTCGCGATCGATTTCAGAGCCGCCTTGTAGGGCGTCAACGCCTCCAGTCGGCTCATGATGACTTCGAACAGCGCGTCGCGGCGCGAACAGTCGGTGATTTTTGTAGGCGCACGCTTCAGCACGTCGTCGTCGACCAGCCGCATGAAGCCGGCAAGCAGCTGGCTCTTGGCACCAAACGCGCGGCGTACTTCGTCAAGCGGCATGCCAGCTGCGTCGGCGATGTCCAACATCGTGATGTCGGCCCAGGCTCTGGTTTCTGCAAGTTTCAGCGCCGCCGCGATCAGTTTGCCCTTCGGAGTCGTCGTATCGATCATGGGAGTCTCTCCTGAGCAGTATCGCGGCATTCGACGCGGGAACCCGCGCGAACGACGGGACTCTTGGTATATGGGATCGCCGCGGCGGCTTTGGTAGTGGCTTCGACAGCAGCAATCATGACCGGAGCGGATCGTTTGACATTGAAACACCCCGCACCCATTTGCCGTCAAGATCCGCTATCGCCGCATCGCGACAATGGAGGTCACGGTGTCAACGAAGAGAGATAACCTGATGATCACTGCGACCGTCAAAACTGCCGTATGTCGTCTGCTTCTCGTCGGTGCCGCCGTGCTGGCGTCGACGCAGTTGGCTCGCGCCGACGATTTGAAGTGCGTCAGCACGACTTTCCGCCTGCTTTCGCCCAACGACAAGGTGTGTATCAGCGCCTTCGACGATCCGAAGGTACCGGGCGTAGCCTGCCACATCAGTCAGGCGCGCACTGGGGGCTACAAAGGCATGGTGGGGCTCGCCGAAGATCCGTCGCGGTTTTCGATCGCCTGCCGTCAGATCGGGCCCATCAGCGTCGATGTCGGCACCTTGCCGGAGGAGGAACAGGTCTACTCTGAACGCACGTCTATCTTTTTCAAGAAGACGCACGTCTTTCGTGTCGTAGATCGGAAGCGCAATACGCTGGTCTATCTCGCCATCAGCGACAAGATCGTCAACGGTTCACCGCAGAATTCGATCTCGACCGTCCCGGTCATGCCGTGGGGAACGCTGGCCGGTGGAAAGCCATAAGTCACACCGGCGCGGCTCTCAGGCTCCAGCGCCTGGACCGGCCTTTCAAGGAACTGGCTTATGTCCCGCTGACGCCGGGGACCCAGGCGGCACCGAGGATGCTGCCGGTGCCACCTTGCTGCAGCAGAATGGCGCAAGTGCCAGGCGTACACCCTGACAGGGCCTCCTTGGAGAGCTTGCTGGTGGAGGCTTCGCCTCGCCAATGACCGACGGCGACGAGATCGCGGACGACATTGTGATAAGTGATCTTGTGGCCGCTGTTTTCGCCCTTGGGAATGGCGACCTCGACGCTGGCGGTGAACTTGACCAACCAGAGCGTGGCGGTGACGGCAGCGGCTCGGGCAGCCGACCACGTGGGGGCATCGATCTGAACACCGTTGCCATCGGCGGCGATGTTCAAGGGTACCCGCATGTCCTTGGTCTGTGCGCTGGTGGTGACGATTTCAGCCTCGATGGCGGCTCGGTCGCTGCCGACTGCGTGGGTCATGCCGTTGACGATCGTTTGCGGGGTGTAAACCTGACCGTCGCCGCGCGTCTGTGCGTAGGCCCTCTGCCGCTGTGTGTATTGCGGCTTGGCGAGCGTGTCCTTCCAGCCAAGACTATCCCAGATATCGACATTGAACGACAAGGCAAGGACGCCGTCCTTGGCGGCGAAAGCCGGCAGGAGTTTATCGGCAGCCGGACACGACGAGCATCCCTGGCTGGTAAACAACTCGACTACCGACTTGATTTGCCCAGTCTTGCCATCGGCGGCACCGACCGGCGCTGTGAACGAGCAGCCCGCTGCGGCGACCAGAAGTGCGATGAGACGGCTGTGCGTGAGGTCTCGCCTGGACATGTGGTTTCGCTTGGACATGTGGTCTCGCGGGGTAGAGGGCGATGACGCGGGGGCGTGCGACGTCGCGACGTTCAGGGCTATCTAGCTCTTGGTAAATTGATTCGTCGTCGGCAGTTTCTCGCATGACTATCACGGTATTCAGCTTCAAATGCCAGTCACGACTGGGTGAGTGAGGCGTCAACTGGATCGCGGTGCGCCGACCCGGCCGGAACAATGCGAATGCGGAGGTTGCCTGCGGGGTCGACGACGGCAATTGCGCCCGTTTCGACGACGGTGGTGGCATCGAGTTGCTCGACGATGGCCGGTCCGACGATGCAGCTCCCGAGCGGCAGGCGCTCACGCGCATAGACCGCCGCGACCTGCCACGTGTTATCGCCATACACCCGCCGCTCCCCGATCTTGGCTCCAGCAACGTCAGCCGAGCGGGCGGCCGGGTCCAACAGAAGCGAGAGATCGACGGCTGGCCGCTTGCCGATGACCGAAGTGATGAGGTTGACCAATTGCGCCTTGATCTCGGGCATACTGATGCCGAAGCGGGTGATGTAGGCCGCCTCGAACAGTGTCTGCAACTCGGCGAGCGTCACGTCGGCGCTCGGTATGCCCACGCGGATGAGATGGGTCTGGCCGCGAAACTGCATCTCGGCGGCATGGGTGATCTCGGTCGCCACCGTCTCGGCATGACCGGCGTTGGTGGCGCGGCCCTCGGCGACATGCGCGCGCAAAATCGCGCCGATGCGCGCCGGGTCGACAGTTTCGAGCGGTGCGTTGACGGTCTGCACATAGTCCTGGCGGAGGTCGGCGACCAAGCAGCCGAGCGCGTTCGTCAAGCCGGGACGCGCTGGTACGATGACGTCGTCCAGTCCAAGCTCGCGCGCCAGCGCTACCGCATGCAACGGACCCGCGCCGCCGAACGCGAACAACTGGAAGTGACGCGGATCGTGGCCACGGCTGAGCGATACCGAGCGAATCGCGCCGGCCATCAGCGTGTTGCAGAGAGCAAGAATAGCCGCGGCCGCTACTTCCACGCCCAACCCCAGCGGTGTGGCAATTTGACGGTCGATGGCTTCTCGCACGGCTGCAACGGCAACATGGGTTCCGACAGCGGTCAGTTTTTCAGGTGAAAGCCGCCCCAACACCAGGTTGGCATCGGTGATGGTGGGTCTCGTCCCGCCCCGACCGAAACAGATCGGGCCAGGATTTGCGCCGGCGCTCTCAGGACCGACGGTGAGCATGCCGGCGGCATTGAGGCTCGCAATCGAGCCACCGCCGGCACCGACCGTGCGCACGTCGACCATGGGGACGTGAATGGGCAGGCCGTAGTCGATGGTGAGTTCGGCTGAAACTTCAGGGATGCCGCCATGGATCAACGCAACGTCGGTCGAGGTGCCGCCCATGTCGTAGGTGATGGCATTGGTGATGCCGCTGGCGCGGAGCGTCGCCGCTGCCGCCATCACCCCTGAGGCTGGCCCCGACATCACCGTTTTGGCGGCATCGGCGATCACACGGCGGGCTGCGACCGTGCCGCCGTTACCGTTCATGATCAGCAGGTCTTTGGTATAACCACGCTGCTGCAGCGCGGCGATCAGGCGGCTGAGATAGCGGTCGAGGATCGGTTGCACGGCAGCATTGACGCTGGCGGTGGTGCCGCGCTCATACTCGCGATATTCCGAAAGCAGCGCCGAGCCGCAGGTCACGTAGGCGTTGGGCCAGAGCGCGCGCACGATCTCGGCAGCACGGCGCTCGTGCACATCGTTGGCGTAGGCGTGGAGGAAGTGGATCACCACGCTCTCGCAACCGGCTGCGATCAAGGTGCGCGCCGCCACCGCAACGGCTGCCTCGTCGAGCGGCGTCAGAATGCGGCCGTCGGCTGTCATGCGTTCGCCGACCTCGAGCCGATGCTCTCTGGAGATCAACGGCTCGAATACACCGGTCATGCCGTAGGGTTTCGGACGCGTGCGGCGACCAAGTTCGAGTGTATCGCGGAAGCCTTTTGTGGTGATCAAGCCGACGCGGGCGATTTTGCGTTCGAGCACCGCGTTGGTCGTCGCAGTGGTGCCGTGGATGACAAGGTCGATGGTGGCGGGCTCGACGCCTACGGCATCCAGGGCCTGCAGCACGCCGTCAGCCTGGTTTGCCGTCGTGGTCGGGACCTTGGCCACCAACACGCGCGGGCCGTGCGCGCAACCCTCGTAAAGCACCAAATCGGTGAACGTGCCGCCGATGTCGATTCCCACGATGCGCCGGTCGCCGTTGGCCATGATCTCAAGGCTGCTCTCGTTGTTGGTATGCGAACGATAGGGGCAGGTGGCGGAGAAGGCAAACGTGGGCGGCAACTTTTTCAAATCCTTGCTCAAAGACACCTTTTTCGGTACGTCTATCGGATGGCCGCAACCGCTGACAACGAAAAGCCAATCGTCGAAGCTAATCCTTCTGGCGATCAGCCCGAAACGGGCGTGCGTGCGTTACAAGATCGCATTCGTCAGCAGGAACTGCTGGCGGAACTGGGTGTGACCGCCTTGAAGGGGGCGTCGCTGGATCAACTGCTCACCGAAACCGCTCGGTTGACTGCAGCAGGTTTGCGCGTCGAGTTTTGCAAGATTTTGGAACACGTCCCTTCGACCAACCGGCTTCTGGTTCGTGCGGGCGTGGGTTGGGATGCCGGTGTCATCGGCGTTGCAAGCGTTGGCGCTGATCTCGAGTCCCCTGCAGGTTTTGCCTTGCGGACCGGAAAGCCGGTGATTTCAAACCATCTTGAGAACGAACAGCGCTTCCGAACCTCCGATCTGCTGCGACAGCACGGCATCCGGCGCGCCATGAATGTCATTCTTCAAGGCAATGGCACCCCCTTCGGTGTGCTCGAAGTCGATAGCCGTTCGGACGATGAATTTCTTGAATTCGACTTAGCCTTCCTGCAGGGCGCAGCCAACATTCTGGGTATGGCCATCGAGCGCGAAAAGCGCGAGCTACAGCTCACTGCCGCTCTGGAACGGCATCAATTCTTGCAGAAGGAAATGAACCATCGGGTCAAGAATAACCTGTCGATCATCGTGAGTATGCTCAATCTGCAGGCGCGCGACAACACCAGCCCTGAATTGGCTGCTCATCTCGGTGAGGCCGCCAATCGCGTGGCAGCCATCGGAAAATTCTATGATCAACTGAGTTTCGGGGTAGATGTCGAACGGATGGACATCGGGCAGTATGTCAGAGCCGTCTGCAAAGCTCTGAATGAAAGCGTCGCTCACTGCGAAATCGTCACGGACGTTGTCGACGGGGTTTTGGTGGCGACGGATCGAGCAATAGCTATTGCCCTGATCGTCAACGAGTTGATCACCAACGCTGCAAAATACGCTTACACGACTGAGGCAGGTGGAAAGATTTTTGTCGAAGTCCGGCAAGACAAAGCCGATGCCTTTTCGATTTCGGTGCGCGATGTCGGCATCGGCCTGGGACCTGACTTCGAGTTTCAGAAAGCGAGCGGACTGGGGATGCGTATCGTTGCCACGTTTGCAAAACAGATCACCGCCGATATCGCGGTCCGATCGCTGCAAACCGGCACAGAATTCGTCATCTCCATTCCGCTCGAAGCCGCGCCGGTGTGACGACACTCGCGAGGTATGGTCTTTGCGCCGAGCCTTGCGTCGAGGCCCAAAAAACAGCGACTGATTACTCAGCGCTGTTTCCAATTGTAGACTTCCGATGGCACGACAGGCGTGGCCCGGGCCGCCCCTCAAGCCTGCGGCTGCGGGGTCAGGCCGCCGAGATCGGGCTCCTCGCGCGGTGGGCGCTTGCCCGTCACGGGAACCGCAGGACCGGCTGGACCACGGTCTTCGTCGTCGGTTTTGCGGGTTATCTTGCCGCCGTTCATTACGGTCAGTGTTTCTTCGCCGCTCAGTGTTTCGAATTCCATCAGCGCCTGCGTGATAGCTTCGAGCTTATCACGATTGGGGAAGATCAGCTCACGAGCTTTTTTATAGCCGTCGGTGACGATGCGGCGCACTTCTGCGTCGATGGTCTTGGCGGTTTCCTCGCTCATCATCTGCCGCTGCGAGACGGAATGGCCAAGAAAGACCTCTTGCTGATTTTCGTTGTAACGCAGCGGCCCGAGAACTTCGCTCATGCCCCACTCAGTGACCATGCTGCGCGCTAAATTGGTCGCCTGCATGATGTCATTGGACGCGCCAGTATTGAGGTGATCTTCGCCGTAGATCAACTGTTCGGCGACGCGTCCGCCGAATGTCATGGCGATGCGCGCCTCCGCCCAATTCTTCGAATAACTGAGCTTGTCCCGCTCCGGCAGGCTCATGGTGACTCCCAACGCACGACCGCGCGGAATGATCGTCACCTTATGCAGCGGGTCGTTCTGCGGCATGAGGATATTGATCAACGCATGGCCGGCTTCGTGATAGGCGGTCGCCAGCTTCTCTTCCTCGGTCATCGCCATCGACCGGCGCTCGGCGCCCATCATGACTTTGTCCTTGCTGTCTTCGAATTCCTGCTGCGTCACAAGACGCTTCGAACGGCGGGCGGCGAGCAGGGCCGCCTCGTTGACGAGGTTGGCGAGATCGGCACCGGAGAACCCCGGAGTGCCGCGTGCCAGCACGCGTGCGTCGACGTCGGGTGCCAGCGGTACCTTTCGCATGTGGACTTTCAATATTTTCTCGCGGCCACCAACGTCGGGGTTAGGCACGGTGATCTGGCGGTCGAAGCGACCGGGACGCAACAATGCGGGGTCGAGTACGTCGGGGCGGTTAGTGGCGGCGATAATGATTACGCCCTCGTTGGCCTCGAACCCGTCCATTTCGACGAGCAGCTGGTTGAGGGTTTGTTCGCGCTCGTCGTTACCACCGCCGAGGCCGGCGCCGCGATGGCGACCGACTGCGTCGATTTCGTCGATGAAGATGATGCAGGGTGCGTTTTTCTTGGCTTGCTCGAACATGTCGCGTACGCGGCTTGCGCCGACGCCGACAAACATTTCGACGAAGTCCGAACCCGAGATGGTGAAGAAGGGCACGTTGGCTTCGCCTGCGACGGCACGCGCGATCAAGGTCTTACCGGTGCCCGGGGGCCCGACTAGCAGTGCGCCACGAGGAATCCGGCCACCAAGCCGTTGAAATTTGCCGGGATCGCGCAGGAACTCGACGATTTCTTGCAGATCGACCTTGGCCTCGTCGACGCCCGCAACATCCTCGAACGTTACGCGCCCCTGTCGCTCGGTCAGCAGCTTTGCTTTCGATTTCCCGAAGCCCATAGCGCGACCGCCACCCGACTGCATCTGGCGCATGAAGAAGAACCAGACGCCGACCAGCAGCAGCATCGGGAACCAATTCATCAGCACTGAAAGGATCGTTGGGGCCTCGTCCTCGGACTGGCGCGCGGTGATCTTGACGCCTTTGCGGTTCAGACGCTCGATGAGATTGGGATCGTCTGGGGCCACGGCCGTAAACGTTGCGTTCTTGTTCCGGTCCATTCCGGATATCCGGTGGCCGCGAATTTCGACTTCGGTAATCGAACCGGAATCGACGCCCGCGAGCATCTCCGAATAGCTGATTTCGCTCGCCCGACGGCCCGACATCTGGTTGCTTTGGAACAAATTAACCAACGCCACGATGGACAGGACGATGACGACCCAGATCGCGAAATTGCGTAGATTCGTGTTCATGGTGTCCCTTTTCGTGGCCGAACAAACGCTTGTGCTTCTCGTCTACGCTTTGCCCGGTCTAATACGAGGCGAAATCCAATGTCTGATCTCGACATCGCGGGGGCATGGGGTAGCAGTTGGCAAACAAAACACAAGCACGCAGAAGTCGACGACGTGGATCGGCCTCGGCCTTCGGCGGATGCTGGCCTTAAGATAGGTAGCTGCAGGATGTTTGCCAAGCGGCAAGGCACCCTAATGGGCGTGGACTAGATCAAACTTGGCTTGCACCAAACTTGATGATCGTCGGTTACAATTGTGCCGAGTTTTCGGCGGCAGGCGAAGTGCCGGCGAACCGGGGCAGAATTGTCGCTGATCGAAGCAGCGGTTGCCGGTCTGGATCGACATAGCCGAATGTCGGGACGGCCAGAACAGTTGATCTGACGCGGAATGCGGGCTGCGTCCATAATGCGTGCGCAGGTACCTTGGGTCGCTCCCACCCGCGCGCCTCGATGGCGGCCAGGCCGGCTGCCCCGAGGGCAGCGACGGTGCCGGACGGCGCTTCAGGCCCTGCCTGGAGAACAAAACGCCGGTCCCAGGTGACGCGAGTTCCGGGCGTGATATCGATGCTTCCGGTCGCGCGAGCGGTTTCGCGGAAAATCTGCAGTTCACCCTTCGAGCCAGACACCCATTGCGTGCCGTGCAGCGTCGCGCCCGATGTGATTCCCCAGCCAGCGGTGAGATTCTCCAGCTGCCCGAGCGAGACAGGTTCGGCTTGGCCGCCGATACCTTCGACGAGACCGGCGAGCAAGCGCAGGCGAATTTCTTCCGGGTGCGACAGCAGCCACGCCCAGTCCACGGTCGCATGTCCAAATCTCGAAAAATCGGCCGCATCTCCGCGTGCGTCCCAGGCTTTCGCCGTGAGATAATCGAGCGCGTCGCCGGCGCGGGCCGCGCGGTTTGCCGTGCGGGAGAGGGCGGCTGCATCGAGTGCAAATCCGGCTCGCCTCATCGCCTCGAGCGCCGCTCGCACCCGCACCCGCTCGAACTTGGGTAGGGCATTACTCGGATCTTCACACCAGCCCGTATCGAGACCTCGGAGATACGCCGCAAGCTGGCTTTTGCCGACGCCGAGCAAGGGACGCAAGATCATCGCGCCCCGATCCAGCTTCGTTACAGTGCGCATGGCGCCGAGACCGTCGATACCCGACCCGCGCGCGAGACGCATCAGAAGCGTTTCGGCCTGATCGTCGGCGGTGTGCGCGGTAGCGACGGTCGCATATCCGTGCGCAATCAAATGCTCACGCAACAATGCGTAGCGCGCTTGTCGAGCCGCCGCCTGGATCCCGGTGCTCGGCTTCGGCCCGGTCCACGTCAAGGTCGTGTGGTGCAGACCGAGTTCTGCAGCAATTCTGGCGACGCTCTGGGCTTCCTGAGTGGAACCTACCCGCAAACCGTGATCGACCGTCACGACGGAGAATGTCGGCGTGCGCGATGCCGGCTCGGCGGCCAACCGTTGCCGCCGCCAGGCGACCGCCAGATGCAGCAGCGCGGTCGAATCCAAGCCGCCCGAAACCGCCAGCACGACATGATCTTGTTCGGCGTCGCGTTCGGCGTCCCGGTCGGAAAAGGCCGCATCGAACGCTACCCTAATCATCGAGGATAGGGCATCGGCGACACTTGCAGTCTCTACGTCACGCGCAACCGAGGCGTCGACGTTCGGTGTCCGCGCGATTTTTGACGTGTCCGGGCGCATTGGGGAATTTTGCATTCAAATCGGCATAGGAGGCGCAAGCTGCATCCCGAGCACCCAGCTTATCGAGCGACATCGCCAGCTTCAAGAGGCTGTCAGGGGCCTTGGCGCTGCGGGAGTAGGTTTGAGAAACCTTTAAAAATGCCGCTGCAGCCGGCTTGAACTGGCCGCGCGCAAAGAATGTTTCACCAAGCCAATACTGAGCATTTCCGGCCAAGGGATCTGTCGGATACCGTTTCAGAAACTCGTCGAATGCCTGTTCAGCCGAAGCAAAATCCTGCTGCAGGAGATACCCGTACGCGCCCTCGTAGGCCTGTTTGGAGGAGGCATCGCTGGCACCGGAGGCCGGCAGTGACGGCGATTGTGTCGCGCCTTGTGGCACCACGCCTGCTGAGAAGCTTCCGTTCGAGCTCCCATTGCTGACCAACCGCCCGATCGGGTCCGACGTGTCAGGTTGGGCAATGGCGACCGGGGTGCCTGCAGGTGGGGGCTGGGCCACCATCGGGTTGCCGCCGACCTGGGCCGCGCCGCCGCGCGCGTTGGCTTGGCGCAACTGTTGCGTCAACTGATCGACCTGAGTGGCAAGTGCGCGCACTTGCGTCTCGAGGGCTGCAACTCGACCCGAGTCGGCTCCACCTGATGTGTCCGAACCGCTGCCGCGATAAACGCCGGAACTCGAGCTGCCGCCGCCCTTGGCGAGGCTGTCCAGCGTACCGACCGTGACCTGCATCTCGACGAGTTGTTCCTCAAGTTGCTCGACGCGTTGACGCAACGCGCTTTCAACCGCCGGGGCGGCCGCAGGTGCCGGAGCCTCCGTCTTAGCTGCCGCCGCTTTCGGCGCAGCTTTTGGAGCATTATTGGGCGCAACATTGCCGGTGGGACGGGCGGGTGATGCCTGCTGCACGGGCGCTACTTGCGCCGAGACCGGCACTGAGTGCGCTAGCTCAGACAAAATTGCCATCATCGCAGAGGCCGCAATCATCTGCGCATGAAATTTGGTGTGCGCCATCAATTCCGCGTCTCCCAGATTGTCCCCAAATCAAAGGCGACGGTCGTCTGCCGATCGTCGCCAAACGCGAATCAACCGCGACGACGGGCCGCGGTTGATTCTTCAAACGACGAAATCGAGCCGGGGCATCGAACCTCTTTTCTCGATCTCAGTTTGCGCGCGCGACGCCGCCACCGCGATTGTTCAGCACCGTTTGTGCGCGACGGTTCTGCGACCAGCAGGAAATGTCGTTACAGACCGCGACCGGTCGTTCCTTACCGTAGGAGATCGTGCGCACCCGAGCGGCCGAGATGCCGTTCTTTGCGAGGAACGCGCGTACTGATTCCGCCCGCTTCGAGCCGAGGCCGATATTATATTCGCGAGTTCCGCGCTCGTCGGCATGGCCTTCGATCGTGATGCTGTATTGCGAGTATTGCTGCAGCCAGCGCGCCTGATTGCTCAGAGTCTGCTGGGCTTCCGGCGTCAGATCGGTCTGATCGGTCGAGAAATAGACGATGTCGCCGACGTTCTGACTGAAATCCTTAGCCGAGCCGGGTGTGGCCGAGCCACGTCCGCCGTTGGCACCAAGTCCGCCCGCCAGAGTATCTTCCGGTTTCGGAGTGTTCGAGCACGCGGCGACTGCCAACGTCGCGGCCAAGATGGCGGCGAAACGGACCGTGCGCATGCCGAATGGCGAAAGCTGCATATTCAGACCCTTCCCCTGGATTGTGCTCCAGGTATCTATGTGAACCGCGTGTCACGCGATCGGTATGTCTAAACGACTGCCAATGCCCAAGATTCGTCTTGCTCTCTAGTACAGGCTTCGTACGAAATTGTGGCCATCGCGAAAAACATGCGGTGCGTGCGTCCAAGGTCACACCTAACAGAGTCGCGGCTGTGAAAACACAGCACCTCCGCAGTTGTCCATGAGTTGTCGACGACTATTTGAGTTGCGCTTGTTCCACGAACGACGCACCGCGCTCGCGTTGCGGCTCACAGACTACCAAAAACACCAAAGGCTACCCCGTGCTTTCGCGACGAGGTAGCCCCGGTATGGCGTCGACCGACGTTGCCGTACGGTCTTGGCCCAGTCGACTTACTTGACCGACGAAACGGTCGCGCCGAGCTTCATCGGGGTGTGCTCGACTTCCTTGCGGCATGCGCCGAGAGCAACAGCAGCGACAACAGCGGCGAGGATGATTGCGGATTTCATTGTATTCTCTCCTTAAGTTTCAAATTTGGCCTGAGCTCAACGCTAGACCCTGCTCACTAGCCGGTACGTCGAATTGGGCTTCATCTGCCTATCCGACATTCAGAACGGCCACCCCCAGAGCGGCCGCTGCGAACGCGTCTTACGACGCCCCCGCATTTGCATGCTTACGAGACTCACGTCGGCAATCGCATCTAATGGCTACCGGTGTCGGCTCTCTCGATCAAGGTTGTTGGCATGGCGAGGTGGGGTTTTCGAGCGTCAGAGGTGCCAAAATGCAACGACTGCTGCGCGGTGGACGACGAATGCAGATTTGATCGAAATGGCAGTGGAAACATCAAGCTAAGGCGCTTGGTACAGATGTCGAACTCGGCAACACCGATTCGGACACGCAGTATCGTTCGTGTAAAAGGGACTTTGCTGAGTCAGGCGGGTGCAACGGGCGGAAGCGCAATCACGCGCGCAGCGGTGACCACGCCGGATCCGAACCGAACGAGGGAGTCGGAACCTGACGTTCGTTGTAGCCGGTGATATCGACCGAGAATAGTTTGGGGCCGCCATTCGCCCCTTGTCCTTCGCGGAAGAACATCAGGACGCGGCCGTTCGGTGCCCATGTCGGGCCTTCGTTATGATAGCCGCTGGTCAGAATACGTTCGTCGGTTCCGTCCGGCTTCATGACGCCGATCAGAAATGATCCGCCGGCCTGTTTGGTGAAGGCGATATAGTCCCCGCGTGGTGACCAGACCGGGGTGGAGTAGCGGCCCTCGCCGCGGCTGAGCCGGTTCGCCTGCCCGCCGCCAGCGCTCATGATATACAACTGTTGGGTGCCCTCGCGATCGGATTCGAACACGATTTGCCGCCCATCGGGGCTATAGCTGGGCGAGGTATCGATGCGGTCAGTCTGTGTCAGACGGCGCATCTGGCGCGATCTCAGGTCGACCTCGATCAGGCTGACCGCGCCGCCCTCGTCGATGCTCATGGCGAGACGCTGGCCATCGGGCGAGAACCGCGGCGCGAACGTCTTGCCGGGGAAATTGCCGACAAGCTCGCGCTGGCCGGTATCCAGGTTCATGACGAAAACGCGTGTTTGTGCGCCGCCGTCGGCATATTCGAGGAAAGTGATTTCCTGCGCTACGGGATTGAAGCGCGGCGTCAAAACGAGATCGCGACCATTGGTCAGCAAACGGGCATTAAAGCCATCTTGATCCATGATCGTCAGACGCTTCAAGCGCTTGTTCTTCGGACCGGTTTCGTCGACGTACACGACTTGCGTATCGAAATACCCCTTTTCCAGGGTCATCTTTTCATACACGCGATCGGCAATGATATGACCCAGGCGGCGCCACGTCTGCGGTGCGGCAGCGAATCCCTGCGCATCCAAGGGTTTGCCGAGCACGGTGTCATAAAGTTTGAAATCTGCGGCGAGGCGGCCGTCCGGCAATTTACGCGCTCGTCCAACGATGAGCGCCTCGGCGCCGATTGCGCGCCAATCATTGTATTTGGGAGCCTGATTGAGATCGCCGAAACGCTCGATATAGGCGCTGCGATCGATGATCTTGAACAATCCGGACCGCTCGAGGTCGGAGGCCACGATGTTGGCGACGTCGGTGCCGAATTTGGGGTCGTCACCGATGAACTCCGGGATTGCTACGGGACGGGGCCTGATGGTCGCGTTGTCGATCGTCGGGATCTCGGTGGGCGCTCGTTGTTGCGCGGTGGCGTGGCGGGGCATCAAGAGTTGAGGCAGCAGAAGTGCGCCAGTTCCCGCAGCGCTCACAGCGACGAAACCCCGCCGTGACAACGCGGTGTTGCCGTTACGGACGCGACCATCAGACTTGAACGACATCAGCTTCATTCCGGTGATTTCTAGTCTGCGGCGGAGCGTCGACCGCCGGAGCCGCACGAACTCATGACGCCGAACGGTGACAAAAATACGCCGGTCCAACCGCTGTGTTGCGCATGGCCACCACGCGGAGCGTCGCGCGCCTATTTAATCTCGCGGTCATCGTAGCATTTACGCATCTGTTCGCAGCGATAGCTGCCCGAGAAATGCATGTTGTCGCCTTTTGCGGGCGCAATGAAGCGGCACACTTCGTCCAGCCCATCCGTGTTCAGCCAGCCCTGGCGACGACCGCGTTGGACCGCAAAACAGTCGGCTGTTTCTTCGTCGGGGCCACGAAACTGATGGCCGCACTCATGGGCAAATATCCACATCTTCACCGATGTAGAGACCTTGTTCATAAGTTTAGGATTCAGAATGAGAAACCCAGGATATGCGGCACCGTAATCATCCAGCTGGCCGTCCAGGACTGTCGGTCGCTGACCGCATTGAGCCTTTTTGCCGTCGAGCCGAAGGTCGCCGGAATTCACGATCTGCGCTCCGGCACCAACGTGCGTTGCGTACTCTTCCGGCGTCGGGCCGGCGGTGGCACGACCGTCCAGTCCCAGGCTCGTCGTCAGAATCGATACACAGATTCCGAGGGTCAAACCCGCCCTTTTTCCCCGCCCCGGCCGTGCTGTCATTGTCAAGTTTCCAGTTCCTTAAACGATGCCGGTCGGGAGTCGTATGTGCCACGATTGCAGTGAGCGCGGGGTAGATGTCAACTATAGCCGAGCGTTCGCAAAGCAATGATGCACAAAACTGAAAATTGCCATTATCAGGATTGGCCCGACAATCGATATCCGCGCCCCCTCGAGCCCGCGTCGGCGGTAATCGTTCTCCGATTTCAAAGTGGCATCAGCATGACCGCGGTACAGCCGCACAACGCAAACAGCGTAGTTTATCCACACATCGCCTCAGCGGACCGCACGCAAAAAGCGCGCTCGGTCAATCGACATGATCGGGTTCGGCCTCATGCTCGATTCGCTCCATGTCTTCGTCGGACATCCCGAAGTGATGACCGATTTCGTGAACCAAAACGTGAGTGACGAGGGCACCGAGCGTATCCTCGCTCTCAGCCCAGTAATCGAGGATAGCCCGACGGTACAGGAACACCATATTCGGGCCGTGCGACACGTCGCTGACGCTTTGTTGCGCGAGGCTGACGCCCTGATACAGGCCCATCAGGTCGAGTGGGCTCTCCAGCTCCAACTCGTCGAGA
>JANYHG010000164.1 GCA_025359165.1 Hyphomicrobiaceae bacterium
CTTCCGACCACTCTTCATGGTCTACCGTCGGTCGAGCCGTGGGTCCGAGGGGTTTACGTCTCACCCAGAGCTATCCACAGGTTTCGCAGTATCCACCGCTTAGATCTCGACGGTTCTAGACCCGCCCCGATCGGTGGAGTGGTCCAAGACTGCCCGACAAGGATGCAAATATCAATCTTAAGTTGCTTGTTCGGTTAATTGCGCGCGACGTCGGTAGGGTGCAATAGCGCAGCGTATTGCACCGCCACGGGGGTGACGTCGGTGCAATACGGCTCCGCCTATTGATGCACCCTACAGAACTCTTACTTCCGTTCTCATTGGCGTCTTGACTTTGAGTTGAAAAGAACAATATAAGAACAAACGCGCCACGTCTTAGCCGATTTCAATATTTCTCCAGCCAAAACAACGTTGTCTGCAACCCCCGTTGCAGACGCCCTGCGAGGTCATGCCCAATGCGTCTCTCGCCAGACCAGATGCGTCATCCGCCAGGACTCACGTCTTTCCATGTGTTCGAAACCGCACACGTCCATGGTCCGACGTCGCCAGCGCCACAACCGATGTCCGAGATCGATCGCGATTATTCTCGTACACTTCGCGCCATAGGCGGCTTGCAGGCTCGATCCCGGATTCACGCGATCCATCCGGCAAGGCCAGGCGACGAAGCGGCTGCCAACGGCTTCGCTTTCACGCTGCTGGCGCACTTGGCAGCCTTGGCTGCAAAAGCCCAGCGGACATCGCGTCAGCCGCGTCCTATTCTGTGGGTGCAGGACCGCCGCGCCAGACTTGAAGCTGGTGTGCCTTATGCTCATGGCATCGGTGTATTCGGATTGGAGGCCGCGCAACTCGTCATTGTCTCGACCAAGACCGCCCTCGATGCGCTTGCCGCCACCGAAATCGGGCTCGAGACGGGCGGGTTGGATGGGGTGCTGGCCGAACTGCCAGCCCATCTGCCTGCCGACATGCTGGCCCTCGGCAAACGCTTGGCCTTGCGGTCCGAGCGCAGTGGAACGCCGTGCCTGCTCTTGCATGCGTCTGCAGCGCCGGTGCCGGCGCCGGTCGCGACGCGCTGGCAGGTCGCGAGCAGGCCAAACCCATCCGTACGCGACTTAGGACCACGCATCCCTGTCGTCGATGTTCTGCTGGTCAAAAATCGCTTCGGTCCGACAGGGCACTGGTCTGCGCTGTTGCGCCCTCCATGTCTCAGCGCCTCTGCCACTTCGGGAGTTCAAGATGTCTGCGTCTCAATCCTTTCGCCGGCGCTTCCTCGCTCTGTGGATGCCGTTTCTGTCGACCGATCGCATCAAGCGCCGCGATCGAACGCGGCTTGATCCCGATGCACCACTCTTGCTGGTCTCCAAAACCGCAGGTGCGCAACGGATCATGGCCGCCGATGCGGCAGCGCAGGGCCAGGGTTTGACTGTCGGTATGGCGCTGGCGCAGGCGCGCGCGATGCAGCCGCAGGTCTGCGTTCATCCCCATGATGCCGTCGAGGATGATCGACTGCTCGAAAGCATCGCCGATTGGGCGGATCGTTATACGCCTCTCGTCGGTCGCGATCCGCCGTATGGCTTGATCCTCGATATCACCGGCTGCGCCCATCTGGTGGGCGGCGAGCAAGCATTGCTGGCAGATCTCGTTGGTCGGCTTGCCCGCCAAGGAATTTACGCTACCGCTGCGATCGCCCCGTCGGTCGGTGCGGCCTGGGCCCTGTCGCGCTGCACTGCTCAACACAATTTCAATTCAGCGATACTGCCGATCGAGATCGATCGCTCCGGTCTCGATGGCGCGCTGGCTCCGTTGCCGATCAGCGGTTTGCGTTTGGATGCCGAAACCGTCGCGGCCCTGCGCCGTGTCGGCTTGAAGCGGATCGGCGATCTCATCGGCCGTCCGCGCACTGCGCTTGCCGCGCGGTTCGGTGCACCCTTGATCCTGCGTCTCGATCAGGCGCGCGGCATCGATACGGAGGCTATAAGTCCGCGCCAGCCCGTGCCACCTGCGGTGGTCGAGCAGGGCTTTGCCGAACCCATCCTCGCGACATCGGCCGTGGAACGGACGTGCCGCCATCTCGCCGACAATCTTGCGGCCATTCTCGAAGACCGTGGCCAAGGCGCGACGGCGCTGCAATTGTCGGTCTATCGTGTGGATGGTTTGGTCAAGCGTATCGATCTGAGGCTTGCCAGCCCCAGCCGGCAGGGCAAATCAATGGCCGATCTGATGGCGTTGCGCCTCGGCCATCTCGATGATCCTCTCGATCCGGGCTTCGGCTACGACCTGATCCGGCTTGCCGCAACGGCGGTTGCATCGAAAGATGCCGAAGCGTGTGAACTTGCCGGCTTCGACGATCACAACGGCCCTGTCCAACTGGCCAAGGCCTGCGCGACCCTCATCGACCGTCTTGCGGCTCGCTTCGGTGAGGAGCGCATCCATACCTTTGCGGTCGCCCCCACACACATCCCCGAGCATGCGTCACGTTTGGTGCAGGCTTCGGTCGCGACACCCAAGCTCTCCCGGCCGTCTTCGGCCGTTCCCGCCATCCGTCCGCGTCCCCTGCGCCTGTTCGATCCGCCCGAACCTATCGAGGTGATGGCGGAGGTGCCTGATGGCCCGCCGATACATCTGCGCTGGCGCCGCCGTCCGCTTCGGATCGTGCATGCCGATGGTCCGGAGCGCATTGCTCCCGAGTGGTGGCGACTTGGAGCTCTCTCGGTAAACGGCTTGGCTGAAGCCCCACTTCACGATGCCACCCGCGACTACTGGCGCATCGAAGATGCCAGTGGCCGCAGGCTCTGGCTCTATCGCGAAGGCTTCTACGGCGAAGGCGGCGGCAGCGGTCCCGTTCCTCGCAAGCCCCGCTGGTACGTGCATGGCCTGTTCGCCTGAAGAACACTCTCGAAATACGCGCATCTGAAAGACGTGGAATGTCGGATACTGTCGCTTATAGCGAGTTTGCCGTGACCTCGAACTTCTCGTTTCTGCGAGGGGCTTCGCACGCCGAGGAGTTGGTGGCGACCGCTGCGCAGTCAGGGCTCGCCGGCTTGGGCCTCGCCGATCGCAATTCCGTCGCCGGTGTGGTGCGCGGGCATACCGTCACGCGTGACATTCGCGAGGCAACCGGCGCGGCCCCCCGTTATCATCCGGGCTGCCGACTCGTCTTCGCCGATGGCACGCCCGACGTTCTCGCCTATCCTGTCAATCGGGCTGGCTGGGGCCGTCTGTGCCGCTTGCTTACGCTCGGCAATCGCCGCGCCAAAAAGGGCGAATGTCATCTCGGTCTGACCGATCTGCTCGACTGGTCGGCAGATCTAGAACTCGTGGTGATGCCGCCGATGCGGTCTCCGCTCGAATGTGCCGCCACTCTTTCTCCCGTGCTGGATCGCTTGCTAGAAGCACGCCCCGGCGCGGTCCGCTTGGCGGCACGTTTCAACTACGATGGAGACGATCGTGATCGTCTGGCCTGTCTCGATCGTCTCGCCAAGGTGGCGCATACGCCGCTTATCGCGGTCAACGACGTGCTCTATCATGCGCCGGGGCGTCGACTGCTGCAGGACGTCGTTACCTGTGTCCGGACGCACACGACCCTCGAAACAGCCGGGTTGGAACTGCTTGCTCACGCCGAGCGTCATATGAAGTCGCCAACGGAAATGGCGCGTTTGTTCCGGCACTATCCCGATGCCGTGCGTCAAACGCAATGCTTGTCCGGCAAGCTGACGTTTTCACTCGACGAATTACGCTACGAGTATCCGGAAGAAACCGTATCCGGCTTCCAAAGTCCTCAAGAAGCGCTCGTCCATTTTTCCTATGCCGGCGCGCGCGAACGGTATCCTCCGGATCGTTACCCCGGGGGTATTCCCGACAAAATCCGGCTGGCGCTTACTCACGAAATCACGTTGATCGCTCAACTCCAATATGCACCGTATTTTCTGACCGTTTTCGATATCGTTCGGTTTGCCCGCGGCAAGGGGATTTTGTGCCAGGGGCGTGGCTCCGCCGCGAACTCCGCAGTTTGCTTCTGCCTCGGCATCACCGAGGTCGATCCTGATAAAAGCGACCTGCTGTTCGAGCGCTTCATCTCCGCAGACCGGCGCGAGCCACCGGATATCGACGTCGATTTCGAGCATGCCCGCCGCGAAGAGGTGATCCAGTACATCTACCAGCGCTATGGCCGTGAGCGCGCGGGGTTGGCCGCGACCGTGATCAGCTATCGATCGCGCAGCGCCATGCGTGAAACCGGCAAGGTATTCGGCTTTTCCGAAGATACCCTCGATGCTCTTTCAAGCTCTATCTGGGGCTTCGGCGCGGAAGGCATCGAGGCGATCGATACCAAGCGCGCGGGCATCGATCGCCGTTCGCCGACGGTGGCGGCGACCCTGGCGCTCGCCAGTGAAATTCAGGGCTTTCCCCGGCATCTGTCGCAGCATGTCGGCGGCTTCGTGATGACGCGCGGTCGTCTGGACGAGCTTGTTCCTATTCAGGATGCGGCCATGCCGGATCGCACCGTCATCGAGTGGGACAAAGACGATCTCGATAGCCTGGGCATTCTGAAGGTCGACGTGCTCGCTCTTGGCATGCTGACCTGCTTGAAGAAAAGTCTCGATCTGATCGCCACGCATTACGGCCATGATCTCACCATCGCGACACTGCCGCCGGAAGATCCCTCCGTCTATCGGATGCTTCAGCGCGCCGACAGTCTGGGACTGTTCCAGGTCGAAAGTCGCGCGCAGATGTCGATGCTTCCCAGGCTGAAACCGGCGACGTTCTACGATCTCGTCATTCAGGTCGCCATCGTGCGGCCTGGGCCCATACAGGGCGACATGGTGCATCCGTATCTGCGCCGGCGTCAGGGTGTCGAGAAAGTCGTCTATCCGAGTAAGGAATTGGAAGCCGTCCTCGGCAAAACGCTGGGTGTGCCGCTGTTTCAGGAGCAGGCGATGAAAATCGCCATCGTCGCCGCCAGCTTCACACCTTCCGAAGCCGACAAGCTGCGCCGCGCGATGGCCACGTTCCGCAAGGTCGGCACGATCAGCACGTTTCAGCAGAAGATGATCGACGGCATGGTCGCCAACGGCTATCCCGCCGAATTCGCCGAGCGATGTTTTCGCCAGATAGAAGGCTTTGGCGAATACGGATTTCCAGAAAGTCACGCCGCCAGTTTCGCCCTCCTCGTCTACGCTTCGGCCTGGGTGAAATGCCACTACCCCGACGTGTTCGCCGCCGGTTTGCTGAATGCACAGCCGCTCGGTTTTTACGCTCCCGCCCAGATCGTCCGTGATGCTCGCGACCACGGCGTCGACGTCCGCTCTGTCGACATCAATCATTCCAGCTGGGACGCGACATTGGAAGTCGTCTGCAAGCCGGTCGTCACCTCGGCTGGTACGACAGAAACGCTGCGCCTTCATCCCCGCCACGCCTCCATGGCTGCGGACATCCATACCACCCACGCCGTCCGTCTCGGCTTCCGCGAGATCAAAGGTTTGCGCGAGCAGGACGTGCAGACCATCGTCTCCCTACGGGGACGTGGCTACGATAGCGTCCGCGATCTCTGGCTGCGCACAGGGCTTTCACCAGGCAGTCTCGAACGTCTCGCCGATGCCGATGTGTTCGGCTCGATCGGTCTGGTCAGGCGCGATGCATTGTGGGCGGTCAAAGCGCTGGGCCGTACCGGCGACGACGAAAATCTGCCGCTGTTCTGCAGTGTTGCACCCGGCGCACGACGCGAAGCGGACGCGCATCTGCCTGTCATGCCGCCGGGCGAGGAGGTGGTGAACGATTATCGCTTCCTCAGGATGTCGCTGAAAGCGCATCCGGTGCACTTCATCCGCGACGAGCTGACACGCGTTCATGTTGTTCGCAGCGAGCAACTGGATGCCATTCCCGCCGGCCGCCGCGTTTCAGTTGCCGGGTTGGTGCTGGTGCGGCAGCGACCGGGCAGCGCGAAAGGCGTGATCTTCATGACGCTGGAAGACGAGACCGGTGTCGCCAACACGATCGTCTGGCCAAAGGTGTTCGAGCGGCATCGCGCCATCGTGCTCGGTGCGCGCTTCATCGTGCTGACCGGCAAGCTGCAGAGTGAGTTCGGTGTCATTCACGTCGTCGCAGAAAAGATCGAAGACCGTACCGATTTGCTCGCGCGGCTGACTGATGACGACCAGCCACCGTTGCCGCGAACGCTCGCCCGCGCCGACGAAGTGGTGCGCGGTTCGGTGCCCGATCCACGCGAAATTCGCGTCGACGCCGCCATCTCGCGCCGAAAGCGCATGGGGGATCTCGCCCCGAGCAATCAGAACCTCCCCCTTTTCAACGCCGCCGACCTCGACGTTCCCGCCCGCGCCACGCGTCACGTGCTCCCGAAAGGCAGGAACTTCAGATGAGGCGCTCCAACCGCTCAAACTTTCCCAGCCGCCGCCAATTTCGTCCTCAGTCCTGCCATCGCCGTAGCCAACCGCTCCGGCGACGTCGACCGCAGCACCAGGTGCGTGCCGAACACGCGGGCCTCAGTGGTGAACGGGTAGCTGCCCATCGACACCTCGGGGAATTCCTTCTGATGCACGCCGAACATTTCCGCGATCTCGCCCTCGGGCCGGAACAATTCAATGCTCTCCGTCAGCATCTTCGCGCCGGTCTTAAGTTGCGGTGTTACCGCGTCCAGCATCACCTGCATAATGTTGGGAATGCCGGCCATCACGATCACGTTGCCGATCTTGAACCCCGGCGCGGTCGAGATCGAATTCTGTACGAGTTCGGAGCCTTCCGGCAAACGTGCCATCCGCAGCCGTGCCGGCGTCATTTCCAACCCGCGTTTGGCATAGGCCGGTTTCATGATCGCCAGCGCCCGCTCGTCGACATCGATTTTGACGCCGAAAGCCTTGGCGACACAGTCCGACGTGATGTCGTCGTGGGTCGGACCAATCCCGCCGGTCGTGAAAACATAAGTATACCGCGCCCGCAGCGCATTGACCGCACCGACGATCTCCGCCTCCTCGTCCGGCACGACGCGCACTTCCTTGAGCTGGATTCCAATGGCCGTCATGTGGTCGGCGATATAGCCGATGTTCTTGTCTTTAGTCCGCCCCGAGAGAATTTCATCGCCGATGACGAGAACGGCTGCGGTGATGATTTCGGCGCTTTCAGGCGAAGGGACGGGAGAGGTCATGAACAGGGATCCTATATGTTCGCGGGCGTAGCAACGCAGCACGCCCAAAGGTCAACGCGCACAAAAGCTGCTCGGATCGCCGTCGGCAAGGCCTATCTCAATTATGTTGCCAATCCGGGCGGAGTTTGCAACCACAGCGCACGTTGTCCGGGGCTGTCGCCGAGGGTTCGATGCTTTTTCCGACGCCGCTCCTGCGGGGAACTCTCATACAACGCTACAAGCGCTTTCTCGCCGACGTCCGCTTGGATGACGGCGCGCTCGTCACTGCCAGCTGCCCCAACACTGGATCGATGATAGGCCTTCGCGAACCTGGTCAGACCGTCTGGTTGTCGACATCGGACAGCACAACGCGCAAATACAAATATACGTGGGAACTGGTCGAACACGATCTTGGTGCGGGCGCGGCTTTGGTGGGCGTCAACACCAGCCATCCCAACAAAATCGTCGCTGAAGCCATTGCTGCGGGGGAAATTGCCGGCCTGGAGGGGTACGCCGTGCTCGAACGCGAGCGCAAATATGGTAAGAATTCGCGCATCGACATTCTGCTGACCGATCCGTTGAAAGGCATGGCCTATGTCGAGATCAAGAATGTACACATGTCGCGACGCGGGGGGCGTGCCGAATTTCCCGACAGCATCACAGTGCGCGGCGTCAAGCATCTGGTCGAATTGTCCGACATGGTTCGCGCCGGCCACCGTTCGGTGATGGTGTTTTTGATCCAGCGCGCAGACGTGACGGCATTCTCGCTCGCACGCGACGTCGATCCTGCCTATGGCGCAGCGTTCGATGCGGCCGCAGCGGCTGGTGTCGAAATGCTGGCGATCCGGTGTCGAATGACGACGACGGACATCCACGTCGACCAACCGGTGCCGATCTGCACGGCCTGAACTGCGTGCTTGCAGCGAGGTGTCCGGGCAATTTAATTAATCTTGGGCTGTGCAGCTCCTCCCTTTCCCAAGCGACAAGCCCGCGATGACGCGGGAACTTATCCACTCCGCTCGAATTCGGTCGTTCGATCTGCTAAAGCAGATATCACCCAACCCCCGGGGCGACGTGCACCATGACTTCACGCGACGACATCGTCTTGGAAATCACGCCAGACGTGCTGTTGAAGGCCTATGCGTGCGGTATCTTTCCGATGGCCGAGGCTGCGGATGATCCCGCACTCTATTGGATCGAGCCTGAGCGGCGCGGCATCCTGCCGCTCGATCATCTGCATATTCCAAGCCGGCTCAAGCGAACAATTCGCCACGGCACGTTCGAAGTGCGGATCGACAGCGCCTTCGACGCGGTGATTGCGGGCTGCGGCGCGTCCAAGCCTGGCCGCCAATCGACCTGGATCAACGACAAAATCCGCATGCTCTGCAAAACCCTGTTCGAAAAGGGCTTCTGCCACACTGTCGAAACCTGGCATGAGGGCCAGCTTGTTGGCGGGCTCTACGGTGTCAGCCTCGGGGGCGCATTCTTCGGCGAGAGCATGTTCTCGACCGAGCGTGACGCGAGCAAAGTGGCGTTGACCTATCTCGCGGCGCGCCTCATTCATGGCGGCTATCGCCTGCTCGATTGCCAATTCGTTACCGACCATCTTCGGCAGTTCGGCACCATCGAAATCAATCGCGCCGAGTTTCACGTCGAACTGGAAGCGGCGTTGGCGGTCTCGGGCCAGTTTCTGCGGCTGCCGTCGGACGCCTCCGGCATCGAAATTCTGGACATCATAGAAGCGGCGCAAGCGCCGGTCTGATCAAGGTCTAGCCAAGGTCTTATCAAAGCCTGATCAAACGAACTGCACCGCCACATTGCCGAGCGCACCGAAATCGGCCTGCACCGTATCGCCCGCTGCGACCCAGATCGGTCGCGTGAACGATCCCGCCAGCATCATGTGCCCGGGCTCGAGCGTGATGCCATGCGGGCCGACCTTGTTGGCAAGCCAGGCGATGCCCATCGCCGGATGCCCCATGACGCCTGAGGCGAGCCCCGTCTCCTCGACTTCACCATTTTTGTAGAGCGCGCACCCGACCCAACGGAGATCGACGTCGTTGGGGCCAACCGGGCGACCGCCCAGCACGATGCCGGAGGCGGCGCCGTTGTCCGAGATCGTGTCGTAGATCTTGCGCGGGTCCAGCAGGCGCGCATCGATCAATTCCAGTGACGGCACTACGTATTCGGTCGCGCGCAGGACGTCGATCAGCCCCACGCCCGGTCCCTTCAGCGGTGCCTTCAAGACGAAACACAGCTCCACTTCCACGCGCGGCACACAGAAATCGGCGGCCTTGATCTTGGCACCGTCGGCGAACAGCATATCGTCGAGCAGCACACCGTAGTCCGGCTCGTCGATGCCCGACGATCGCTGCATCGCCTTCGACGTGAGGCCGATCTTGTGGCCGATCACTTTCCGGCCGGCCGCTACGCGCTGACGGATCACCTCGCTTTGGATCGCATAGGCGTCGTCGAAGTCGATGCCCGGCCACGTTTTGGAAAGCTGCTCCGCCTGCTTGCGGTTTGCTGCCGCCGTCATAAGCCTTGCGGCGGCGCGTTTACGGTCATCGGAACTGAGCATGATGGCGGACCTGATTTTGAGAGGATGTGCTAGCGGTCGGTGCTGGCGTCGGCGATCAGGAAGGCACACAGCTTGCCGAAGCTCATGCCCATGTGGGCCGCCATTTCGGGCACCAGCGACGTCGGCGTCATGCCCGGCTGCGTGTTGGTTTCGAGATAAACCAGATCGCCTTT
Organism: Hyphomicrobiaceae bacterium; assembly: GCA_025359165.1. GTDB lineage: Bacteria > Pseudomonadota > Alphaproteobacteria > Rhizobiales > Hyphomicrobiaceae > JABFRJ01. The sequence goes on from JANYHG010000164.1 coordinate 9,881, forward strand.
CGCCTCGTCCCAGCGGAAATCGGAGCGCGACACGCCGCGACACCCGAGCGCCGAATGTGCGGCCAGCGTATGCGCCTGCACCTCACGCCGCACCGCGTCGGGGATCTGTGCCGGCAGAATGTGCTTTGACCCACCCGGCGCATATTTTGCTTCGTAGTCATAGAACTGCAAGTGATCTGCGGCCACGATGTCGATCACGTCGGACACCCGGTCGCCGATCACGCAGCACGTCATTTCGCGTCCCGCGATGAACCGCTCGATCAGCAGCAGCCCATCCTTCGTCACCGGGATCTGGCGGAGGGTATCTGGCGGCCGGTTGGCCCCTTCCTTCACGATCACGACGCCGATGCTGGAGCCCTCAGCGATCGGTTTCGCTACATACGGCGGAGCGAAAACGTGGTCGGCCAGCGCCGTCTCGCGCGTCACGCAGCGCCCCTCGGCAACCGGCACACCCGATCGCATGACAATACGCCGCGTCTGCTCCTTGTTCATGGCCACCGACGACGCCATCACGCCCGAATGCGTGTACGCAAGCCCGAGCACCTCGAGAATGCCCTGCACACATCCGTCCTCGCCCCAGCGACCGTGCAGCGCATTGAACACGACGTCGGGTTTCAGCTCCGCCAGCTTGGCCGCGAGCCCGCGATCCGCATCGATCGGCGTAACCTTAAAGCCTTCGTCGGCGATCGCCTTGAGGCATTCCCGCCCGCTCGACAGCGACACTTCGCGCTCTGCGGACCATCCACCCATCAGCACCGCCACATGGGTCTGGCTGGGTGTTCGCGCGGTCTGGCTCATTGGCAAGTTTCCTCGATGGAGATCTGGGCAACCGCTACCTGAGCCGCGCTATCGAGACAAGCGTGCGCGCGGTCAGCCGAGTTGCGTCGCGCGGACCCACCAGCCTGGATGCCGAGCGGCGACGCGACTGGCGACGGCTCGGGCGTCGTCGAGAGAGCGGCACAGGGCAAAGCATGTTGGCCCCGCACCCGACATACGCACGATGTTCGACAGGCGGTCGTGCCGCAAGGCTGCGAGAACCGTCTCCAGAGACGGTATCAAAGTCAGGGCCGGCGCTTCCAGATCATTGTGCCGTTGGCCGAGATACCCGACGAATACCGCCACTGCCGAAGCGCTGCTGTCGCGGATCCGCCGACGCTCCCCGTCCAGCGTTGCCCCGTCACGGACCGGTTGTGGGGTCCCGTTCCAAGCCGATGCTGCAAGCTCTGCAAAGATGCGTCGTGTCTTGTCAAAAGGCACGTCCGATTGTGCGTTGACCAACACCGTCGGCAGCATTGGAAAGTCGACCAGTGGTGCGAGCACCTCTCCGCGCCCGGTCATCCGGCACGCATGGTTCGCGAGGCAGACAGGCACGTCCGAGCCGAGTTGGGCCGCCAACGCCGCCCAATCGAGGCGATCCGCGTAGGCTGGGTTCGCGCGCTCCAGCAAACGCAACACCGCTGCAGCGTCCGCCGAGCCGCCGCCCAGACCGGAAGCGATCGGTAACTGCTTGTCGATGCGCACATGGCCAAGGCGTATCCCCGGTGCTGCGCGTGCGACCAGCGCCAACGCGCGCGACGCCAGGTTTTCGCCGACAATGCCATCGGCGAATGGCCCGGCAACGTGAACTCCGGCAGGCCCGTCGAGATCGAGGGTGACGATGTCACCGACGTCGGCGAATGCGACGAGGCTGTCGAGTTCGTGGAAGCCGTCAGCGCGCCGCCCCAAGACAGTCAGGTCGAGGTTGACCTTCGCTCGCGCCAGTTCGGTCAAAATTTGCGCTGACATCACCGACACTCAGAATTATCAAGCCGTGTCGTGCCCGTTACGACAACGGAACCGCGACGAATCGCAGATCGCCTTTACCGTCTTCGAGGCGAAGCAGGATCGCGCGCCGTCCCGCCTTCTTGACCTTGTCGATGCTCGCGCCGACGTCGGCGACGGCGGTCACTGGATCTTGCGCCGCCTCGACGATGACGTCGCCAGCGCGCACACCTTTCTGGGCGGCTGGGCTCTGCGGATCGACCTCCAGCACGACGACGCCTTTCACCTTCGCGTCGATGGTGAACTTGCTGCGCAGCGCATCATCGAGTGGTGCCAGCTTCAGTCCGAGCAGGGTTTGGTCGAGCAGCGGTTTTGCATCGCTCTTCTTGTCCTTGTCGCTCTTGTCCGCGCCACCCTTGTCACCCGAGCCGCCGTCGCTGCCCTTTTTCGCGTCCTTGCCGGGTTTTTCTTCTTCGACCAGACGTCCTATGGCGATCTGCAACGTCTGCGCTTTGCCCTTGCGCAAGATATCGACGCCGACCGACTTCTCCACCGGCGTCTGTGCGACCGCGCGTGTCAATGCCCGCACGTTGGCGATCTCGCGGCCATCGAACTTCAGGACTACGTCGCCGTCCTGCATGCCGCCTTTCGCCGCCGGACCGTTCGCGGTGACGGATTCGATCAATGCACCGGTGGTCTCCTTCAGCCCCAGCGTTTCCGCCATGTCGTCGCTGACCGACCTGATCTTGACGCCGAGCCAGCCGCGTCGCGCCTCGCCGTACTTGCGCAACTGGTCGACCACCACGATCGCGCTGTCGGAAGGCACAGCAAAACCGATGCCGATCGACCCGCCCGACGGCGAGATGATTGCCGTGTTGATACCGATGACTTCGCCGTCCATGTTGAACAGCGGACCGCCGGAATTGCCTTTGTTGATGGCCGCGTCGGTCTGCAGGAATTCATCGTATGGACCTGAGTTGATATCGCGCTGCTTGGCCGAGATGATGCCGAGCGTCACCGATCCGCCGAGGCCGAACGGG
>JANYHG010000132.1 GCA_025359165.1 Hyphomicrobiaceae bacterium
GCAATAGTGCATCCGCTCGCGCTCCGGCCGGGGCGGGCTACCGCCCGACGGCGGTCGCCTACGTGCGGCCAAGCCGCAGGTGGGCGTTGCAGCTAACCACATCCGAACCCGCGCGGATGCTTGTAGACATGCGAAACGCCACGACCGAGAGTGGCGCGGGCGCACACAGCCTCCAAAATAGTCACTACAAACCTTGACGATGCGCGTCGTGCCCATGGTACTATCAAGCTCGTACCGCGTTCAAATCGAGGGCCTGCCATGCCAGCCAAGATGCGCGAAGCAAAATTCCGGGTCGGCGACGTCGTTCGCCACCGCATCTATCCATTCCGCGGCATCGTCTACGACATCGATCCGGTGTTCAACTCGACCGAGGAATGGTGGACATCGATCCCGGTGGAGCTGCGTCCACGCAAGGATCAGCCGTTTTATCATCTGCTCGCCGAGAATTCGGAAACAGAATACGTCGCCTACGTGTCCGAGCAGAACCTGCTGCCCGACGACAGCGGCAAGGCGCTGCGGCATCCGCAAGTGAGCGAACTGTTCGTGCAAGAAAAAGGCAACTACCGCGCCACGTTCTTGAACGCACATTAAGGGCGCGCTTTCACCCTTGGTTCTAGTGGCGGCGGTGGACTTGGCGCTCGGCGAGCAGCCCTCGTTAGCAACGTCGGTTCAGCGCCTGTTCGCTTCGCCTCTGTTTTCGGCAGGCGTCCGAGCCGTCGTCTGCCCAATCCTCACGTCGCCATCACCATCGGCTTGGCCTGTTCTTTCCCGGCGCGCCACAGTGAGATCTGGTGCGCTACGACGGGCGCTGCCAGCACCAAGCCGATCAGCGTGGCACTGCGGCTCGGGCTGATGACCATGACGGATGCGACGAACAGCAGCGCTCGCTCCCAGGTCTTCATGAAGGCGAGACCGTACCCGGTCAGTGCCGCCGCCAGCAGCACGATGCCGACGATACAGCCGCCCGTGGTCTCGACGAACGCGGCCCAGGTGAAGCCCTTGGTCACAAGCAGCATTGCCGGTGAATAGACGAACACGAAGGGCACCAGCGCCTTGGCCATCGCCAGCCGGAAGGCCGTGTTGCCGGTCTTGAACGGATCGGCGCCGGCCATGCTTGCGCCCGCATAGGCCGCCAGCGCCACCGGTGGCGTGATGTCCGCCAGCACGCCGTAGTAGAACACGAAGAAATGCGAGACGATCGGCGCAACGCCAAGCTTGGCAAGCGCCGGCTGGGCAATCGTCACCATGATGATGTAGGTCGGTGTCGTCGGCACGCCACAGCCGAGCAGCAGGCAGACGATCGCCGTCAGCACCAGCGTGAAGAACAGCGTCAGCCCGACGCCGTCGAACAGCCAGACCGGCAGCAGCGTGCCGACCCCACCCGCCATCGCCGCCGCAGCCGAGGTGATGATATCCGAGAGCTTGAAACCGATGCCGGTCAGCGTCACCACGCCGACGATGATGCCCACGGTCGCCGCCGCCGCGCCGACGCTGATGGCATACTTGGCACCGAGCACGAAGGCGTCGGCGATGTCGATCAGCCGCGCATAGCCCACATCGTGCTTGATGGTCCACCATGCGCAGACCGCGACGCATACGCCCATAATCGGCAGTAGACCCGCCCACTCGTTCATCACGCCCAGCAGGATCGAGGTCCCGAGCGCTGCAACCAGCCCGACGGCCACCACCGGGTTGCGGTTTGTCAGCCCGACCACGATGCACGCCGTGATTCCCCAGAACGCCGCCAGATAGGGCGTGAAATCCGAGAACAGCACCATCAGCAGCACGAACAGCGGTGCCGCCGCCGGCCAGTCGCGCTTCAGCACCCCACGCCAATCCGGCATGTCGGCGGGTGCCAATCCCTGCATCCCCAATTTCTTGGCTTCGAAATGGACCTGGCAGAACACGCCGAAGAAATGCATGAACGCCGGCACGATCGCGGCCAGAATGATGGTCTGATAGGGCAGCCCGAGATACTCGACCATCAGGAACGCGGCCGCGCCCATGATCGGCGGCGTGATCTGACCGCCCGTCGCAGCCGTCGATTCGACGGCCGCTGCGAAGTGCCGGGGGTAACCGATGCGGATCATCATGGGGATCGTCAGCGATCCCACCGTGACGGTGTTGGCGATCGACGAGCCCGAGATCATCCCGAACAGGCCGGAGGCGAAAATCGACACCTTGGCGGGGCCGCCGGAGAAGCGCCCGGCCAGCGCCGTCGCCAGATCGATGAACAGCCGGCCGAGGCCGATGCGCGTCGCCAGCACGCCGAACAGCACGTAGTGGAACACATAGGTTGCAACGACGCCCAGGGCGATGCCGTAGATTCCCTGGCTGGTCAGGTACAAGTGGTTGACGATGCTTTTCCAGCTGTTGCCGGGGTGCGCGAGAATGCCCGGCAGGCTCGGGCCGAACAGCGCATAGGTCATCAGCACGATGGCGATGATCGGCAGCGCCGCTCCGACGGCACGCCGCGTCGCCTCCAGCAGGACGACGATCATGATCGTGCCCGTGATCCAGTCGGCGGGATCTGGATTGCCGACGCGGAACACCAGATCGTGGAACACCCATGGCACGTACAGCGACGACACCACCGCGCCCAACGCGAGCACCCAATCGAACAGCGGCAGTCCCAGCGGATGCAGAAAACTCGAAGCCGGTATCTCGGCCGACCTTGTTTTCCGGAAGGGAAACACGAGAAAAATCAGGCCCAGCACGAAGGCCAGATGGATGCCGCGATGTGTGGCCTCCGGCAACAGCCCGAACCCCGCCGTGTAGTAATGGAAACCCGACAGCACCAGCAGCAACGCCGCAACCAGCCAACCCGCGCGAGGGCCCAGCGGCCGGAACTGCATTTCGGGATCGAGTTCTTCCTCGAGCTTGGCTAACTCGGCAGCAGATTTTTCACGGACGGGTTCTTGGGGGTGGGTGAGTTCTTGGGGGTGGGTGAGTTCAGTCACGTGTTCAACCTGCGGATAGCGGTCGCTGCCGCGACGCGAGGGCCTGAGATGGTGCGGACTTACAGCGCATCACGGTTAACCGCCGAAAAGGCCCCTAAGAGCCCCGCACGCGGATTAACCATCGAGTTGGCTACCCCACCCTCGGGGAGATTGGTAAACGCCAGCCACGCCCAATCCTGGCGCGTTTTTGACGGGCTCCAATCACCCCGGGGCAGGTCTTATTTCAGCAGCCCGGCTTCCTTGTAGAACCTCTCGGCGCCCGGATGCAGCGGAATGCCCAGGCCTTGCAATGCCGTGGATTTCTGGATCGCCTTGCCCTTGGCGTGACCGTCGTCGAGCGCGGCGCGGGTCTTGTCGCTCCACAGGCCCTTGGTAACCTGGTAAACGAGTTCGGCATCCATTTTTGACGACGTCACCCACTGCGCGCCGACCGATAGCGTCTTGACGCCCGCCACGTCCTTGTAGGTGCCCGCCGGAATTTCATCGACCGCAAAGAACTTGAACTGCTCGCGGAGCTTCGCCGCTTCGGCACCGTCGATAGCCAGCAGTTCGAAGCCGTTGGTGGACGCCAATTCCGTCAACGTGCCCTGAGGGAAACCGGTGGTCTGGAAGTACGCGTCGAGGGTGCCGTCCTTGAATTTGTCGGCGGACTGCTGCTGCTTGAGATACTCGGGCTTAATGTCCTTCTCGGTGATGCCGTACGCGCCGAGCAGTGCCTTCGCATTCACCAGCGTGCCGGAACCGGGCTCGTCAAGCGAGATGCGCTTGCCCTTGAGGTCGGCGATCGTCTTGATGCCTGCGCCCTTCTTGACGACGATGTGCACGCTTTCGGGATAGAGATTGGCGATGGCGCGCAGTTCCTCGACCTTCGGCTTGCCTTCGTAGATCCCGGTGGCGGTATAGGCCCACGACGCCACGTCGGCCTGTGTAAAGCCCGACTCCATCGCGCCGCCGACGATGCCGTTGACGTTGGCGACCGATCCGTTGGTGGCGACGGCGCTGGCGTTGAGCGCATCCGTCGTGATCGCATTGGCGATCAATCCGCCGACCGGATAGTAGGTGCCGCCAGTCCCACCCGTGCCGATGCGGAAGAATTTGGCCTGCGCAAGCGCTCGACCCGCCGATCCAGACAATGCTGCCAGCGCGGCCATCCCCAGCAACGCTTCGCGACGCGATAAATCGATGGTCATGTTGGCGGTTCCCTTTGAAAAACGTGCGCGGCGCAGTGCGTCACTGACAACGGATTAGAGAGAGTGGGACCCGTTACGTCAAGCACGGCTGAGCGAGCGCGCAAGCCGCATGTGCGAGACCCGTGAACACGACGCGAAAAAGGCAGCCGTTGCGGGCTGCCTTTTAGTAAACGTCGCCGGTAATTTCCCGATCAGCGCGAGTAGAACTCGACCACCAGGTTCGGTTCCATAGTCACGGGATAGGGCACGTCCGACAATGCCGGCACGCGGTTGAACTTAGCGGTCATCTTGTTGTGGTCGACTTCGAGATAGTCGGGCACGTCACGTTCCGAGCTCTTGATCGCTTCCAGAACCGTCGTCAGCTGGCGTGACTTCTCTTTCATCTCGATCACGTCGCCGACGCGGCAGCGGAACGAGGCGACGTTGACCTTGCGGCCATTGACCGTGATATGGCCGTGGCTGACGATTTGACGCGCGGCGAATACGGTCGGTACGAACTTGGCGCGATAGACGACGGCGTCGAGGCGGCGCTCCAACAGGCCGATCAGTTGCTCGGATGTCGAGCCCTTCAGGCGCGATGCTTCCTTGTAGATCGAATTGAATTGGCGCTCGCCGATGTTGCCGTAATAGCCCTTCAGCTTCTGCTTGGCGCGGAGCTGCTGGCCGTAGTCGCTCAGCTTACCGGCGCGGCGCTCGCCGTGCTGGCCGGGGCGCGATTCGCGCTTGTTGAGCGGGCTTTTGGAGCGGCCCCAGATATTCTGGCCGAGGCGGCGGTCGATTTTGTGCTTGGCACGAATGCGCTTGGTCATGTCGGTTGTCCGTCTTTCATTATTCACGGGCTGGCTGTCCGTCGGGGTTCCGACGGCAGAACTCGCCTCCTCCTCTGCCGCTGACGATCCTGATCGAATATTGGATCGAATGACGACCGACAGGCATCGATGTGACGCGCACGAGGCGCAGACACCAGATACCACGGTGGCGAACGAGAAAAGGCCCAGCCAAACGACCGAGCCTTTGCTTGGGGGCTTATCGCGGATCAGCCAGCCCGCGTCAAGTGTCGATACCCTCAAGCGGGTGCGGAAACCGCCAAGTCGCGCGGACGCCACCGTCGATACAACAGATTGAGCGCAGTTTTGGCCGGCTGCTCGATCCAGCGCATCATGGCGGCGGCAAGCACCAGCGCCGACGCCAGCCCCATCGGGACCGCCGCGATCAATGGAAAACCAGCTTTCTGAAGACGCCAGATCAACGCAATCGGCAGTTCGAAGTGCAGCAGATACCAAGAATACGATATCCCGCCGAGAAACAGCAATGGTTCGACCGCGAGAAATGGAAGTTTCCCGAGTACAAACAACAAAAACAAAACGAGCATTCCAAAGACAATAAAGAGCAATTCCGGCTTACTGCGCCAGAAATAAACGAACGTGCCGAACGCCACCAGTCCGCAGACCGCATCGATCAGCTTGAAGTCACCATGATAAAGCCTGTTGAAGCAAATTCCGGCGGTAAAAAACGGAACGAATCCCAAAATTGATAACCGCGCCACCAGATAGGGGCTGAACAGCTGACAGATGATGCAAACCAGCGACAGCAGCAACCAGCCGACGCCGAACCAGCGGTCCTTGCACGTGTAAAATATGACGCCGATCAGAAAATAAAACTGCACCTCTACGACGAGAGTCCAGAAGACGCCGGAAACGAGCGCACCATGGAAGGGCAGCGTCCAAATCGCCGGGGCGACCAGAAGGTCGTAGACGCTGCGCTGGTAGACCTCATAACCGAGCGCGCGCACACCTAACCAGATGATCGCCGCGCTCAGCAGGTAAGCCGGATATATGCGGGCGAATCTGCGCCATGCAAAATCGGTGAAGGTCGGCGCTGTCCGCAGCGTCATGAATATGACGAAACCGCTGATGATGAAAAAGAATTCTACACCAAGAAATCCATAAGAGAAAATGGTCGACCAGGGTTCGCCGAGATCAATTCGCAATTCCCCGGGAGAATGGTTCACGTAATAGAATGTATGGAATAAGACTACCGACACGATCGCCAGGGCGCGAAAGCTATCTAAAACAGCTATACGTTCGGTTGATGCGCCGTTCGCGCCTACAGCCTGCATTCGCTTCTCTCCCCACTCTGCACCGGGAGTTTCGCACGACAGGCCGACCAACTCAAAACACAATTACTCAGTACGCGACCATCGCCAGGCAACAGCCAGATAGATCGTTCGCCAGCAGCGTCGGACGATTGCAGCCCCCCACAATCGTCCGCCGGTCTGAACTTCACTTCTTCGCGGGGGCCGGCGCTGCGTCGAGATACGCCTTGATCTGCTCGCCGACCTTCTGCCGTTCGGTCGTGCTGCAGGTCGGTGCCGGTTTCGGGGCCTCGGCTTTGCCCTTGTCGTCCTCGACGACGATCGTCTTGTTGTTCTCGTCTTTGGCGACGACGTTGACCTTGCCGGTCAGCATCATCACGGTGAGCAGATGCAGTTGGCTGATATACAGCATCTGCTGATCGTTCCAGGTGTTCTTGGCCTGTTCACGCGCCATCAGCGTCTGGTAATTAGCACCTTGCTCTTCTTTCAAATCGCAGATTTGCGCGTTCGCCGACAAGCGCCCGGTTTTCACCACTTCGCGCGCCGCTTCCAGCGGTATCATCGCGGCCGCGCGATTGTTGAGATCAACCACGATTTCCTTGCCGCTCGGCAGCGTGAACTTGGCTGGCGTAATCGCCCATGCGTAGTCCATCAGCGTCTGGATCGACTTGTCGCTCAGATCCTTGCCTTGGGCTTGCACCGACGTGGACTGTCCAGCCAGAGCTACCATAGCCGTCGCGGCAAACGCACCCGCCAGCACTGCACCGGCCATGCGCCTGTAAAACCGCTCTTTCACCTGTCCGCCCATCCGCCTCACCCCTTTGCGCGGCATCGCCGCAATGAAATAGTCGCCCAAATCGCCAGCGATACGCCCGTTTCGCAAGATTTTGTCCGCACCATCAGCCACTAAAGAACCCGCACCCAGCCTCCCCGGGTACGGGACCAATGACAGATTGTGTCAGCCGACCGGTCGTTTCGACGACCATCTGGTCCAAAAAGTTAACCAGTTCTTGTCGGCGGCATCGCTCGTCCGCAATCGAGGCAAGTTTATGGCGGCGGCATCATTGTTCACGCCTACCCGGTCCTTTTCCGTGGACCAGTGCCTTCACGATCCCACGCAACGTACGAACCTCCTGTTGGGTCGGTTCGGATCGCGTGAACATCGAGCGGATATTTTGCACGACGATGGGGCGTTTTTCGGGCGGAGTGAAGAAACCCTTCGCGGTCAATTCAGCCTCGAGGTGTTCGAAAAACCCAAGCATTTCCCCCTTCGTGGCGGCCTCGAAGCCGCGACTGTTGGGACCGGCGACTTTCGGCGTTTCGTAAGTCGTGACGCGCCCGAGCGAACCCTGTCCGGACTGCTTCATCCACTCGTAGGCGAGCAGCAGCACCGACTGCGCCAGATTCAACGACGCGAACGTCTTGTCGACGGGAGCCATCACGATAGCGTCGGCATTGGCCACCTCGTGCGTTTCGAGGCCATTGCGCTCGCGGCCGAAGATGATGCCGCATTGCTGACCAGCGGCGATGCGCTTGCGAAGCTCAGCCACGGCCTGCTCCGGCGTCAGCACCGGCTTGGCCAGATCGCGCTGTCGTGCGGTCGTCGCCACCACGTAGCTGCAGTCGGCCAGCGCAGAATTGAAATCCGGGTACCACCGGGCATCGTCGATGATATAAGTCGCGCCGGATGCTGCGATCCGCGCCTTTTCGTTCGGCCACCCGTCGCGCGGCGCGACCAGGCGCAATTCGTTCAGGCCGAAATTGGCCATCGCGCGTCCGACCATGCCGATATTGTCGGCGAGTTGCGGCTCGACCAGGATGATGGCCGGCGTCGGTCCCTGCAGCGAGCCCTCGGGACGCTTCCCCTGGGTATTGCGGATGCCGTGCCGGAGCTTCCGCAGCACGCGGCGGGCATAAAACCAGATTTCTTCACCAGCCCACGACTTGGTCAATTGCTCGAGCGACGGCACCACGAGATCGCGACCGCCGGACCCCGTGAGGCGCGCCCGGCCATCGCTCGACGTGATACTGTTGTGCCGCGCGACGAAATCATCGAACGTGTCGATCTGGTCGGATTGCGTGCGCCGCCGGCAACCCGGACACGACGCATTATCCGTCACGCAGCGCTGTTCACCGCAATATATCAACAGCGGAGCCAGCGTCTCGCGATCAAGGCCCGAAAGCGCCAGGGCTGTAAACACGTCGCCGATCGGGACGGCATGCGCCGCCGTGATGATTTCGGACAGCGCCTGCCCCGTTCCGACGACAACCGGGACGGAATGATCGTCCCGCTGCACGATGGCTATTGCAAATGAATCTTGGGTCATCGAGCCGAGGGTTCGCGATGTCGGACCGAGGGCGATTCATTTGATCGCCCTCGGTGTGCCGCCGGCACTTAAGCCGCGTTGTAGCCCATCACGGCTTTCACTTCGAGGTATTCGTCGAAGCCGAATTTGCCCCACTCACGGCCGTTACCCGACTGCTTGACGCCACCGAACGGTGCTTTGGGATCGCCGAAGGCCCCGTTGATGTGCACCATGCCGGCCTTGATTTCGCGCGCCACACGGATGGCGTGATCGCGGTCGCCCGAGCTGATGTACGCTGCGAGACCGAACGGGGTATCGTTGGCGATGGCGACGGCTTCGGCTTCGTCTTTGTAGGGTATGATCACCAGCACGGGGCCGAAGATTTCTTCCTGCGCGATGGTCATCTTGTTGTCGACGTCGGCGAACACTGTCGGCCGGACGAAATACCCTTTGCTCAAGCCGTCGGGACGCCCCGTGCCGCCCGTCGCGACCGTTGCACCGCCCTCGATCCCCTTGGCGATCAGGTCCTGGATCTTCTTATACTGGACCGCCGACACCACCGGACCGAGATCCATGCCCTCGGCATTGGGGTCACCGACTTTGAGGCTTTCGGCGCTCGCCTTGGCGATGGCCGCGACTTCCTTCATGCGGGCGGCGGGCACCAGCATCCGTGTCGGCGCATTGCACGACTGCCCCGAGTTACGCATACAGGCCTGTACGCCGGCCGCCACCATCTTCGGGAAATCGCAGTCGTCGAGAAGAATGTTCGGCGACTTGCCGCCCAATTCCTGCGACACGCGCTTGACCGTCGGAGCAGCTCGGATCGCCACCTCGATACCGGCGCGGGTCGAGCCGGTGAACGACATGAGATCGATGCCAGGATGCGCCGCCATCGCCGAACCGACCCCGGGTCCGTCGCCGTTGACGAGGTTGAAAACGCCCTTCGGCACGCCCGCTTCGTCGAGGATCTCGGCAAGAATGATTGCGTTGTAAGGGGCCACTTCCGAGGGTTTCAGCACCATCGTGCAGCCCGATGCCAAGGCCGGAGCGACCTTGCAGGTGATCTGGTTGGCGGGCCAGTTCCAGGGCGTGATCATCCCGGCGACGCCGATCGGCTCACGCACGATCTCGGTCGTGCCCATCGTTTCGGCGAACTTGAAATCTTTCAGCACCGCCAGTGCCGTGATGAAGTGGCCGAGCCCGGCGCCGGCTTGCATCTTCACCGCCATCGACATCGGCGCGCCCATCTCCGCGCTGATCATCGCCCCCATCTCGTTGAAGCGCTTTTTGTAGCCGGCGATGATCCTCTCGAGCAACGCCATGCGCTCTTCGCGCGTGGTCTTGGAGTAGGTTTTGAACGCCTCGCGCGCAGCCGTGACGGCCAGGTCGACATCCTTCGCCGAACCGAGCGAGATCTGGCCGAGCACGGCCTCGGTGGCGGGATTGATCACGTCGGTCGTGCGCGGCTCGACAGGGTCGACCCAGGCACCGTCGATGTAGAATTTTAGCGCATTGGCGGGGATCATGAGACAGCTCCATGCAAGTGAGACGGAAAATCCTGCCCGCATGGGTAGGCCCACCGCGTGCGGGGGTCAAGCGCGGGCCGAGCGCCCACAGTCGCAAACTTCAGGCCTGCTGTTGACCCCTTTTCACCATCGAAACGACAACGCAAAAAGTCCGCTCTCCCCATACGAGAACGGACTTGGGAGAACGGACTTGACGTCCAAGTACCTTTACGTCGGCCGGCTGCCGCCGCGCTTACTCAACCGTGACGCGCGTTCCGCTTATTGCGGGCGTTGCGGCGCAGCTTTTCGGCATTGCGGCGAAGCTCGCGCGGCGTCAAAGCACGTTTCACGGGCGCATATTTGTCGGCTTTTGTCGCGTCTGCTTTTTTCGTCGCTTCTGTCATAGTGTCACCTGTCTTGATCGTGTTCGAAAAATTCTGCCGACCTTGCCGGAGGTGGTTTCGGGCTCGCACCCAAACTTGTCCGACACGTCTGGCTCACGTCTGAGCCCAGGTCTCCAGGCAACGTCGATG
>JANYHG010000221.1 GCA_025359165.1 Hyphomicrobiaceae bacterium
GTGGCGGCGCAGTCAACTCGCCACAACTTTTGATGCTGTCGGGCATCGGACCCGCCGACCATCTCAAAAAGATGGGCGTGACTGTTCTTGCAGATATCCCCGGCGTCGGCGGCAATCTACAGGACCATCTCGACGCCGCCACCCTCTATCACTGCAAAACGCGAGACACGTACGATACCGCCAACAAACTGATGACGCTGGCCAAGTACCTCGTTGCCACGACAGGACCGGGCACTTCGTGTATCGCGGAATCGGGCGGTTTCCTCAGTACGCGCCCCGGGTTGACCGCGCCCGACCTGCAGCTGCATTTCATCCCGGCGTTCGTCATCGATCACGGCCGCACCAAGCTCAATCAAAACGGCTTCACGCTGCACATGTGTCAGCTTCGTCCCGAAAGCCGCGGCACCATTCGCCTCAAAAGCACTGATCCGATGGCGCATCCTGCGATCGATGCCAATTATCTGGCTGAGCCGCGCGATCTCGACGTTCTGGTCGAAGCCACGCGAATGGCGCGGGAGATCTTCGCCCAGGCGGCCTTCGATGTGTATCGCGGCGGGGAACGCGAACCCGGCAAGTCGATCACCGGCAAGGCCGATGTGGAGGCCTGGGTCCGCAATCGCGCCGAGACCATCTACCACCCGGTCGGCACCTGTAAGATGGGCCCGGCCTCAGATGCCGCAGCCGTCGTCGATGCTCAACTGCGCGTGCGCGGCATACAAGGTTTGCGTGTCGTCGACGCCTCGGTGATGCCGACACTGATCGGCGGCAACACGAATGCACCCACCATCATGATTGCCGAACGCGCCGCCGATATGATTTTGGGCCGACAACTACTCGCAGCGGCGGCTTGAACGATCTTTAGTCTTCACCGACCCAGGCTCGTAACGCCCGCACGAACCAGAGCAGCGACTTCGGCCGGAGCATACCCCGCTTCGGCGAGAATTTCGGCACTCTGCTGACCGAGCCTTGGCGCAAGCTGTGTCGGCTCGGCCGGTGTTTCCGACCAGGCGGCGGGCACGCGCATGTTTCGAATCGCGCCTTCGCTCGGATGCTCGGCGATGGCGAAGAAATCGGTCGCGACCATGTGCGGGTCTGTGAGGATACTTTGCAGATCATGCATCGGCATTGCCGGCACATCGGCAGCGTCCAACCGCTGCAGCCATTCTGCACTCGTCGCCGACGCCAGGATGCGCCCCAGTTCGGCGTAGACGAAATCGATGTTGGCGAGACGTTTGCTGAAAGAGGTAAACCGCTCATCGGCGGCGAGATCGGTGCGGCCTGCGGCGGCAAAAAAGCTCTGCCATTGTTTGTCGTTGTAGACCATGACGCAGATATAGCCGTCGCTCGTGCGATAGGGGCGGCGATCCGGCGAGATGTGTCGCGGGTAGTAACCGGCATCGAGTGGCGGTTCGTAGGTCAGCCCGCCGAGATGATCGCCCATCACGAACGTGGCCATCGTTTCGAACATCGGAACATCGACGCGCTGGCCCTGTCCCGTCCGGCCACGGTGCACAAGACACGCGAGGATGGCGTTGACGGCAGACAGCCCGACGACGCGATCCGCGAGCGCGATCGGCGCATATCGCGGCGTGCCGTCGCCGGCTTTGGCCATCAAGTGCGACAACCCCGAAGCGCCCTGCAGCAAGTCGTCGTAGGCCGGCTTCTCTGCATAAGGGCCCTCGGCTGCAAATCCGCACATGACGGCGTAGACGATTTGCGGATTGATCGCCCGCACGCTCTCGTAGTCGAGCCGCAGCCGCGCCATCGCATTCGGGCGAATGTTGCTGACGAACACGTCGGCAGCCGTCGCCAGTCGCAGCACAACCTCCCGCCCCGCCGCCTGCTTCAAATCGAGCGTGATACTGCGTTTGGAGCGATTGGCGTTGAGGAAAACCGGCCCCATACCCGGATGACGCCAGGGACCGATCTGCCTGGTGATATCGCCCTCCAGCGCTTCGATCTTGATCACATCGGCCCCATAGTCGCCGAGCGTCTGGGTCGCATACGGCCCCATCAGCACCGACGTCATATCGACGATCTTGATTCCGGCCAGTGGTCCCATGATGTTCGATGTCCAGTCTCGACAAACTCGCGTCTGCGGTGAGGTTCACTTAAGATGCTTCACGAACGCTTGTGCCGCAGCCGGATCTCGCACCTTCGCCCCTGAAATGAAATACACGAAAACGTCGCCCTTTTTGGCCCACGCCTGGGCCTGCTTGGCAAACCCCTTGAACTCCTTCGGCTCGAAGCCGTCGGCGAGTTCATCACGGCTCGACATGATGCGGGCGTAGGAAAAACCACTCGTTCTCTCGTCGATTGTCGGCACGCCTTTGCCTGTGGCGTAGACGATGGCACAGTTGTACTTGCGCGCCAGCGCCGCGAATTCCGGAACGGCAAAACTGTCGTGGCGGACTTCGAGCGCGTGACGCAGCGTCATCCCATCCAGCGATTTCGGCAGTAGCGCGAGAAACCCTTCGAAATCGTCCGCGTCGAACTTTTTGGTGGCCGCGAACTGCCAGTTGATCGGCCCGAGCTTCGCGCCGAGTTCGGTCATGCCCTGCGCCATGAACCGCTCGACCGACGGCCCAGCTTCCGCGAGGATCTTGCGGTTGGTCGAATAGCGCGAAGCTTTGACGGAGAAAACGAAATCATCGGGCGTCTCGTCGCGCCACTTGCGCCAACTGTCGGGCTTGAACGTGGAGTAGAACGTGCCGTTGATCTCGATCGTCGGCATCGCGCGCGACGCGAACTCCAATTCGCGCTTGTGTGCGAGACCTTCGGGATAAAAGACGCCGCGCCACGGCTCGAAGGTCCAGCCACCGATCCCGCTGCGTATCTTCCCGGGCTTGCCTGCCATGACGACTTTTCCACGCCTGCTTTGTAACCGAGTACCAAGCCAGTCTCCCGGAGATTCCCGGACAAAAGTCTCCCGGAGAGAGTCTCCCGGAGAGCTTGAGCAATCGACGACGGCATGACAACCTTTGTTTTCGTTCCTCTCACGATCTCCGAGGCCCCGCCATGTCGCTCGACCCGCACGCCCAACATCTGACCATCGCAGTCATCGGCACCGGCACTATGGGCCGCGGCATCGTGCAGGTTTCCGCGCAAGGCGGAATGCGCGTCATAGCCTATGATGAAAAGCCCGGTGCCGCTCAGGTTGCCAAAGACTACATCGGTAAAATGCTGGCCAGCCTGGTCGAGAAGGGGCGGCTCGGGGCTCCTGAAGCGAAGGCCGCGATCGATCGCATCAGCGTCGGCCATAGCCTCGAAGACTGCGCCAAAGCGGACGTGGTGATCGAGGCCGTCATCGAGCGTCTCGATATCAAGCAATCGCTGTTTCAGCGCCTGGATCAACTCTGCCACCCGAAGGTCATTCTGGCCTCCAATACGTCATCTCTGCCGGTGACGGCGATCGCCGCCAAGTGTCAGCATCCGGAACGCGTCGGCGGTATGCACTTTTTCAACCCCGTGCCGCTGATGCGGCTGGTCGAGGTGATAGGCGGTCTCAAGACGGAGCCATGGGTGACCGAGGCACTGATGGTCATCGGCCGCCGCATGACGCGCGATCCCGTCATGTGCATCGACAGCCCCGGCTTCATCGTCAATCACGCCGGGCGCGCCTTTACGACCGAGAACCCACGCATGCTTACGGAGGGCATCGCGTCACACGCCGAAATCGATCGCATTCTGACAGGCGCTCCGGGCTTCAAGCTCGGGCCCTTCGCGCTGGCCGACATGGTCGGCATCGACGTGGGTTTCCCCGTCATGGAAAGTATCTATCAACAGTTCCAGCACGAACCGGCCTACGCGCCCAATCCCTTGTCGGCGCTGCGGGCAGCCGGTGGCCTGCATGGACAAAAAACGGGCGCAGGCTGGTACGCCTACAGGGACGGCAAGCGCGTCGAGCCGGCGATCGCACCAGCGCCAAAGACGCTACCCAAATCCGTGTGGTTCTGGCCGAGCAAGGATCATCAGGATCTGATCGATCCGCTGATCGAGATCTGCAAGAAGGCCGGGACGCCAATCGAAACCGGTGAGAAGCCGAGCGAACACGCCCTCGTGGTGCTCTGTCAGATCGGCTATGACCTGACGACCGCCATACACGAGCTGCCACAACTCGACGGCAAAAGAACTGTTTCCGTCGACGTGCTGTTCGGCTTGAAGGGTCCACGAACGCTGATGGTGACCCCTGCCATCGATCCGGCGATGCGCGACGCCGCACACGCGATGCTGGCAGCCGATGGCCAAGCGGTCATCGTCATTAACGACAGTCCCGGTTATGTGGCGCAGCGCACGGTCGCCATGGTGGTCAACGTCGGTTGCAACATCGCGCAACGCGGGATCGCCTCCCCTGAAGATATCGACAAAGGGGTCAAGCTCGGCCTCGGATATCCCTTCGGGCCCCTGGAATGGGGTGACCGGATCGGACCGGCGCGCGTTCTGTTCATTCTCGAACGGTTGCACGCATTTTATGCCGACCCGCGCTACAAGCCGAGTCCGTGGTTGAAGCGTCGCGTGATGCTGGGATTGCCGTTGAGTGCTGTCGAAGGTGCTCACAAAGGAGAGTGAGCGCGCGGTGCGCGGTCAACAACTTCGGCACTGGAAATCAGGATTTTGGAGTTGTGCCTTGACCGCGACGTGCCCGGTGCGTTAGGCATCCGACATCGCCGGGCAAACTTCCCCGTTCGGCTGTCGGAGCGTGGCGCAGCCTGGTAGCGCATTTGCCTGGGGGGCAAAGGGTCGCAGGTTCGAATCCTGTCGCTCCGACCATTTCTACTGAAAATCAGAGCTGACCTCAACGCCCGCTGAAATTGGGCGTGCGTCGTTCTGCCGACGCTTTCACGCCCTCCTTGAAGTCATCGGACTTGCGCAAATCGCTCTGCAGCGCAAGTTCGTGATCGGTCTGCGCCTTGATCCGGTCGGCCAATCCCTGTCGCATCGTGGCGCGTGTCGCCGCAACGGCAAGCGGTGCCGCCTCTGCGATTTCGGCCGCGAGGCTCTGGGCTGCACTGCGCACATCCGCCAACGGAACCAAAATATCCGCAAGCCCGATCTTGACGGCCTCGTCCCCCGTCAGGCGCCGCCCTGTATAGAACATCAAACTGGCCTTTTGCGCGCCGATCAGCGCGGGCAATGTATGCGTCAACCCGAAACCGGGATGAAAACCGAGGCGGGTAAAATTTGCCGCGAACCGCGCTTCCGAGCACGTCACTCGAAAGTCCGGCACCAGCGAAAGTCCAAGTCCGCCGCCGATTGCCGGCCCCTGGATCGCACCGACGATCGGCTTGTTGGTCCGGAACAGCCGCACGGCTTCCTGATAGAGGTGAGCTGAGTTCGTGCGTGTCGCCTCGTCGGGACGGTTGCCGTCCTTGTCGAGCTTGCTGCCATCACCGAAGTTCGCGCCCGCGCAGAACGATTTGCCTTCGGCCGCCAGCACCAGCGCCCGCACGTCGTGCATTTTATCGAGCGCCTCGAACGCTTCCGCGATCTCCTTGATCAACACCATGTCGAAGAAATTATGCGGTGGCCGGCGCATTTCGACGGTCGCAACGTGACCGTCGATCGAAACCGCGATGTCGTTGAATTTCGGCAGCGTCGTGGACATGGCAACCCCTCGTATTTCAAATCGGCAGGCAAATCGGCGTCGACGTTTCAGCGCAGACCCAGACCGCGCGCGATGATGCCGCGCAGCACCTCGGTCGTGCCACCTTGCAGCGTCAGTTTCGGCGCGATCATGGTGGCGAACGCCAACTGCTCTTCGAATGCCGCGCGATTACGGAGGTCATCGTTTTCGACGAACGCTGCAATGTCACGTGCCCGATGCGGCAGCTTCTGCTCCCACACCGTGCCGAGATCTTTGACAACGGCTGCTTCAACGGTCGGATCTTTACCCGCCTGCAGCATCCCGTTCACCGACACAGACATACGCCGCATCGTATGCAATTGCGCGACGAGTCGGCCAAGCGCCTCGGCCGCGCGCATATCGGGCTTGTCGCCGAGCACACGGACAAGTTCGATCATTACGGCGAACGTTTCGAGGAACCGCTCGGGCCCGCTGCGTTCGTAAGCGAGTTCGCTCGTCGCCTGTTTCCACGCACCGTCGATCTCGCCGAGCACGTTGCCGTCGGAAACGAACATATTCTCGAGCACGACCTCGTTGAAATCGTGCAAGCCCGTCAAGTTGTAGATCGGGTTGATCGTCAAGCCTTTCGACTTCATGTCGACGAGAAATGACGTCAAACCGTGCCGGCGATTTTCTTTGGTGGCAGGCGAGGTGCGGAACAGCGCGATCATATAGTCGGCTTGATGCGCGTTCGACGTCCAGACCTTGGTGCCGTTGATCAGGTAACCGCCATCGGTCTTGGTGGCCTTTGTCGAAGCCGCGAACAGATCCGAGCCGGAGTTCGGCTCGCTCATACCGATCCCGAAGCAGCATTCTCCGCGCGTTATGCGCGGCAAGATATCCGCCTTGATCGCCTCGCTGGCATACTTGATTAACACCGGTCCGGATTGCCTGTCAGCGGTGAAGTGGAGCTTTGCCGGCGCGTTGTGCGCGCTGAATTCTTCGGTGATAACGTAGCGTTCGAGAAAGCTGCGCTCCTGGCCGCCATATTTCTTCGGCCAAGTGATCCCGATCCAGCCCTTGGCACCAACCTTCTTGCTGAAGGCACGATTGAACATGTCGCCGGACTCGTTACCATGCGGGTCGAACGTCCCGGCGGCGATCTCTTGCCTGAGAAACGCGCGGACTTCTTTTCGCAGTTCCACGCAATGCGGCGGCAGGCGGATCGGATCGAATTGCAGCGCGGTGGACATTCTTTAAACCTTGCTTCGAAACTGCTGAATTCGGCCGGTCAGCGTGACGCCATGAACGGCCAGAGCTCGTCGGCCCCCCGTGCGGCGATGCGTGTACCAAGCTCCAGTGCCCACTGACTCTCGTTGCCGAAATCGTCGCGCCACGACAACAGGCGCATCGTATAGCGATGCAGGATGTGCTCTTTGGTAAAGCCGATTGCGCCAAAGACCTGATGCGCAATGGCAGCGCCTTCGGTGGCGGCTTCAGCGCAACGGATGCGCGCCGAGGCGGCTTCCAGATAGATGCCTTCGTCGAAGCGAGCGGGATCAGCACCGATGCCGGCCATCGCTTCGGCGGCAGATCCCGAAGCCGTCAGCGCCGCCGAAGCTTCGCCGGCCAGTTTTGCGAGATTGTGCTGGACGGCCTGAAACTTGCCGATGGGTTTGCCGAACGCGACGCGTTCCTGGGCATATTGGGTCGACAGCTGCAATATGACCTGCAGGGCGGCAGCGGTCTCGACGGCGCGAACGACGGCGCCCATCATCATCAATTTGGAGCGATCGAGGGCGGCTGATGCCGACTTGATGGCGACCGGAGCCACGTTGTCGAAGGTTACGTCGTTGACGGCATCGCCGGCGAGCGATCGCCCGTCGCTCAGAACACAGTCAGATGTCTTGACGAGCGCGACGCGGAGGCCACCGGCGCTCTCGATCAACACGGCAAGATGCGCGCTGTCGCGGGCGAACGGTACCCGCCGCGCGCGTCCTACAAGCTTGCCGTTTGCACTTAGCCCGACGTGGTCAGCCGGTCGACACGGGGCGACGCTCATGCGTCCGGACGGGCAATTCAGGTCCGCCTGTGCGAGCAGCCACCCTGCCAACAAGGTTTCAGACAATGGAATGGGCGAGGCAAACTGTCCCGCGATACGCGCCAATTCGAAGCCGTCGGACGCCTCCGCACCCGCACCGCCAAGATGCTCAGACACCCAAGCAAGCGGGAGTCCGGCATCGCTCAGCTTAGACCACAACTCGGTTTTCCAGGTCGCATCCTTTGCCCGATTGATTGTCTGAGGGTCCGCCAGATCGGTAAAGATGCGCGTAGCCGTCTCGGTAACGATGCTGTCTTTCAAGTGCCGTCCACCCATTTGACGCGGCCGCTGTCGGCAACGTTGCAAGCCAAGAGGGTATCGGTGAGCTCTGTCTTTGCCAAGGGGGCCGCTACGGACATGTCAGTAGCTCGTGATGTGTCGCGCTTTTTGAAGCCTTGAATTTGCAGTTGTCGCATGGTCTGTCGAAGGTGAAGTCAGAACGGATGCAAGAGTGCGATCCGCACGGGCCGACAGGTGCAACAGACGACGAGTTCAATCATGCTGCTTGGCTGCATTGCCGACGATCTTACCGGTGCCACCGATCTTGCGCTTATGCTGACCCGCGCCGGCATGCGCACCGTGCAAGTCATGGACGTGCCCGGTCCCGGCTCGGCCCTCGACGGCTTCGACGCGGTCGTGGTGGCTCTCAAGACGCGAACGTCTCCGGTTGCCGAAGCGGTCGACCTATCGCTCAAAAGCTGCGACGCGCTGTTGGCTCTCGGTGCCAAGCAGATCTTTTTCAAATACTGCTCGACGTTCGACAGCACCGACCAGGGCAACATCGGCCCCGTCGCCGACGCGCTGATGGCGCGCCTGAAAACCGATTTCACGATCGCCTGTCCGGCGTTTCCGGCGAACAAACGCACCATCTATCTCGGCCATTTGTTCGTCGGCGATATGCTGCTTGCGGACAGCCCGATGAAGGATCACCCGCTGACGCCGATGCGCGACAGCAATCTCGTCTCCGTGTTGCAGCGCCAAACGAAGCACAAAGTCGGCTTGGTTCCGTTCACCACCGTGACGAAAGGCGCGGACACGATCGCCGAGGCGTTCCATTCCGCCCGTGCGCGCGGCGACCGCTATGTTGTCGTCGACGCGCTCACGGATATGAACCTTTACGACATCGGCACCGCGCTGGCCGACATGAAGCTGATCACCGGCGGCTCCGGCATCGCTCTGGGACTGCCCAGCAACTTCGTGCGGCGTGGCCAGATGACCGCCACACCCGCACCCACAACAATGTCAGCGGCCAACGGTCGTGCCGCAATCATCGCCGGCTCCTGTTCTGAGGCAACGCGGGGCCAAGTAGCCGCGGCCATCGCAGCCGATATCCCTGCATTCCAGATCGATCCGTTAGCCCTCGTGAGCGGCGGCATCGATATCGACGGCCTCGTCGCGCAGATATTGGCGGCCCCTTCAGCGCGGCCCGTTTTAGTCTACTCCAGCGCCGATCCGGCAGATGTGCGCGCCGCGCAGTCAGAACTGGGCCGCGACCGCGCCGGGCATTTTGTCGAGCAAGCCTTGGCGGCTATCGCCAAGCGTCTCGTCGCAGCAGGTTTTACACGCCTCATCGTCGCGGGTGGCGAAACGTCAGGTGCCGTAGTGCAAGGGCTGGGCATCGCGTCGCTCGAGATCGGGCCGGAAATCGACCCTGGCGTGCCGTGGACGCGTGCCGTCGGTCGCGATCTCGTCCTCGCCCTCAAGAGCGGCAACTTCGGCGGTCGTGATTTCTTCCTGAAAGCCTGGAACAAGTTGAGTTGATGCGTCGGCGACGCCCGTAGCGCTGCTGACCGAGCTTGAATACACGAGCCTCAATCGACGGGCCTGTCGCGCCTCGACTGCCTGATCAAAATGAAAGGGTCGCTCCTTCTCAGGAACGACCCTCTCCATGCCGAAACTCAACGTACTGAAAATCGATCAGCGCGACGCCTTGTCGGGATCTTTCACCGCTTCGACCGTGGCGAATTCGATGTTGTAGAGTTCGCCATCCTTCTTCTCCACCTTGCGCAGATAGATGTTCTGCACGATGTCGCGCGTCGCCGGATCGATCGTCACGGGACCTCGCGGGCTTTCGAACGACAGGCCTTTCATTGCGCCGAGCAGCGCGTCTCCATCTGTCGCACCGTTGGTTTTTTTCAGCGCTTCGTAAATGAGGTGCATGCCGTCGTAGCCACCAACCGACATGAAGTTTGGCCGCATCGAGGGGTTGGCTTTTTTGAACGCAGCCACATAAGCCGCATTCTTTGCGCCCGGATGGGCTGTCGAGTATGGCCCGGCCGAAATCAGACCCAGCGCCGCGTCGCCGAACCCGTTGAGGATGTCGTCATCGGGCAGATCACCCGTGGCAATCAATTTGATGCCGCTCTTGTCGAGGCCGCGTTCGACGAACTGTTTTGCGAAAGTCGCCCCCTGCCCCGATGGCACGAAAACGAAGATGGCGTCAGGCTTGGCGTCGGCGGCGCGCTGCAGAAACGATGCGAAATCAGGATTGGCGAGCGGTACACGCGCTTCGCCGACCATGGTGCCGCCAGCCTTGGTGTAGCTGTCCTTGAACCATTTTTCGGAATCATGACCGGGTGCGAAATCCGCGACGATCGAAAACGCCTTGCCGATCCCGTTCTTCGCGGCCCAGTTTCCCATCACCGACGCCTTTTGTGGCAGCGTGAAACTAGTGCGCACGATATAGGGCGAGCGCTCGGTGATGATCGCCGTTCCCGCAGCCATGACGATTTGCGGCACCTTAGCTTGTGCCGAAATCGGCGCTGCAGCCAGCGCCAGCGGTGTCAGACCAAAGCCGGCGATCACCTTGACGCCGTCGTTGACCACCAATTCCTGCGCCAGCCGTTTGGTGGTGTCGGCGACGTTGGTGTCGTCCTTGACGATCAACTCGATCTTTTTGCCCGCGACCGTGTCGCCGTTTTCGGCCATGTAGAGTTTGGCGGCGGCTTCGATCTGTTTGCCGGTGGAGGCGAACGGGCCGGTCATCGGCAAGATCAGACCGATCTTGACAGTTTCCTGTGCGAAGGCGGCGTTCGCGGCCAAGGCCAGCACGCTGGCTCCGAGCACGACTTTGAACAGGTTGCGACGTTGCATGCGTGTTTCACTCCCGATGAGGCTTTTTGCGGCTTGTTGGCGGGATTTGCGCCGACCGGGCAAGCGCTGTCAAATTTTGCGTGACGTACCTGCAACGGCTGCCGCCTCCAGGCGGGCGATAAGGCGATAGCTCGCCCACAATGCACCGACGCCGAACAACACGCCGCCGACGAAACTTGCGGTGAATACGCCGGCAGCCCCGTACCACTTGCCGCCCAATATCACGAATGGAATGGTGCCGAGGGTGGCGCGCGTCCAGTTGACGGCTGTCGCGTAATGGGGATGGCGCAGCGTGTTGAATACCGCGTTGGAAATAAACAGGAACCCGAGAAACATGAACAGCGGTGCGAGCCACCAGCAGAACAGGTTGATCAGCGCGACACTGTCGCCTGATAATCCGAACCAACGGACGATGGCCTGTGACGACAGCGCCAAAAGCAGCCAGGCAGCGGCGGTAAACGCGACATTGGCTTTCACGGCTTCGGTCACCGTCTGCCGTACCCGGACAAAATTTCCGGCACCGAAATTCTGCCCGATGATGGGACCGATGGCGCTGGTCATCGCGAATATCGCACCGAATGCCACCGGATTGACGCGCGCAGTCACGCTCCAGGCGGCCATGGCCGCATCGCCATACCCTGCGAGCGCCTTGGTGACGAACGCATTTGCGGCTGGTGTCGCCAGATTGGACAACACCACGGGAACGCCGACGGCCAGTATACGTCCGGCATCGCCGCCGACGTCGGCAAACGCTGGCCGCTGTAGCAGGCCATGCACCCTGATCAATGCTAAAAATCCGACGCCCAGCGTCAGTACCCGAGACATCACCGAAGCCCACGCCGCGCCATGTAGTCCCATGTGCAAACCGAAGATAAAGATCGGATCGAGGATCACGTTGACGATTGCGGCCGACAGCGTCACCCACATCGAGCGCTGCGCATCGCCGACTGAGCGCAATAAAGCGCTGGCACTCATGCCGAGCGCTATCAACGGGAAGCTCGGATAGATAATGCGGAGATATTCCGTTCCCAATACGAGCGTACGCCCGCTTGCGCCGAGCCACTGCATGATGTCGCCGAGGAACGGAAATAGCGCCGCCGTCAACACCGCAGACACGCCGAACGTCAACACCAACGCGCTTGTCGCAAGGCGACGGGCGTCCGGCATGCGCCCTCCGCCAATCGCCGTCGACACCACCGCAGTCGCCGCGATCGCCATGCCGATGCCGATCGAGATCGAGAAGAACAGCAGACTACTGGCGAAACCAACGGCAGCCAGCACCTCCGTGTCACCCAGTTGGCCAAGAAACAGGAGGTTTGCGAGATCGCCGACGAACAGCGACAGCAGCCCCACCGCCCCCGTCCCCGTCAGAACGAGAACGTGGCGCAGCACCGAACCTCTCAGGAATTGCGCTTGACGCACGGAGGTGCGCTTGGCACTCGCCCCCGTCATTGGCGTTCCGTTCCTCCCTGCGCTTGTCCGGGCGATCTTCGCGACCGACTGCCCGCGACGACGCTGCTTTGATTTCCGCGATCTCGACATCGTAGGTGCTGCTCCGGACGTGAACTGCGCATGCGCGGTGCGTCATGTCACCCCCTTGGGCGCGGCGTCAATTTGGGTCACGAACTCAAACGCCATCGCGCGGTGAACGGTTGCGCGCGCGATCGGCATCCATGGTGCGTTCGTCGAGGCGCTGGAACTCACCTTCGATAATCGGGCCATCGCCGGCTGGCGGACGCGGCGCGGCCGACGCGCGGCCGTTGTCGCGATGGTCGCCGGTGCCGGGCTGCCCTCCGGGACGCGCCGAGGCGCGCTCGCCGAAGAAGAATCCGCGCACCTCCGACGAGCGGACGAGGCGTCGCAGGCTCCACGCGGCGAAGCGGCGGCGCAGACGCGGCACCAGCAACGCGATCCCCGCGACATCGGAGATGAAGCCGGGCACGATCAGCAAAGCCCCACCGAGTAAGATGAACAGTCCGTCGACCACCGGTGCCAGCGGTGGTTTGCCGCGCTGCATGACGTCGAGCGTCCGCCGCATCACCTGGAAGCCCTGCTCGTAGATAACGTATGCCCCCAGCATCGCCGACATCAACACGAGCATAAGGGTCGGCCAGAAGCCAATGGCTTGCCCGACCTTGATCAAGACGGCGATCTCGAGAAACGGGACCGCAGCAAATACCAGGAGCAGTCCCAACCGCATGGTCTGATCTGTTCCGAATGAGGACCGGCACTCGACGGGAGCACGCAGGGACGTCGATGTCAGCCGGTCGTTAGAGTGTCCCCAAACGACCCGGCTGTGCCGACTATAGCGCCATTCGGGCCTAAAGGCTGCTCGAATTTTGATTGTATAGCCGGTCGGCTCGGAACGTCGGGCTGGAACTCGACATCGGCTGGCACTATATAGGTTCGTATATCGAAAGATGGCCCGGCATGCTAAGGACCTTCGCACGCTACACGCCCCTAAGACGCAAGATATCGGAACCCAGGAAAGCGGACCCATGGACGGCGGACAGAATAACCTGATGACCCTGATTTTCCTGGTCGCTGCGGTGTTGATTTTCCTCAAGTTGCGCAGCGTACTCGGCCGCCGCACGGGCGATGAACCGGCACGGTTCGAGCGTTACCGTGCGGAACGTGCCGCTGCCGAGGCACAAGCGGCTGCCAAGCCGGACGGCAAGGTCGTCACCTTGCCCCGCCGTGATCGCGATGCCGCGACCGACGTAGCGGCGACGCGCGAGAGCGATCAGGATCGTATGCAGCGCATGACGCAAATCGCGGCGGGCAATTCCGGCCTGGCGCGTGGTCTCATCGACATCGCTTTGGCCGATCGGAAGTTCGAGCCAGCAGAGTTCATGCGTGGCGCGAAGGCTGCCTACGAGTCGATCGTGATGGCATTCGCCGAGGGAAACCGCAGCCTGCTGAGAGATCTGCTCAGCCCCGAAGTCTATGACGGCTTCGCGACTGCACTCGATCAGCGGGGCGCTCGCAAAGAAACGGTCGAACAAAGCTTCATCGGCATCAAGTCTGCCGAAATGCTCGACGCCGAATTGAGTGGCGGTACGGCGCAAATCACTTTGACTTTCGTCAGCGAGTTGTCTTCGGCGACGCGCAACATGGCGCAGGAAATTGTCGCTGGAGATCCCAAGCGCATCAAAGAGGTCACCGACATCTGGACTTTCGCACGCGACGTCAATGCAGCGACGCCCAATTGGCGTCTCGTCGCAACACGCGCAGCCACCTGACTCCGCCACCTCACTCCGCCACCCGACACCGTGAGGCGGCGATGGCACATGCAGCTCTGATAGTTCGGATCGGTTGGTGTCTTGCGGGGCTTTTGGGACTTGGTGGCGTGTCGTGGGCGCGCGAGCCTTCCGACCCGGGGATGCCGATGACCAATGCGCAGATTTATCGGTCGGTGGAGTTTGCGACGTTGCCCGGATGGGGCGAAGACGATCATGCTGCGGCGCTTGCAGCGTTTAAACTGTCTTGTTCGGCTTTGCAGGCACGCAACGCGAAGTCAGGCTCGCCGCTTCCTGGAGTTGATACCATCTGTGCCGCAGCGGCGAACACAGACGACATCTCTGCGCGCGCGTTCTTCGAACGTAATTTCGTTCCGAACCGCGTGCAGATACCGGTCGGACAAGCGCTCCTGACCGCTTACTACGAGCCCATCGTCGAGGGTCGCCGCACGCGCGAGCCCGGTTATCTCGTGCCCCTGCATCGTCGCCCCGGCGATTTGGTCAATCTGGTTCACGAAGCCGATCGCGCGAGCGCTTCAACGGAATTCACACACCTGCGCAAAACCGCCGATGGCACCGCGCCGTTTCCGACCCGTCAGGAAATCGACCAAGATGCGTTGGCGGGCCGGAATCTCGAGATATTTTTTGTCGCTGACGAGGTCGAGCGCTTTTTTCTGCAGATCCAGGGATCGGGCATCGTCAGATTAGCAGATGGCACGCAGGTCCGTGTCACCTACGACGGCAAGAACGGGTACCCCTACACATCCGTGGGCCGCGCGCTCATCGACAGTGGTGCCATCTCAGCTGACAAGATGTCGTTGCAAACTCTGGCGACCTGGTTGCGCGCCGATCACGATCGCGGCCAACGCGCCATGTGGCAAAACAAGAGCTATGTCTTTTTCCGCGCGCTTCCCGATGCGCAGGGGCCGATCGGCGTCCTCGACGCGCCCTTGACGCCACGCCGCAGTCTCGCCATCGATCCAGCGCACCACGCACTGGGTTTGCCCGTTTTTATCGACGCACCCGAGATCAGGCACATCACCGGCAAGCCGTTCAGACATTTACTCGTTGGCCAGGATGTCGGCTCAGCCATCAAAGGCCCTGCGCGCGGCGATATCTATGCGGGCAGCGGTCCCGCCGCCGGTGAAATCGCCGGCATTACGAAGCATCCCGGCGATTTTTACGTGCTCATCCCCAAGTCGGAGCCCCCGAACCTCCAGAACGTGCGGCCATGAGAGCGCTCTCATGAAAGGCATTCGCCAAAAGCCCGTGCCGAAAACCAAAACGGCATCCGGTGCACCACCGACGCCCGATGGGGCACTCTCCGCCGACGAACACGCGCTTTGGGGCTATGTCGCTGGCAGCGTTGCGCGGATGTCGCTTAAAGCACGCATCACACGCCCCGGTGCCGATTCCATTGCAGGTGCCGACAATACCACCGTAGCGCTTCGGAGGCCGGCACCGCACGTCAACCGTCCGGTTGCCGGTCGCGAGGTGCCGGACGCCTCACCTACACGATCTGAGCCCTCGCACCGAAACGTGCCCGCCTTCGGCGGCTCCGAACTCGAACCGCGTAAGATCAAAAAAATCTCCAACGGCCGGATCGGCATCGAAGCGCGCTTGGACCTGCACGGTTTGCGGCAAGACGAAGCCCATATGCGGCTCAGATATTTTGTGCGGGACTGCTACGGTCGAGGGCTGAAATATGTGCTCGTTATCACCGGCAAAGGACGTGAAACCGAAGATGCGGCGCTCTCGTTCGGCGAGATGATGAGCCTCCCGCCGCGCGGGGTGCTTCGCCGCAACGTGCCGCGTTGGCTCGCTGACCCGGAGCTCCGCGCGATGGTCGTCGGATTTACGTCGGCACTGCCGAAGCATGGCGGCGACGGCGCCGTCTACATCGAGTTGCGCCGAAGCAGATAGCATGGGTGGCGACTGAATATTACTTTCGGTGTTCTTGTTATTTTGCCGAAGTTAGAGCCATTCTATCTTCTCGGAGGCAGCGCGACAGGTGGGACGGTCGCAAGGCGCCGGTGGATTTTTCTAAATATTTTGAAAGCCACATCGAAATGGGGACGCTGTCGAAGGCAACTTTGATCGATGACAAGGGCCGTGCCTGGGATGCACGCAGCCCGCTTCTCCGGGCGCAATTCGGTCTTTCCGACAGCCTCGGCGACATCACGATACGACTCATCCAGATCGCAGGGTGCATCCGCATCGATGCCGGCAAACGCGCTGTGCACATCGCGTTCAACCCTAAAACCGTCTCGCCTGTGGCGATTGGTGGCCTGCTGTATTTCGTCCACGATCAGCATCTGCACAAACACCACGACCTTGTTTTTTGCTTGTCGCTGCTCGAAGACGTCGCGACAACCGCCCGCGTCGTCGAAATTTACACCTCCATCAAGTCCGCCGCGAACAGGCTGCAGTTTTTGTCCGAGGAGCATCGTCGCGGCAAGCAAAAGCGATTCGAGTCGAAGCTGCTGGCACTCGACCGTGCAGAACGCATCCCGGGTTTTTCGCATTTGCTAGAGGCTTGGCGGAAGTCTGACGCGGCCTACGATCAGAAGACCATCATGCCGATCCTGAACTCTGCTCTCCGCGACCGCTATTGTCTGATCGGTCCGTCATACCGCGGCAATGGCTTCGCCATCGTCGAGATGGGGTCAGGTTACCGGATTCCTCTGCCTGATTTCGCGACCCGCACTCCTGGCCTGGAACTGAGCGCTATTCCAGACGCCGGTTACGCCGATTGGCTTGCAGCGACGTACTCCCGCGTCATGAAGCTGGGCCGGCCTCTTTTCGAGGATGTTGCTGCTCACATATTCTTTCCCGACACAGGACTTGTCCAAAGGCGCTATAAGCGCCTCTTGTTGCCGTGGCTTGGTCAGTCGGGTCAGCGGCTTCTGTTATCGGTCAGCAGCAGCATGTAGTCCGGCTTCGGCGTGGAAACGCCTTGCGGTTGCCACGCGCAGTTGCTACCCGCGATGACGGGAGAGAACATCATGTCCGCAGCCGACACCACGACGATACCAACACGCCGCCCCACGCCGTTCGTTCTGCTGTTGCTCGGCAAAGTGCTTCTGCTCATTGTCACCATCGTCGTGGTGTGGGCGCTTTACGCTTATATGCACGCCTACCGCCTGGAATGGCTCGGCTGGTTTTATGCAACGCTCACGCCCTTGACGAACGGCCTGTACCGACTGGTCGAGGCGCTCTTCAGCGGCGACACGCGCTACAAGATTCGCGCAGCCATCACCGACGATCTCGGGCAGCGCTCGCTGTTCCTCCTTCTGCTAACGGCATTTGTAGAATTGACGCTCTATTGCCTGTTCAAGCTGATCAAGGCGCTGATCGGGCGTGCCACCGGTGCCGCTGCGCGCGGTGATCGCGTGGGATCGTTTGTGCGGCGTTGAAAAACTTGCGAGCCGATGCAGCCATTAGCAGGCCGCTGAAAAAGCGGCTGATGCGGAAACTTATGCTGTCCGACGTCGCCTTTGGAGTGGATTGGTACCGGGCGGCCTCCGTGCCCTGTTTCAGGCCAGCAGGTTCGGCAGTTTGGCGAGATTGTAGGCAGCCATCGTCAATGTGAACTGCGCGCGCACGCGGGCGATCC
>JANYHG010000232.1 GCA_025359165.1 Hyphomicrobiaceae bacterium
GGATCGCGAGATATAAGCAGCGGCGTACAAGGGGAAGAACTCCGAAAGCGCTGTGCGGAGGTGAAAGGCGCAAGCCTGGAAGCTGAGGCATCTGTTCCGAAGACAAAGCCGGTCCGATGGTGCGAGGTCACGCACGGCACCTGGCTCGAACTGGCGGACACTTGTGCCCCCAACAACGCTTCGCCTGATCAGCGAGCGGTTCGAGCGATCCCCCGGCGGCAAATTGGGACGTGATGCTCAGGCATCATACCCGATCAAGCGAGCATCATGTCCCGCCCCTGGTTTTTGGGGGCAGAAAGTGAGCTTGGAACTGGGAAAACCACACGGCTGACGCCGGTGTGGTTACCAGTGTTTGGCGAGCAGCGGCGTTGATGTTGACCAAACCCTTCCCATGTCGATGAGAAGGCGCGCGATCCTAAGAAATGCGGGTGGTCTGGAGGGACTCGTTCCTCCAGTGGGGTTTGGGGCTAGCCCCAATTCGCGCGGAAGCGCGAAAACTGTCCGCGCATGTACGACCGTCACGCCCCCGGCTTCTCGCGTTTGCGGCGTACGATGGTACCGACGCCGTGTTCGGTGAACAGTTCGAGCAGCACGCAGTGGGGAACGCGGCCGTCGATGATGCCGACCCCTTCGACGCCGGCTTCGACGACTTCGATGCAGCCTTCGATCTTCGGGATCATGCCGCCCGAAATGGAGCCGTCGCGGATCATGGCGCGAGCTTCGTCGATGGTGAGGTCGGGGATCAGTTGCTTGTTCTTGTCGAGCACCCCGGCCACATCTGTCAGCAGCAGCAGGCGCTTGGCCTTGAGCCGCGCCGCCAATGCCGACGCGAATGTATCGCCGTTGATGTTCAGCGTCGCCCCGTCGCGGTCCATGCCGATCGGTGCGATGACCGGGATCAGATCCGACCGCGCGATGATATCGACGATGTAAGGGTTGACCTCGACCGGATCGCCGACGAAACCGATGTCGACGGATTGCATGACGTTGGTTTCGGGATCGGGCAACTCGGTGATCTTCTTGGCGATCATCAGGTTGGCGTCTTTTCCTGAGATACCGACCGCCTTGCCGCCCTGCCGATTGATCGCAGCCACGATCTCTTTGTTGATGGTGCCGGCCAGCACCATCTCGACGATCTCGACGGTGGCTTTATCGGTGACCCGCAGCCCGTGCACGAACTCGGACTTGATCTGCAGCTTTTTCATCATGTTGGCGATCTGCGGCCCGCCACCGTGCACGACGATCGGATTGACGCCCGACAGTTTGAGATAAACGATATCCTTGGCAAAGGCGTCGGCCAGCGCCTGATCGCCCATGGCATTGCCGCCGAACTTGATCACCACGGTCTGCTCGTCGTAGCGGATCAGATGCGGCAGCGCCTCGGCCAGAATGCGCGCCTGCAGATGCGGCGACGGTCGCGCTTCGCTGTCGGCCGGGATGACGGGCGGTGCCTGCGTCGGCTTCTTGTCGTTGGACGGTTTCTTTTCGTCGGGCGTCGGTGCGGACATCGGCGGATCCAGAAAGCAGACGTGCGGAATATTGCAGTCAGATGACGTTAAGCCCTCGATCCGCCACGCGAAATGGCATGATGACAGGCGCGCGGGCTCCGTTATAACGGCGTTGCGGCCGTGAACAACGGATTTTTACGTAGCCATTTTATGAGCTGAAATCGCAAAAAACGAAATTTACCCGCAATCGTCTGCGACGGTGCGCACAGATTCTTGCTCGCGTCGTCGTGTCAGAGCGGCGACAACCCGCTACAGTCCGGCGCTAGGGTCTGATGGAATATCAGGGGAATGGCCATCGTTCATGTCACGTCAAGCCACACTATCTGCGCCGACCACGCCGCAAGCCCAGAGTTCGCAGGGCGCTGACGGCCAGGTCGCGCGGTCGCAGCACCTTGATGCGAGCCTCGATAAGGCGCATCGGCTGGCCATCAGCCAGCATCATGGCGGCGTCACGTCGGAGCATCTGCTGTTCGCATTGACGGAGGATCCGGAAGCACTCGTGGTTCTGGGCGCGAGCACCGTCAGCATCGAGCGGCTGCGCGCCGACATCACCACCCATCTGGGGCAATTGCCGAACGATACACCGGGCGGATCCATTTTGCCGAGCCCCGATCTGCTGAAAGTGCTGAAGCTCGCCGCCATGGCCGCGCAGCAGTCCGCGCGACGGCAGATCGATGGTGCCATCGTTATGGCCGCGATCATCGGCGATGCCTCGACGCCATCGGCGGGCCTGCTGCGGGCGCACGGCCTCACCTTCAACGAAGTCATTCGCGTACTGCAGAAATCGACGCCGTCTCCGGCACCTTCGGGCAAGGAAGCGCCAGCTGCGTCTGTTGCTGCAGGGTTGGCACCAGGAGCCAAAGAGGCAGTGCCTGCGGTCGCGATCTCACAGCCCGCACCAGCGCCATTGCAGACCATCCCGACGACGACGCCAGCATCCAAGCAGGCGCAGCCGACAACTTACGCAGCCAAGTCGGAACAGCCGACGCCGTCGGTAAGCGATGCTGGGGTCGGCCAATCCGCACCGA
The DNA here is from genome assembly GCA_025359165.1 of Hyphomicrobiaceae bacterium. GTDB lineage: Bacteria > Pseudomonadota > Alphaproteobacteria > Rhizobiales > Hyphomicrobiaceae > JABFRJ01. Next base: position 2,537 of record JANYHG010000232.1, read on the forward strand.
CACCACCAGCAGCGACGCGAACCGAGACAACCGTCGCGATGATGCCGACGGCACGTGCGTCGACCGATGAGGTGCTCGCCTCTGTTCGCGCGCGCCTGCAGGAAACTGCGCCGCCCGCACCGACCCGTCGAGCGGAAAAGCCAGCCGCTGCGGAGCCGGTCGTCGAAGCGCCGGCGGCAACCCGCGTGGCACCTTCAAGCCCGGAAAAGTCCGAGGCCGACGCGCCCAAATCTGCAGCGAATGCAATAGCGGCTTCGACGGAGCCGCCGCCCGCCATCGCACAGGTTGCGCCGCCGGTTGCAGAGCCGGTCCGTTTGGCGTCGGACGCCGCAGCCGCAGCGTCACGGGCGCTCGCCGCTGCTGGCACGCCACCGCCACCGGTTGACACGCAAACAAAATCTCCGCCGCCACGGGCAGCATCTAGCGAGCGATTGGAAGGGCCGCGCACCCCGGCCGATCTGGCGTTGCCGATGGCTGGATCGATCGCGACGCCGCCCCCGGTCAAACCCGCAACCTTGCAGCCTCCGTTGCCTCTGGTGTCCGAGTCTGCGCAGCGCAGCGGCCCACCCCCGCTGCCGCTCCCGACCCTCGCCGCCCATGTCCCGGCGATGCCGCGCATTCCATCTCAGTCATCCGCGCCGCAGATCGCGCCGATTGCTCCCACGCCCCGCGAGGCTCACCGCGTTCCGCCTATTCCGCCGCCAACGGTCGATATGCGCAGCCTGGCGGCGGCACTGCCGAAGCGGCTGCGTCAGGGACAAACCGAGATTATCGAAATTATCGTCCCCAGACGATCGCTGGAGATTCCGCCAGCAGCAGGACATCGCTGGCCGCCGCTCCGCGTCGTGACAATGCGGCTGAAAGTCGGCAACGAAGATGCACACGTCGAACTTGCCAGCCCGGAAACCTTGTGGATCAGCCCGCCACGCGTCCATCAAGGGGCCGACGATGCCACCTGGCGCTGGCGCATTACGCCGCGCAACAAAGGTCGCGTCCGCTTGAGTTTGGCCGGCGCGACACGGATCGTCGGCAGTGAAGGTATCAGCGGCGAAATTCCTTTAGGCGAAGAATCCGTCGAGATCGACGTCGCACGTCGCGGCAGCCGTCGCGGCTTGGTCGGCTTGCTGCTATTCGGCAATTTGCTTGCGCTCGGATTTCTAGCGATGGTGATGAGTGGCCGCGCCGCCGAATTTGGCCGTGCGCTGTGGATCGGCATTCGTGGGATGATCGGGTTGGGCTAATCGCCTGTGCCAAGTCGACAACAGCAACCCGCCAGAGCGAGAACTCTGGCGGGTTTTATTTTGGCGAGGCAATGACGGGTTACTTGCCTTCCGCACCGCTGGTAACGCCGTACGGCGTCCACGGGCTTGCATTGGCTGGAGCAGCAATTGCGGTAACGGTCGACAGAGCGATGAGCGTTGCAATTAAGGTTTTCATGATCGATCTCTTTTCTTTGTTGTGAACTATGAGACACTCTTCGTTCGCGCGTTACTTGCTTTCAGCGGTGCTGGAGACGCCAAACTTGGTCCACGGGCTGGCGTTGGCCGGAGCGGCGACAGCAGCGACAGTCGACAAGGCGATAAGGGCGGCGATGAACGTTTTCATGATCTGATCTCTTTTTATGATTAGTTGGTGACTGGAGCGGGCGTTACTTGCCTTCGGCGCCGCTGGTGACGCCGTACGGCGTCCACGGACTGGCGCTTGCAGGAGCGGCGACAGCAGCAACGGTCGATAAAGCAAGGAGAGTGGCGATAAACGTTTTCATGGAGCAACTCGTTGTAAGTGTTGTCGAAAAGGTGCTTTTCAGTGCGTCAGTGCGTTTCTATGAGTTGAATATGTACTCGTCGGTATCGTTTTACAAATCACGTTGCGTCACGTCGCCGTGAGTGTAGAGTGATTAAAAATTGCGCGTGGACGTGATGTTATGGCCAACTGCGGATAACAGCTTGAATTTCCGTTGAGAAACATTACATCGAAAGCTACACGTGAGTATCGACGTGGATCGACGGATCAACTTGCGCGAGACCACGAACCGGGACACCCGATGAAACGCGCCGATAAACGGGACTATCTCATTGATGTGGCCATGCAGATGTTCAACCGCGGCGGCTTCCGCGGCACCGGCATTGATGAAATCATGGCCGAAACGGGCATCGCGAAAACGACGCTGTATCGTCACTTCGCATCGAAGGACGAATTGATCATCGCAGCGCTGGCGAAAAGCGACGAGGCGACACGCGACGAGTTGCGCACATTCGTCGAGCGCGCGTCGAACGACCCGACGGAACGCCTTCTGGCCACGTTCGATCAGTTGGACATCTGGATCAGGGACGGTGAATTCAAGGGCTGTCCGTTCGTCGCCGCCGCGAGCGAATTCTGCGACGTCAACCACCCTATTTTCCAACAGGTCCGCATGCACAAGCGACTGTATCTCGCCTACTTTGAGGAACTGGTGCGAGCAGCCGGCATCAGCGATCCCAAGCGCTTTGCGGCACAGATCTTGATGCTGCATGAGGGCGCAGTCGCGTTCGCGCATGTGCTCGGCTCGGACGGCACGTCGTTCGCCAAGGCACGCGGCGCCGAAAGCGTAGCCAGCATTGCGCGATCGGCGGCGACCCACCTCATCGCAGCCGCAATGAAAACCAGCTCAGGCGAAGCAGAGATCGTGAATTGACCCGCCGAGTGGCGGCCTTATCCCTGCTCAGAATTTGAGCGCTTCCAGACCTGCCGCGACGATGATTTCAGCCCGCAGGTGCTCGAGGCCGATGGCCTTCTCTGACGACGTCGCGACCACGCGCGGAAATGCGGCGGGTTCCCTGGACAGCGCCTCCGCGAACTTGTCGCGCGCCTTCGCCTGCTCATAGACGTTGAGTTTGTCGAGCTTGGTCAGCACGCCGACGAACGACACCGCAGCTTCGTTGAGCAGATCGAAAATCTCACGATCCGGTGGCTTGATTCCGTGCCGGCTATCGACAAGCACGAACACGCGCTTCAGCGATGTTCGACCGCGCAGATATGTTTTGACGAACTTGGTCCAGGCATCGACCTTGGCCTTAGGTGCATCGGCGAACCCATAGCCGGGCATGTCCACCAGGAACAACGGCACGCCCTCGAGCTGAAAGTAATTGAGATCCTGCGTGCGGCCTGGCGTGTTGGATGTGCGCGCCAAACCGTGACGGCGCGTGATGGCGTTAATGAGGCTCGACTTGCCCACGTTCGAGCGACCGGCAAATGCAATCTCCGGCCGGTCGGCATCCGGCAGCCATTCGAGGCTCGGCACAGTCTTCAGAAAATCCCACGGTCGCGCGAACAATTCCTCACCCACACGGATCGCCTCGGCAGGCAGCGCAAGCGGATCCGGCTCTTCGGGTGGGACGTCGTTTGGGGCGGGTGTGGTCGACATGATCGCGCTGAACCTTATTCGCGGGACCCGAACCCGACACTCTCGTCATCCCGGCGCAGGCCGGGACCCACGACGACGATCGAGTTGGCAACCGTCAGAGGTCCGCTACACTCGAACTAGTTCTGCTGCGGTAACGTAAGCGGCG
>JANYHG010000035.1 GCA_025359165.1 Hyphomicrobiaceae bacterium
CCCGCGCCAACTCTCAGCATTATGCGGCAACGTTATGAAATATAGCATTAAAGTAGCCCGGAGCGTAAACAGGTTGCTACCGGGACAGCCGACCGGTAAGGAATGGCGCGGTGAGCCGCGCATTCGGCGCGAAAACCGACATATGATTTTTTTCGCTTTGAGCTCGGTGGCTCGCCTCGGCATGCCGAGCGTAGCGTAATCCCTGGCGCGATGTCGCAACGGCTGGATCGGAAATGCCTGTGTCCAAGTCACTTATGTCCGAGTCACTTATGTCCGAGTCACTTATGTGCGAGCCGCAAGTGTCTGCCGAAGCGCAGTCAGCAACCGCGTTGCTGGTCGACGCTATGCATCGCGTCGATGTCGCCATGGCCGGCTTCGCGCCTCGTGCCCGAATCGTTGTTGCGATGTCCGGTGGCGTCGACAGCTCGGTGGCCGCAGCGTTGTTGAAGCGTGCCGGCTACGACGTGATCGGCGTGACCATGCAACTTTACGATCATGGCTCGGCCGTCGGCCGTTCCGGCAGCTGCTGCGCCGGGCAGGATATTCACGACGCCCGTCAGGTGGCGGAGATGCTGGGTATCCCTCACTACGTGCTCGACTATGAAAAGCGGTTCCGCGACAAGGTCATCAAGCCCTTCATTGAGTCGTATCGCGCCGGTGAAACGCCGATCCCTTGCGCGGCCTGTAACAGCGATCTGAAGTTCGGCGAGCTTCTGGACATGGCGACGACCCTTGGCGCCGCCGCACTCGCGACGGGACACTACGTCCAGCGCGCCCCAGCGACGACCGGTGTCGAGCTGAAGCGGGCTCGTGACCAGGCGCGCGACCAGAGCTACTTCCTGTTCGCCACGACGCCCGATCAACTCGACCGTCTGGCTTTTCCCCTCGGTGGCTTCGAAAAGCCCGAAGTGAGGCAGTTGGCGGTGGCGCTCGGCGTTCCGGTCGCCGGCAAGGCGGATAGTCAGGACATCTGCTTCGTTCCGAAGGGCAACTATGCCGAAATGATCGAAAAGCTGCATCCAGGGGCAGCTGAGCCGGGCGAGATCGTACACGTCGACGGGCGCGTCCTTGGAACCCATAGCGGCATCATTCATTACACCGTCGGTCAGCGCAAAGGCCTCGGCATTGCTGCAGCGCAACCATTGTTTGTAGTCCGGCTGGACGTGGCAAGGTGTCGCGTGATTGTCGGCCCTCGCTCGAGGCTCGGCGTCGACCACATCCGGCTGCGAGACGTCAATTGGCTGGGCGAAGTGGTGACCACACCTACGAATTCGGAGATTTGGGTCCGGTTGCGCTCTAGTCAAGGGTTGCGGCGCGCGACGCTGTCCCAGACGGATGTTTCAACAACTGTTTTTTTGCACGACCCGGAACCCGGCGTTTCCGCTGGCCAAGCGTGCGTGTTTTATGACAGTGATGACCGTGAAAGCAGAATTCTCGGAGGCGGATGGATCGCTGGCGCAGCACTTCGAGACGCGAGTTTGGGGGATGTTCGGGAATCGCTTGACGAAGCATTGATGGCACCCGGACAAAAAGTGGCCGGAGTCTTGTGACAAGGCGGGTCGAGCGATCAATAAAGACCGTCGAATTGCGGGCCGCTCCGACGATATGACCGCACCTTGCGGTGCTTGCATTCTTGCTGTGCGTGCATTCTTGCGGTGCTTGCATTGTCGAACCACACGAAAACAAGCGGTCACAGATACGCGGCTAAAGTCACTCAACGACAGACAAAGACCGATTTAGGGAGAGCTTGGAAGATGGGTTCGATGTTGCGTTCTAACGGCGGTTCCGCCGCCGTGCAGATGGATGAGCAGGCCGTGAAAAGCGCTTATCGCCGCTGGGCTCCGGTTTACGATCATACCTTCGGTCGCGTTGCCGGCGAGGGTCGCAAGCATGCTGTCGAAGTCATCAACCAGTCGTCCGGCCGCGTTCTTGAGGTCGGCGTTGGCACCGGCCTGTCGCTACCAGATTACAAGTCGACGCTTGATATCGTCGGCATCGATCTGTCGCCGGAAATGCTCGACAAGGCCCGTGAGCGCGTTGCCGAGGAAGGTCTCGAAAACGTTCATGGCCTCTACGAAATGGACGCCAGCGACCTCAAATTCGAATCCAACAGCTTTGATACGGTCGTCGCGATGTTCGTCATGACCGTCGTACCCGAGCCCGACAAGGTCATGCGCGAGCTCGCGCGGACATGCAAACCGGGTGGCGAAGTTCTGTTGGTCAACCACTTCTCGACTGAAGAAGGCGTGCGCGGCTGGGTCGAACGCCGCATGGCGCCGTTTGGTGACAAGCTTGGATGGCATCCCGTATTCGATACGGACCGCGTCATGATCTGCCCTGAATTGCAGTTGATCGAGAAGCGCGCCCTGCGTCCCTGGGGCATCTTCACGTTGATGCGCTTCCGCAAAGCGCTGACGGCTGGCTGAGCTGGTCGAGGCTGTCGGAGGCCTGACGCCGCCGAATCCGCCAGGCAATGAATATGCCGAGAGACGTCGTCGAATTGCCATCGACGGCGTCTACTGATTCGCAATCCGCCCACCGTATTTAGTCTCGGAGCACACCGTTGAAAAAATCACTCCTCGCTGTAGCGCTGCTGTGTGCCGCCCCGCTGGCGGCAGCGGCTCAAGCACCAAAGTCCGATCCCGCCAACACGCTCGTGATCGAATTGAAAACCGGCAAAGTGTTGATCGGCTTGCGTCCTGATCTCGCCCCCAAGCACGTCGAACGCGTCAAGCGTCTGGCCAAGGAGGGTTTCTACAACGGCCTCAAATTCCACCGCGTTATCAACGGCTTCATGGCTCAGACTGGCGATCCCACCGGCACCGGCACCAGCGGTTCCAAATACGGCAACGTGCCCGCCGAGTTCACCAAGGAACCCTTCGTGCGTGGCACTGTCGGAGCTGCCCGCGCGCAGAGCCCGGATTCGGCGAACAGTCAGTTCTTCATCTGCTTCACCGACCAAGGCTGCGGCAGCTTGACCGGCCAGTACACGGTGTGGGGCAAGGTCATCGACGGTATGCCCAACGTCGATCAGATCGTGCGCGGCGAACCGCCCGCCCAGCCGGACGTGATGCAGAAAGTCTACCTGCAATCAGACCAAAAATAACACCAGAACTCTCGACTGTTCCCTCTCCCGTCCTGCCAAACGCAAGTGACAATCCTGTGGGGGAGGGAGAATGGGGGGATGGTCAACATCACCCCGGCGCTTCACCTGCAGCCTGCGCCTTGCGCGTCCTCGGACCGAGCTGCACCAGCAGCACCGCGCACATGATCAGCGCCGCTCCCAACCACGCCAGCGGCGTCAGGCTTTCGCCCAGCAGCAGCGCCCCCGCCATCGCCGCAAACAGGCTTTCCGTGCTGATGATCACCGCCGCCTCCGACGCTGGAGCGTGCCGCAAGGCAATCGTGAGGATCGTAAACGTCAGCGCGCTCGACAGCAGGCCGACGTAGAGAATTTCGCCGGCGGTGGCTCTCAATGCCGCCAATGAGATCGGCTCGAACAGCACGGCCCCGCACGCGGCCACCCCGCCCACGACCGCAAACTGCAAGCCGGTAAATAGAATCGGCCGGTCGAACGCCGCGCCGCTTTCGCTGAGAATGACGTGCAGCGCCCATCCGACGGCGCAGGCCGCGATCAGCCAGTCACCGCCCGACAGTGCTGCCACCGCCCCGCCTCCGAGCATCCATGTGCCCACCGCCGACATGACGATGGCAGGCACGATGACGCTACTCGGCAGCGTTCCTCGCAACAGGAAAGCCAGCGGTGGCGTCAGCACGACATAGAGCGCGGTCAGAAATCCGCCATTGGTAGCGGTCGCAGTCTTCAAGCCGAACTGCTGCAGTGCCGCTGCCGTTACGAAAGCTAATCCGGCGACGGCGGCCGCACGCCACAGGCCCGTCGGCAAAGCATCGACTTTTTGGCTACTCGCACCGGCGGCACGCCGATATTCCAGGATCGCCAGCGGCAACAGAACGGCAGCCGCGACCGACCCGCGTGCCGCGATGAACAGCCATGGTCCCAGCGACGTCATGGCCGTCTTCTGGAACACGAAGGCCAAGCCCCAAACGGCAGCCGCGAACAACAACAGTAGATCGGCTCTGAGACGCGTCATGCGATGAGGTTCCGACAAATGGTCGCGGCAGGAGGGCGCTGGATTGTTCGTCCAAAACCACAACACCCTAAGGCTTTGACAGTCTCGCGCCAATCGTGGACGGTGCGATCCGCAGCCTATCCCTATTGCCGCAATTTTTGGAGTTCGTCGTTGAACCCGGGTCCATCGAGGACACTGACCGATAGCCGCACCCTGGCGGATGCCGGTGGACTGCGTTCGGCAGCATTCGAACCCGAGCGGCCACTGTTCGATGCCGAACTGGGGCAGATCTTCATCAAGATGAGAACGTTGCTGGGCGTCAGCTTGTGGGATATGGCGCGCGCCGTCGCGGCTGAGCCGACCGTCATCGCCAATCTCGAAGCCGGTGCTCTCGATGCCCTTCCGGCCTGGCCCGAACTGGCACGGCTGGTCGATAATTACGCGCATCTGACCGGCGTCGACCCGCAACCTATCATGTCACGCCTTCTGCGCACGCAAACTATGGTGCCTCGACCCTCCGCACCCCAACGTTCACTATCCCGGGACTCACAAGACCACACCGGCCCAACTGGGCAGGGGAGTTCGGTTGCCGCGGCCCGGTCGTCGCAACCGTACTGGCCCATCGAGCCGCAGGTCATCACTACCCGATCCTACTCCGCGCCGTCGGACCGCAGCCACGCCCGGCATGCCGCCCCGCGCAGCATCGTCGATGTACCGGCATTGGCGGCGGCCGCCGAGATCGTCGAAGCACCCGTAAAGCGCAGGGGCGTTCGGCAAAGAGCGGGATCGCTCGGTCGCCGACTGCAACAGGCGATCCGCCCTCGTCAGGTCGGTCTGTTGGCGTTGGCTGTGATACCCTTTGCACTCGCTCTAGCAGTGCGATTTTATCCAGGCATGCTCTACGCCGTGGTCGGGCCCCTTCCGTCTGTCGTGGGTGCACCGCTGCTGCAAGCCCTCGACACCGTCGTAACCGCCATGGCACCAGTCCGCGAGGGACTGACGTGGATCGACGTCGGCGACCCCCGCCTGCGCCGCGCCGACAAACTGCCGACGATCAGCGTGCCGACCGGCAATCTACGCCCGCGCGACCGTTAGCGACGACAGTCGCCGTTCAGTACCGCCCCAGGCCTTGCCAACCGCGTCGATGCGGCCAAACCTTCCACATATCGAGCAGCTTTCTCCGATGTCCTCCGTTCCGACCGCCAAACTCGATCGTCTTGTGTCGCGATGGCAAGCGCTCCAGGGCGAGCTCAACAGTGGCTTGGAGCAGCAACGGTTTGTCGAACTGTCGAAGGAGTTCGCCGAACTCGATCCGCTGGTCGAAACCATCAACGAACTGCGCCGCGTCGACGGCGAGGTGACGAGCACGCGTGCCCTCGCCCATGGTAAAGACGCCGAACTCGCCGAGTTGGCGTCCGCAGAATTGCCTGAGCTCGAGGCTCATCTCGCCAAACTTGAGAATGACCTCAAGGTCCATTTGCTGCCCAAAGACGCTGCCGACGAGAAAAGCGCGATCATCGAAGTCCGCGCCGGCACCGGCGGCGACGAAGCGGCACTCTTTGCGGCTGACCTGTTTCGCATGTACGTGCGCTACGCCGAACTTCACGGCTGGAAAACGGAGATCATCAGCGAAAGCGAAAGTGCGCTGGGCGGCTACAAGGAGGTGGTGGCGTCCATCACCGGCAAAGGTGTTTTCGCGAGGCTGAAATTCGAATCCGGCGTGCATCGTGTGCAGCGCGTGCCCGCCACCGAAGCCTCCGGCCGCATTCACACTTCGGCGGCGACCGTGGCCGTGCTACCCGAAGCTGAAGAGGTCGACCTCGTCATCAGGCCGGAAGATCTGCGCATCGACACGATGCGCGCCGGTGGTGCGGGTGGCCAGCACGTCAACAAGACGGAGTCGGCGGTGCGCATCGTGCACGTGCCCACGGGCTTGATGGTGGTCTCGATGGAAAAATCCCAGCACCAGAACCGGCGCCTCGCCATGCAGGTCTTGCGCTCGCGCCTGTACGAGCTGGAACGCCAGCGCGTCGCCGACGTCCGCTCCGCGCAGCGCAAGGATCAGGTGGGCTCGGGCGATCGCTCGCAGCGCATCCGCACCTATAGCTATCCGCAGGCGCGCGTCACCGACCATCGCATCAACCTCACTTTGCACAAGCTGCCGCAGATCATCGAAGGGTCCGGGCTCGAAGAACTGATCGACGCCCTGAGTGCCGATCATCAGGCGAGTCTCCTGGCGCAGGTTGACGGCCATGGATGATCGCCCGCTTGCGCCTGCGGATCTCGTTGGACTATCGGCGCGCGCGGCCGTGTCGGCCGCAACGCAAGTGCTTGCGGTGAACGATCCCTCGGGCGCGCCTGGCGACGCACGCCGACTTCTGCTGCACGCCTTGGCGATCGATACGCTCGACTACGTCAAGCATCCCGACCGTCCGCTCGATGCGTCTGACGCTGAGCTTTATTCTGCGTCGCTGATGCGACGATGTGCCGGCGAACCTGTCTCGCGAATTTCTGGTTGGCGTGGCTTCTACGGCCGCGAATTCCAGATAACGCCCGCCACCCTCGATCCCCGTCCTGAAACCGAAACACTGGTCGATGCTGCCCTGCAATTGGCGGCCGCACGCTGGCCCGCCGGCCGCGAGCTGGAAATTGCCGACATCGGTACCGGGTCCGGCTGCCTGCTCCTGACGCTACTGGCCGAACTGCCGTTGGCGCGCGGCGTCGGCATCGACATCAGCTCTGCGGCCTTGGCGGTTGCGGCATCCAATGCAACTCGCCTCGGCGTCGCCGAACGCTGCACCTGGGTCGAAGGACGCAATTTCGCGAACCGCGAACCGACCGCGCAACTCGTCGTCTCGAACCCACCCTATATCCCGACACCGGACCTCGCGTCGCTGTCGCGCGACGTCCGGCTCTATGATCCATCGACGGCGTTGGACGGTGGAGTTGATGGTCTCGACGTCTACCGCGAGATCGCAAGCGAGTTGACCGCCCATGTCGCCTCGGGCTGGGTGCTCTTCGAAGTTGGCGACGGACAAGCACTGGACGTTCTCTCGATTGTGCGGCAAGCCGTGCCCGCCAGGCGCATCGTCCGCTCCGAAATTCACCTCGATATGGCCGAAAAGCAACGTTGCGTTGCCTTCCAGATACAGGATTGACTATCTTTTGAATCAGCCCTTGGAAAATCTATCCACGCGCGTTATGTAACAACTAATAGATCGCGCCGATATATTACTGAGCATGCTTGCGGACTGAAATCCGCGCACGGCCTTACGGCGAATGGGATGGAGCGACCTCCAGCAACCGAAGACCACGAAACTTGGAGCATAGACAACCGGTTGAGGCCATGCCTCCTGGGTCTCGCTGCCTGTAGAGCTGGCTTCGATAAAAATGCTATCGATTGTCGCAACAAACTGCGGGAAGCTGAAGCAAGCATCGTTGAATCAGGATCGCTATGCCGAGTCGTAAGCCGACTTAATCGAATTCGGTGAGGCTTCGCTCTGGTCAACGGTCGACTGGCAGGACGGAAATCGAGTGTGGCGGTCGCCGGTGATCTGGGGTTGTGGCCGAGTGCGTACGGCTGTGACCGATCGGTCCATTAAAGCGTGCGCCCCCGATAAGCTCAATTAAAGCCGAACGATTAGCCGAGCATCATAAGTCAACAAACCTCTCAGCAGGAGCTTAAACGCCAGTGAGGCCAGGTCAGCATCAACAGAACCGCCGTGGTCGCGGTCGCCCCAATAACGGCAACTCCAACCACTCGTCGTCCAACAACAGCAATGTCGGCCGCAAGGGTCAAAACCCGCTCACGCGCAGCTTCGAATCGAACGGGCCCGACATCAAGGTTCGTGGCACGCCTGCGCATATCGCCGAGAAATATCTGGCTCTGGCGCGCGACGCGCAGTCGTCGGGCGATCGGGTTTTGGCCGAAAATTACTTGCAACATGCCGAGCACTACAACCGCATCATCATGGCCTATCGCGAGCAGTTCCAGACGCCCGGCGAGCAGTCGCAGGCCACGCCGCAGCGCATGCCGGGAACTGACGGCTTCGATCTCGCCGGCGAGGGCGGTGACGAAGAAGGTGGTGCCGAGGGCGGCGAAGATTTTGGCGGTGGTCCGCAACCCAATGCTCCGCAGCCCAATACCATGATGGCGAACCAGGCACCGTCAGGTGACGCCTCGGGCCACGCGCCGCAACATCAGCGTCAACCGTACCGCAACGATCGGCAGGATGGACGCCCGGATAATCGGCCCGATAATCGGCAGGAGCGGCAAGACAACCGCTACGATCGCGGTGGCAACTACGACCGCAATGGTGATGGCCAGCAACGTGGAGACCGACCGTTCCGTCGTGACGGCCAGCAGAACAATAGGTTCCGCGACCGCAACGACCGCAACGACCGCAACAACCGGCCTCATCAGCCCGGCGGGCCCGTCGCGGGCAACCCTGCCGGAAATCCTAATGGCAACCCCAACGACAGGGGGCCGAACGATCGTAATGGCAACGAACGTCCGTTCGAACAGCGCGGCGAGAATTTCCGCGGCGACGGCAACCGCGATGCTAATCGAGACGGTAATCGAGACGGTAATCGAGACAGTAATCGGAACGAAAACTATCGTGGCGACAACAATCGTGGCGATTTCCGACAGGATCGGGGGCCGCGTCCGGACCGCCCCGTTCGCATCGATCGCGGCGAGCATAATGAACGTCCGGTCGTCCCGACGCCGCAACCGTCCAGCTTCGAGCCGACTGTCTCCGAGCAGCCGGCGCCTGTAGTCCACGCACCCGCCTTCGAAGCGCCAGCGTTTGTCGCAACCCCGACACCGGTGCCGATCCCGGTGCCGACGGTCGCACCCGCTGCGCCATCGCGTCGCCGCGCCGTCGCTGCGGAACCAATGCCCGGCAGCGATACGCCTGAGTTTCTGCGTCGCCCCGTGCGCCGTACACGTGCTGCGGCCGCCCCCGCTGCTGCCGAAGCACCTGCCGAAAAAGCCCCGGCTCCAGTGACGGGCAACGACGAACCTAGCTCGTCGTAAGTCTTTCGCCTGCGTGCGCCGAGTGATCGCCCCTGATGACACTGCGTCCTAATCGCCGTGTCATCAGGGTTTTTTCGTTATTGAGCATCGCGCTGCGAGTTCGAAAAGCGATACGGCAACCGACGATTTGACACGCCGTCTTTTGTCTCGAACATTACGGCACGGCTGAGCGGGGCACATCATGGCAATCGAACAACTTGATCACAGTGGTGTCCGCGATCTTCAGCGCGATCGCGTCCATTTCCTCC
>JANYHG010000112.1 GCA_025359165.1 Hyphomicrobiaceae bacterium
GAGGACAGCCGCGAGTTCGATGCTGGAAAGTGCGTCCGCCTATGATGTGGTCACGACCCGTACGGCACCGTTTCGCCAAACGTCGATTTGGGCCAGATTCGGACATCGTGGTCTGCGATACATTCGCTCGGATCCAGGCTATCTGGGGTCTATACCGTCCATCACAGAGATTGCACGCATGGGAGTGGCTTAGTGAAGTGGGCTGTTCGAGTCATTGCGATGTTTGCAGCTGCACTTGCGATGATCGTCGCAGCGGCATGGATCATTTTCGGAGGGCACGACCCGCTCGACCGTTTCGAGGTGGTCGCCGTTGACGGGCCAAGTGAGGCTGGCAAATATGCGGTCACGTATCGCCAATATCATGCCAATAGCTCAAACACCGTATTAGCCACTTGGCTGCAGAGCGAGCGGCCGGACTTGGGATCGCAAAGGCCGCCTCCGTCGCGGTTGTCACCCATTCTCATCACGACAAGTTCGTCAGTCGTCGTCAGCCGTCGTTGGCAATTAGACAAGTTGACTGTTGCGGTCGTAGAAAGAGCCGAGGTGCAGACGGGCACCAACTGCTACTTCGAATACGAAAAGACCGTTTTGGTTTGCTTTGACCCAGGCTTCGTTGATGTCCTTAGGCCGAGATAGCAATCGCGCCGCCGTACTTGACTCGCATCGCATTTCGCTCCCGAGGCCAAACCGGACACCGCAGAAAAGATTCGACGAAAGGTCACTCAGGGTCACAAACGACACTTTGGGACGACACTTACGACCTTGGGTCGACGGCAGATCAACGGTCAACGGCGGCCATGCCTGACTGCGGACAGGCCAGACTTGAGCCTCTAAACCGGCCCCACCCTGCATCCACAGGCATGCACCGAACACCTCCTAAAAAACAAAAAAGCGTGTGCCCGCCACTGGCAGACACACGCTTCGTTATTGCGAAAGCTGGTCGACGACTTACTTGTCGTCGCCTTCTTTCTTCTTGATGGCGGCCTTGAAGATGTCGCCGAGCGACGCGCCTGAATCCGACGATCCGAACTGGGCCACGGCCTGCTTCTCGTCGTTGATCTCCAGCGCCTTGATCGACACCGTCACCTTGCGGCTGGCGCGATCGAAGTTGGTGACGAGTGCATCCACCTTGTTGCCGACCGAAAAGCGCTCGGGGCGCTGTTCGGCACGGTCACGCGACAAGTCGGCGCGCTTGATGAAGGTGGTGAACTCGGTGCCGGCGATCTTGACCTCGATACCCCCGTCGTCGACCTTGGTGATCTCGCAGGTGACCTGATCGTTCTTCTTGATGCTGCCGACGGTCGCCAGCGGATCGCCACCAACCTGCTTGATGCCGAGCGAAATACGCTCTTTCGAGCTGTCGACGTCGAGCACGATGGCTTTGACGTTGTCGCCCTTCTTGTAGTCCTTGATCGCCTCGTCGCCCTGCTTGTTCCAGTCCAGATCGGACAAGTGGACCATGCCGTCGACGCCGGATTCAAGACCGATGAACAGACCGAATTCGGTGATGTTCCGGATCGGACCTTCGACGATGGTGCCGCGCGGATGCTTGGTGAGGAAGTCATCCCACGGATTTTCCTGCGTCTGCTTGAGACCAAGCGAGATGCGGCGCTTGTTGGGATCGACTTCCAGCACGGTCACTTCGACCTTCTGGCTGGTGGCGACGATCTTGCCGGGGTGCACGTTCTTCTTGGTCCAGCTCATTTCGGAGACGTGGATCAGGCCTTCGACGCCCGGCTCCAATTCGACGAACGCACCGTAGTCGGCGATGTTGGTGACGGTGCCGGTGAACTTGCCCTGCACCGGGTACTTGGCTTCGATGCCCTGCCACGGATCGGACTGCAGCTGCTTCATGCCAAGCGAGATACGCTGTGTATCTGGATTGATGCGGATGATCTGCACCTTGATGGTATCGCCGACGTTGACGATCTCGCTCGGGTGATTGACGCGGCGCCAGGCCATGTCGGTGACATGCAGCAGGCCGTCGATGCCGCCGAGGTCGACGAACGCACCGTAGTCGGTGATGTTCTTGACCAAACCGTCTGTGATCTGACCTTCAGCCAGACGTGCGACGATTTCCGTGCGCTGCTCGGCGCGGGTGGCTTCGAGGATCTCACGACGCGAGACGACGATATTGCCGCGACGGCGATCCATCTTCAAAATCTTGAACTGCTGCGGCGAGTGCATCAGCGGGCCGATATCGCGCACGGGGCGCACGTCGACCTGGCTGCCCGGCAAGAACGCGACGGCACCATCGAGATCGACCGTAAAGCCGCCCTTGACCTTGTTGAAGATCGTACCGGTGACGATTTCCTTGTCGTTGAACTGCTTCTCGAGCTTGACCCAGCTCTCTTCGCGACGCGCCTTGTCACGCGACAGCACAGCCTCGCCCATCGCGTTTTCGGTACGCTCGAGATAGACCTCGACGGTGTCACCGACCTTGAGATCAGCCGACTTGCCGTTGACGGCGAATTCCTTGAGCGCGACGCGGCCTTCCATCTTCATGCCGACGTCGATGACGGCGATGTCCTTCTCGATGGCGACGATCTTGCCTTTGACGACTGAGCCTTCGTAGACGTCGTCTTTTTCGAAGCTCTCCGTCAGCAGCGCCATGAAGTCGTCACGCGTCGGGTTCATTTCACGATTGCCGGTCTGGGCGGTCATACGGTGGTCCTGGTGTTGAGGGGCTACGGCTCGCGGACGAATGTCCACGGAGGCCCGATGGATCGAAAAGCTGACATGATGGGGATCGCGAATGCGCTGACGGGGCGACACGGGTTGCATACGCGCAAACGCGCCGCAAGCCGGACTGACAGGCCAGGAACATTCAAAATCTGAGCCGGTGGTCTGCCATGTCTGGGCATCAGCCCTGCCAACGGAGATTAGGGCGCCGTTATGGGCACCCTTGTTGGCCGATCTTCCTCGCGATCAAACGAACAGCAGCATCGAACCATTGCGATATAGCGAGTCCAGTGTCCATGAGCAAGAGACTTGCAAACAAACTCCCGCGCCCGCGACAACCGTCAAACATTCCTCCAGCGCTCCAAGCGACAACAATCCGTCAACGCCTCATTCTCAACCGATCGCCGCCTGGCCTTCTCCCCTCGGGGGAGAAGGTGCCCGAAGGGCGGTTGAGGGGCTACTTCCTTGCACCCGTCAAAAAATATTGCCGGTCGTGATGACCCCGGTCATCCGCTCTTCAACACACGCGCCAA
>JANYHG010000115.1 GCA_025359165.1 Hyphomicrobiaceae bacterium
AACCACTGCGGCGTGTTGCGAAAGATCACCGGTTTCTTGGAGCGCCACGAATGGGGGTACTGATGCTTGAGCCGCCCGCGCGCCACCATCATGCCCGCCTCCGCCAGCGCTTTGATCACGGCGTCGTTGGCTTTGCCCTTCTCGCCCTTGTCGGTGATCACGCGCTCGCCTTCGAAGCCCGGCGCGTCCTTTGTCAGCGCACCGTTCTCGTCGACGGTGTAAGGGATCGCGGGATCGATGTTCATCGCGCGCAACTTCTGCGTCGTCTCGACGGAGGTCCAGATGTCGAAATCCTCGCGGCCATGGCCGGGTGCGGTGTGCACGAAGCCTGTGCCCGCGTCGTCGGTGACATGATCGCCGTCGAGCAGGGGGACTGCAAACTGGTAGCCACCACCTGCTTCCCTTCTCCCCGTACTTGCGGGGAGAAGGTGGTCGGAGACCGGATGAGGGGCGGCGGGTTGCAGCGGTGGTTGCGGCTGCCCCTCACCCGCCCTTCGGGCACCCTCTCCCCGCGAAGACGTGGAGAGGGGAAGACCTGCGAGCGGATGCGCGCAGGTGAGCGAGGCAAGGTCTTCTGCGCGCACATCGCCGCGACGTTCGTAGGCCTCGACTTTGCCCGCCTTCATCACCGCTTCGGCGAGTTTGTCGGCGAGGATATAACGCTCACCAACCTTGGCCCAGTTGTTCTCGGGCGCGGCGGTGATCTCGTAAAGGCCGTAGCTGATGCGGTTGTTGAACGAGATCGCGCGGTTGCCGGGGATCGTCCACGGAGTTGTCGTCCAGATAACGACGTAAGCACCGGCCAATTCGTCATGCCGGCGCAGGCCGGCACCCACGGCAGACATCGCGCTCGTTTGTTCTTGTCGTGGGTCCCGGCCTTCGCCGGGATGACGAGAGAGGGGATTGCTACCCGCGCCCGACACAGGAAACTTCACATAAACTGCGTCGCTCTGGAAATCCTGGTATTCGACTTCGGCTTCGGCGAGGGCGGTTTTTTCGACGACGCTCCACATCACAGGCTTTGAGCCGCGATAGAGCTGACCGGTGTCGGCGAACGTCATCAATTCGCGCGCGATGGCCGCTTCGGCCGGAAACGTCATCGTCGAGTAGGGATTCTTCCAGTCACCTTCGACGCCGAGGCGTTTGAATTCCTCGCGCTGCACACCCATCCAGTGCTCGGCGAACGTCCGGCATTCCGCGCGGAAGGCTTTCAGCGCCACGGGGTCCTTGAGGTTGGGCTTGGGTTTGCCCTTGGCGATGTAGTCCTCCTCGATCTTCCACTCGATCGGCAGTCCGTGACAGTCCCAGCCCGGCACGTAGTTGCTGTCGAACCCAAGCATCTGCTGCGAACGCGTGACGAGATCCTTCAGGATCTTGTTCAGCGCATGCCCAATGTGGATGTTGCCGTTGGCGTAAGGTGGGCCGTCGTGCAGCGTAAAGCGGGCGCGGCCCTTGGCGGCGGCGCGCAGCTTGCCGTAAAGATCCAGCGTCTCCCAGCGCGCCAGCAGTTTCGGCTCCAACTGCGGCAATCCGGCCTTCATCGGAAAATCGGTTTTCGGCAGAAAGAGCGTTTTGCCCCAATCGCGGCCCGTGTCACGCGCGGGAGTGGCGCTGTCGGACTTATCTTTGGTCATCGGAATGCCTTGCAAGGTGCCGCCCCAGAGGCGGTCGTGAGATCGGGAATGTCTGAACATGAACGGTGCGAGCGGAAACCAGGGAAGGCGGCGCGCTGACGACATCAGCCGCGCACGGCATCGCTTGCGACGCGTACATGAGCCACGCAGAAGGCCCCGGCGCCCTCAGGCGGCGGGGACCATAATTCGGGCCATCAGACGAGCTAAGGCAGGGGCGATCGAGATCCGCATCATAGCGGCACGGTAGTCGAAACCGGCGCGGCATTCAACCAGTGTTGGCGCTGAGCCACGGTTCAGCTAAGCACGGCGCACCAAACGCGACCGGCCATAGACAACTCGACCGGACGGCCGCATGGTTCAGCGGTGCATCGCCGATCATGAGAACTCAGCGGGTTTAATGTCTATGCTATTGAATCGCTTCGGCCGCGCTGCGCGGACTTTGGCCTTGACGTTAAGTGTTTTTGCGCCGCTGACCGCCGTCATTGCGCATGCCGGACCAGCGCTGCTGTTCGATCCCGCAAATGGAGCCGTGCTCTATGCCGAGGACCAGGACGATGCCTGGCATCCGGCGTCGTTGACCAAGCTGATGACCGCGTACCTGACGTTCGAGGCGCTGAAGCAGAACAAGCTGACACTAGATAGCAAGATCAAGGTTTCGGAACTCGCGCACAGCCAGCCGCCGAGCAAGATCGGCTTTCCAATCGGTGCCGAGATCGATGTCGAGCATGCGCTGCAGGCGCTGATCATCAAAAGTGCCAACGATGTCGCGGTCATGCTGGCTGAAGGTATCGCCGGCTCCCACGAGGCGTTCGTCGAGCGTATGAATGCAACGGCCAAGCGGCTCGGGATGACGCGAACCACATTCATGAACCCGAACGGGCTTCCGGCACCGGAACAGGTAACGACGGCACGTGACCTCGGCAAGTTGACCCGGGCGTTGCTGAAAGAGTTTCCGGAACATGGCGCGCTTTGGAACATGGAGCAGATGCAAGTCGGTCGCAGGCATATCCGCAGCCACAATCAGCTGTTGAAAGCCTATGACGGTGCCGACGGCATGAAGACTGGCTTTACTTGCGACAGTGGCTACAACGTGGTCGCCACCGCGACGCGTGATGGCCACAAGCTGGCCGCGATCATTTTAGGCGAGCCGAGTGGCGCGGCACGCAGCCTGCGGGCGGCGAATCTGCTCGAGCACGGCTTCCAGTACCGCGCGTGGCAAGACGTGTTGCAGCCCGTCACTCTCGACAGCCTGGAACAGCCGCCGGACAGCAACGCGAGCCCGATTTCAGTGCGGGAGTTCGTGCCGGGACCAGCCTGTGGCGGACGCCGGGAAAGCTCCGTCGACAAGGTTCGTGCGAAAAAGAAGCGCTTGGCGGTGGCGCAGCAGAAGGCCGACGCCGTTGCGAAAACGGTTGTGCCCACGACCGTCCAGTCAAGCGAGGCCAAACCAGCAACGGCCAAACTGCCAAACTGAGACAGCGCCACGTTTCACTCCGGCACGGCACCGATGCGGCTGCGTCAAAATCCCGTTGCCGAACGCTTGCAGGTGCTTGGCGTCGAACTTGCAGATCCCGGGGCAGAACCCAACCCTTGGACCCGTTGCAGATGATGACGCACACCTCGACCCACACCCTGAGCTGGCACCCCGATGCCGACGTGACCCCGACCCCGCGCGAGGTCGAAGCCATGGCCGAAGTGCTGGAAGGCCGCCACGGCAGCTACGCGTCAGGCGTCGCGGAATTCTTCTCGACCCATCATAGCCTGAGCGGCGATGCGGGCCGTTGCTGGGCCTGGGCCGGAGTTGCGGAGACCATCAAACAGCGCGCCGAGAAGCGGCTGTTGCAAGCTTAGCTTAACCGTTCCGACCTATGATTGGACGTGGTAGCCAAGCAGGCTGCGCTGAAGGAACTTTCGATGCCCCTCGATCCCACCGGAGCGACGCCCGCGTTGTCGCGCGGACGCATGGGGGATCTCGTCGATCATCTTAAGGCAGTGGCAAGCGGCACGACCGATCGCCACATTGCCCAGCGCGACGCGGTCTTCGTGTTCCTCGTGCGTGCCGCGAGCGCTGCCATCCTCTACCTGTCGCAGATCGCCTTGGCCCGTTGGATGGGCGCTACCGAGTACGGCATCTACGTCTGGACGTGGACACTGGTGCTGGTCCTCGGCGGCCTCGCGCATCTGGGTGTTGGACCAAGCCTCGTGCGTCTCATTCCGACCTATCGCGAAAGCGGGCAGATGGATTTGCTGCGCGGCTTGTTGATCGGCAGTCGCTGGCTCGCACTGCTCGTCGGCTCGCTGGTTGCTCTCACCGCATACGGCTTGATCCGCATATTCGCCGCAGATGTCGACGAGATGTATCTGCTGCCGGCGATGCTCGGCGTGGTCTGCATCCCACTTTTTGCCATAACCGATGCACAGGACGGCCTGGGCCGCGCGCAGGGCTGGATGGCCGTGGCGTTGGTGCCTCCTTATATCCTTCGCCCCTTAGCCCTGTTGGTGGTGATGGCGCTCGCTCATACCTCGGGCCTGGCGACCGACGCGATCACTGCGGTTTTTGCCGCCATTGTCGCCTGTTGGGCGGCATCACTGGTACAAACGCTGATGCTGCAATCCCGGCTCGATGCCGAAATACCGCCTGGCCCCCGTGACTATGCGTTCGGTTTCTGGATCAGATCGTCGTTTCCGATGCTGTTGCTCTATGCCAGCGAACTGGTGGTGCAGAACACCGACATTCTCATACTGTCGGCCTACCTGCCGCCGCAGACCATCGGCATGTATTTCGCCGCCGCCAAAACGATGGCGCTCGTGATGTTCGTGCATTACGCGGTCGGCAGCGCTGTGGCTAAAGACTTCGCCGCGTTGCACGCGCGGGGTGACCGCGCCGCGTTGGTTGCCTACGCGCGAGATGCCGTCCGTTGGACGTTCTGGCCGAGCCTTGCGGCTGCACTTGCCATTCTGGCGCTGGGAAAACCGCTGTTGTGGCTGTTCTCACCCGACTTCACCGAAGCATATCCGGTCATGCTCATCCTCGGGGCGGGTTTTCTCGTCCGCGCATCGGTCGGACCGTCGGAGTTCCTGCTCAACGCGCTGGGCAAGCAGACACGCTGCGCACAGGTGGCTGTGTTGGCGGCCGCCATCGATATCGGCCTCAATCTGCTGCTGATACCACCGTTCGGGTTGGTGGGCGCGGCGACAGCAACGGCATCGGCTCTCGTAGTCAGCGCCCTCCTCTACGGGCGCGTCGCGTGGGCAGAGACCGGGATCGATATATCAATCCTGCAACTCTTGCGACGTGCAGCCTGAGACCGTCGCAAATTCCAAAAGTTCCGAAAATTTATTCTACTTCATAACAATTTTACGCTGTATTTAGACTTAATATAGGAATTGATAGAATATTACTTGCGACTATCGTCGAAAAACCCCATGTCGGCATCGTTCTCAGGCGGTGACGCGTTTACGTCTTGTCAACGTGAGGTTTGGAATGTGGATGACACGTCGCCGTCGATTTTAATTCGCTACTGTTCTGGCAACAATATATCTAAGTCACTTCCAGGTGGGGACCGCTGCCGCCCAGCCGACCACTCTCAGAGTTGGACATTTCCCTAACATTACGCATGTACAAGCGCTCGTCGCCCACGCGATGTCGCGTTTGGGGAAAGGCTGGTTCGAAAGCCGCCTCGGACCCGACGTCAAACTCGAGTGGTTTGTCTACAACGCCGGGCCCAGTGCGGTCGAAGCGATCTTCGCCAACTCCATCGACTAGACTTACGTCGGCCCGAGCCCGGCGATCAATGCCTACGCGAAGGCGCGCGGAGCGGAAATGCGGATCATCGCCGGCGCGGCCAACGGTGGCGCAGCGCTGGTCGTGCAGCCGGATTTTACCGGTAACGTCGCTGGAGACTTTCGCGGACGCAAGATCGCAACGCCGCAGCTGGGCAACACGCAGGACGTATCGGCGCGCGCCTGGCTCCCGGCCGGCGGTCTGAAAATTACGCAAACCGGCGGCGATGCTTTCGTGGTGCCGACCAGCAATCCCGATCAGCTCGCCCTCTTCAAGCAAAAGCAGTTCGATGCGGTCTGGACCGTCGAGCCATGGGTTACCCGCCTCGAGCTCGAGGCGCAGGGCAGGGTGCTCGTCGAAGAAGCCGACGCAGTCACCACCGTTCTTGTTTCCAGCGCCAAATTTCTCGGCGCGCAACGCGAGCTCGTTCGAAAGTTTGCGGCAGCGCATCGCGAACTTACCGAGTGGATCGTCGCCAATCCGGACGAAGCGCAAAAGTTGGTGGCAGCGGAAATCGGTACCGAAATGCGCGCACAGATCTCGGCCGAGCTGGTGCAACGCGCCTGGAAACGGATACACCTGACGACCGAAGTGAGCCGCGCATCTCTCGATGCTTTCGTGGCCAGCGCTCAGGCCGTGGGTTTTCTACGTGGCGCCCCCGATCTCGCCAAACTGATCGAGACCCCATGATGCACGAGCCGGCGACGCATCCGCTCCTGTCGCCGCCGGCCAAGCTGGTGGTGTCCGGCGTATCGAAGACGTTTCATACCAATCGGACCACGGTCCATGCGCTCGACAACGTGTCGTTGACGGTCGGCGAAGGTGAATTCGTGTGTCTGGTCGGGCCGAGCGGATGCGGGAAGTCGACGTTGTTGGACATCGTCGCCGGACTTACGAAAGCGGACAGCGGTACAGTGATGGCCGACGATCAACCGGTTCAAGGTCCGGGTCGTCACCGGCTGGTGATGTTCCAGGAGTCGGCGCTGTTTCCATGGCTGACCGTACTCGGCAATGTGCTGTTCGGTCTGAAGTTGAAGCCGGAACTCAGCCCGTCGGAACGACTCGAAATCGCTCATGAGCATCTGAAACTCGTTGGTCTCACGAAATTCACGCATTCGAACGTGCATGAACTATCCGGCGGGATGAAGCAGCGCGTGGCTTTGGCGCGCTCACTCGCGCCTGATCCGCGCGTGCTGTTGATGGATGAGCCTTTGGCCGCCCTCGACGCGCTGACCCGCGATCAGTTGTATAGCGATATCCAACGCATCTGGCAGACGCGGAATAAAACGATCGTGCTGGTAACCCACAACGTGCGCGAGGCCGTCTGTCTGGGCGATCGCGTGGTGCTGCTATCGCCTCATCCTGGGCGAATCCGTGCCGAGTTCGCGATCCCGCTGCCCCGCCCGCGCGACATCAACGGTGCCGAACTCGCCGGTTACGCGCGCGAGATCACATCAGCTCTCAAAGGCTACATCACGTCAGAGGATGCAGAATGAGACGCGCCCTCAACGCGACCATGTTCTTTGCTGTTCTGCTGCTCATCTGGCAACTCGCGGTATCCAGTGGGCGCTGGTCGCCGGTACTGCTGCCGGGACCGCGCAGTGTCCTCGAGTATCTGATGAGCGCGGCGCACGACGGTACACTCGCGGAAGCCTGCTGGGTGACGTTGCGGCGATTGCTTATCGGTTACGCCATCGGGTTGCTGCTTGGATTGCCGCTGGGTCTGCTGACCAGCACGTCGCACTTCTTCGAGGATACACTGGGCTCGCTGGCGTTGGGTCTGCAGACGTTGCCGAGCGTATGCTGGATACCGCTGGCACTGTTGTGGTTCGGGCAAACCGAGACAGCCATGTTGTTTGTGGTGATCATGGGCACGATGTGGTCGGTGCTGATCGCGACCGACACGGGGGCACGGTCGATTTCGCCGATCTATGCGCGGGCGGCCCGCACGATGGGTTCGGAAGGACTGCATCAATGGACGCGGGTCATCATCCCGGCGTCGTTGCCTTATCTCGTCAGCGGAATGAAACAGGGTTGGGCATTCGCCTGGCGTTCCCTGATGGCGGCCGAGATCTACGTCACGATCCTGACTGGTTTCGGGCTTGGCCATCTGCTGCACTATGGCCGCGAACTCAGCGCCATGGATCAAGTGATCGGCATCATGGGCGTCATCGTGGCTATCGGCCTCGTCGCCGACAAGCTGTTGTTCTCACCCTGGGAACGCTTCCTCCACCGCCGCTGGGGCACAGGGCTGAAGCAGGGGTGAGGCTCAATTACCGCCCTTGATACGCGCGTCGGGCAGGAACACCTCGGCGAGGGTGGCGGGCATGGTTTTTATGGTGCCGATGGTGTGCAGGAAGGCTGCGTTCTTCATCACCGCATAGGGCACATCGGTCACGTCATAGTTTTTGTCGGCGAGGATCGACTGGATCCAATCGGCGCTGTCTTTTTCGCGACTCTGTTTGAGATAGATTTCGGCAGTGCCTTTGAGATCGGCGCGCATGATGTCGTAGGCCTCTTGAAACGCGAGCAGCAAGGCTTTGCCGGCAATCGGATTTTCGGCGATGAACTTGGCCGACATGAACGCCGTGGCGTGCGTCATCTTCGAGACGCCGAGCATTTCGGTGGCGAGCGCGACTTTGGTAATGCCTGGCTCGCGCAACGCGCGTTCCTGATACGGCGGCGAGGAAAAGTGACAGTTGATCTCGCCAGTTTTTGACAGCATGGCGGCGAGCGCGTCGGGATGCGAGCGGCCGATGGTGAGGCTGTCGAATTTGGCGAAGTTTTCCTGGCCGTATTGGCGCGCTGCGGCGATTTGCAGGTAGATGGCCTGCGGCGATACTTTCGGTGCCGGCAGCGCGATGCGGTTCTTCTCTGAGAGATCGGCGAGCGTTTTGACGTTGGGATCGTTGCAGAGCAGATAATCCTCATAGGCCGACAACCCGCCGAGGCCTCTGACGTCGCCCTTTGTCTTGTCCCACAGCAACAACATGGCATGCACACCGCCCGAGCCGACGTGGACGCTGCGGGCGAGCAAGGCATCGATCATGCCTGCGGTTCCGGCGATGCTGACGTGCTTCACCTTCAAGTCAGGCAGGCCCAGCGCTTTTGCGTGCTTCTCCACCAGCCCGCGCTCTTCCATGACCATGAACGGCAAATAGGGGAGGCCGAACTGCTTGGCGAGCACGACTTCGCCCACTTCGGCATGGGCTGGAGCAGCGAAAAGCAGACACGCGATCAACGCCGCCACGACCCCTATGCGCATGGAATGTTCCTTCGAAAATGTTCGCTCAGCAACGTGCCACGAACAGTGCAACCGCGCCCGCAATCGGCAAGCCGAGTTTGCAAACAAACTCGGCCAGCTGTAGCCACTTTTCCAAACGCTACTCCGCTGCTGCGTCCGGAAGAGTGGAGGCGAGGGCGAGACGTTCTTCCTTGAGGCGTTCGGCGATGAGAAAGGCCAACTCGAGCGCTTGGTCGGCGTTGAGGCGTGGATCGCAATGGGTGTGATAGCGATCAGACAGATCCGTCTCGGAGATGGGGTTGGCGCCGCCGGTGCATTCGGTGACGGCCTGCCCGGTCATCTCGATGTGGACGCCGCCGGCGTGGGTGCCTTCGGCGCGATGGATGGCGAAGAACTGGTCGACTTCCTTCAATACGCGCTCGAACGGCCGTGTCTTGAAGCCGTTGGCGGCTGTGATGGTGTTGCCGTGCATCGGATCGCAACTCCAGACGACGTTGCGACCGGCTTTCTTGGTGGCGCGCAGCAGTTTGGGCAGGTGCGCGGCGACCTTGTCGGAGCCGAAGCGGGCGATCAGCGTCAGGCGTCCCGGTTCGTTGTTGGGATCGAGGATATCGATCAGCCGCAGCAGCGCGTCCGGTTCGAGGCTCGGACCGCATTTGAGGCCAATGGGGTTCTTGATGCCGCGCGCATACTCGACATGGGCATGGTCGGGCTGGCGGGTGCGGTCGCCAATCCAGATCATGTGGCCGGACGTGGCGTACCAGTCGCCGGTCGTTGAATCCTGCCGCGTCATGGCGTGCTCATAGCCGAGCAGCAGCGCTTCATGACTTGTATAGAACGAGGTACCCTGCAGTTGTGGCGTGTTGTCGCTGGTGATGCCGCACGCTTTCATGAATGCCAGCGTTTCGGTGATGCGCTGGGCAAGCTCTTCGTAGCGCGCGGCCTGCGGGCTCCCTTTGACGAAGCCGAGCATCCACTGGTGCACGCGTTCGAGATCGGCATAGCCGCCGACGGCGAAGGCGCGCAACAGGTTGAGCGTGGCAGCCGACTGGCGATACGCTTCGAGCTGGCGCTTGGGATCGGGTTCGCGCGCGACTGCATCGAACTCGGGTCCGTTGATAATATCGCCGCGATAACTCGGCAAAGTGACGTTGCCCTTCATTTCGGTCGGCGACGAACGTGGCTTGGCGAACTGGCCGGCGATGTGCCCACCTTCACGACGGGAAAACCGCCCGCATACGTCATGACCACGGCCATTTGCAGGAACACGCGGAAGAAATCGCGGATATTGTTGGCTGAGTGCTCGGCAAAGCTTTCGGCGCAGTCGCCGCCCTGCAGCAGGAACGCGTGGCCGGTTGCGACTTGGGCCAGCGATTGCCTCAACTTGCGCGCCTCACCCGCAAACACCAAGGGTGGAAACGTCGCCAACCGCCGCTCGACCTCGGCCAACTCGGCCTGATCGCGGTAAGTCGGGACCTGGCTGATCGGCTTGGACATCCAGCTTTCAGGAGTCCACTTGGGCAATTGGGCGGTGTTGGTATTGGCAGCAGGCATCGAACCACTCCAGACATCAGGTCAAAACCCGGGCGGTCCCGGGCGCACCCGCATATACCCCATGCAATCGAGAAGCGCGACAGCGGCATTGCAAGTGACCGGCCCGACCCGAAGATCATCGCGGCCAGCCATTGCGACTTCCGGCTTTCAATGCCTAGTGTCTCGGCCATGTGTTTCGGTCATCGCCAGTTCAGAAGCGAATGTCAGAACCGGTCACACTTCAAATCTGATCATCCAAGGAGAAACTTGTCATGACGAGAGCCGCAGTCACTCGAAGGCTGGCGCTGGCGATGACCGCTGCGCTGTGCGCGCAACCCATCACCCTGCATCAGGCGACGGCGCAGAAAAAGTATGATCCTGGAGTCACGGATACCGAGATCAAGATCGGCCAGACCGCACCCTTCAGCGGCCAAGCATCGGCCTACGGCACAATCGGCAAGACGCAGGCCGCGTACTTTAAAATGATCAACGATCAAGGCGGCATCAACGGCCGCAAGATCAATCTGGTGCAATACGACGACGGCTACAGTCCTCCGCGCGCCGTCGAAATGGTGCGCAAACTCGTCGAAGGCGACGAAGTGCTGCTCACGTTCCAACTCATCGGTACGGCACCGAACGCTGCGGTACAGAAATATCTCAATCAAAAGCAAGTGCCGCAACTGTTTGCCGCAACGGGGGCGACACGCTTCACCGACCCGAAGGCGTTCCCCTGGACCATGGGCTACAATCCCAACTATCAGTCCGAGGGGCGGATTTACGCCCGCTACATCCTGCAGAATTATCCAAATGCCAAAATCGGCATCCTCTACCAGAACGACGATCTCGGGCAGGATTACCTCAAGGGATTGAAGGTGGGGCTCGGCGACAAGGCCGCGACCATGATCGTTGCCGAGGCCTCCTACGAGTTGACGGACCCGACGATCGATTCACAGCTCATCAAACTGAAAGCGGCCGGCGCGGATCTACTCTATGATGCGTCGACGCCGAAGTTCGCCGCCCAGGCGATCAAGAAGACTGCGGAGATGGCCTGGAAACCGGTCCATATTCTTGACATAAACGCGACATCAGTCGGGGCCGTGATGCAGCCGGCCGGCCTCGAAAATTCCAAGGGCGTGATCAGCGTCAACTACGGCAAGGACCCTCTCGATCCCACCTGGAAAGACGATGCGGGCATGAACCGCTACTTCGCCTTCATGCAGAAGTACTACCCCGACGGCGACAAGAACTCGAATTTCAATAGCTACGGCTACAGCACGGCAGCGTTGCTGGTCGACGTGCTCAAGCGCTGCGGCGATACACTCACGCGCGAAAACGTGATGAAGCAGGCGACCAGCCTCAAAGATGTCGTGGGCGACCTGTCGCTGCCGGGGATGGTGACGAACACGTCACCGACCGACTACCGCGTGAACAAGCAACTGCAGATGATGAAGTTCAACGGTGAGCGCTGGGAATTGTTCGGCGCGATCATCGAGGACGACTCGAAAGAATGAGCTGTCCCCCGCCGAGCCGTTAAGGCTCGGTTCGGCGGGGTCGTGCCGACCTATCGTGCTTTGTCGATGGCGGGCACCAGGATGCCGTCCATGACTTCGGGTGTGATGGCACCGATATGCTTGTAGACGACGCGACCCTTGCCATCGACGATGAACGTTTCGGGCATCCCATAGACGCCCCACTCGATGGCGGCGCGGCCGTTGGCGTCCGTACCGATGGCGGCAAACGGATTGCCGTAGCGATTTAGAAATCTGCGCGCGCCAGCCGGTGGATCTTTGTAATTGATGCCGAGCAGGGGCACGCCGGTTTTTTCGGCCAGCAGGATCAGCAGGGGATGCTCGGCGACACACGGCGCGCACGAGGACTGCCAGAAATTGACGATGACGGGCCGGCCTTGCGCCAGATCGGCGGCGGCGATGCCCGGCACGACAGCACCCTTGTCCGCGTAACCCTCGAGGGGCGGCAGCGAGAGCGCCGGCGCTGGTTTGCCGATCAACATCGAGGGAAGTTTCGAGGGATCGCCGGGTCGCAACAGCGCGGCAAGGAACATGAGGGCGACCACGGCAAAGACCGCGCCCGGCAGGTACGCCAGCTTCGAGCGATGCGTTGCGCTGGGCGTTTCCACTATGTCTGTCATGCGGACCGCCGTTTGATGCCGCGCGCTTCCAAGTCGGCGAGCGCGCGCGCCTGTCGCCTGCCATCCAGAACCAACCACGCGATCAGCGCCGCGACGATCGAGGCCGCGACGCCATAGGACGCCCAGATGAAGCCCGCATAGGGTCCAAGATCCAGGCTCAGGAAATTCATGCTCAAGAAATTCATGGTCAAGAAATTCATGGTCGAGAAATTCATGGTCAGCCCCCCGCCTGTCGCACGGCGGCGAGCTGCAGCGCCTTCACCCGCCGCCGCATGACTTCATTCCGCATCGCCTTCAGATGTAGCGCCAAAAACAGCAGCGTGAACCCCAGCGCGTTGATCAGCAACGGCACACGGAATGCGGCGTCGAGAGTGGTCGTGAGCTTGGTCGACGGCTGGTGCAGAGTGTTCCACCACTCGACGGAAAATTTGATGACCGGCAGCAGCGAAACGCCGACAAGGGCGAGTATTGCGGTCAGTTTCGCGGCTGCGGTTTCATCCTCGATCGAGGCCCGCAAGGCGATGAGACCGAGGTAGAGAAAGAACAGCAGCAGCATCGACGTCAGGCGCGCGTCCCACACCCAATACGTGCCCCACATAGGTTTGCCCCAAAGTGAGCCGGTGATCAGCGCCAACATCGTGAAGGCGGCCCCGATCGGGGCTGCGGCACGTGCAGAGACGTCGGCGAGCGGATGGCGAAAGACGAGCAATCCGAAACTCGACGCGGCCACGGTCAGATACGCCGCCATGGAGAGCCACGCGCTGGGAACGTGGATATACATGATCCGGACGGTCTGGCCCTGCTGGTAGTCGGCTGGCGAGACGACGAACGCCTGATACATCCCGACTATGATGACCAACGCCGCAGCGCCCGCCAACCAGGGCAGTACCGCCGCCGACAACGCCATGAACCGTGTCGGATTGGCCAAAGATTGCACGAGTGTGGGCTGGAGCGTGGACATATTCATGTGTACCGGGTTGACCGCAGCGCCGCAATGCGGCTCCGCGTCTGAGGTAGCGTTCAACGGAGCTTCTGGCAGGCGTTCGTCACCGTGATACGCGGCTGCGGCTGGACGCACCGCCGTCGGCGTGCTCAATCGGAGTCTTCGAAGTCCTCGCGAGCCGTACCATGCCCCACAAACCGTCATCGCTTCCGACCGGCATGCGCCGCAACCTGGCGAGCTATGGCGATGCCGAGTTCTCGGTGTTCCTGCGTAAGGCTTTCATCAAGGCGCTCGGCTATACCGACGACGCCCTCGACCGCCCCATCATCGGCATCGTGGATACCAACTCGGGCTACAATGCCTGTCATTCCAACATTCCCGACCTGATCGAAGCTGCCAAACGCGGCGTGTTACTGGCGGGTGGCATCCCTATACCATTTCCGGTCATCTCGATTCAGGAAAGCTTCGCCAATCCGACGAGCATGTATCTGCGCAACTTGATGGCGATGGACGTGGAGGAGATGATCCGAGCCCAACCGATGGATGCGGTCATTCTGCTCGGCGGCTGCGACAAGACCGTCCCGGCGCTGCTGATGGGGGCGGCCAGCGCAAATGTTCCCGCGATCATGCTGGTTACGGGCCCGATGCTGGCGGGAAGCTGGCGCGGGGAGCGGCTCGGAGCCTGCACCGATTGTCGGCGATTCTGGGGGCGCTATCGCGCTGGCGAACTCACAGACGGGCAGATCGGAGAAGTCAACGGCGAGCTGGCGCCGACGATCGGCACGTGCGGTGTCATGGGCACCGCGAGTACGATGGCGCTGGCCGCCGAGGCCATGGGCATGATGCTTCCAGGAGGTGCGACCATTCCCGCCGTGATGGCGGAGCGGCGGCGGCTGGCGGAACAGACCGGCACCCGGGCCGTGGCCATGGCGGCGGAGAAATTGACGCCAGACCAGATCATAACACCCGCCGCGTTGACCAACGCGCTGCGCGTCATTCTGGCGGCTGGCGGTTCGACGAACGCCCTGATTCACCTCACCGCAGTCGCCGGACGCCTCGGCGTCGGCATCGATCTGGCGGGCTTCGACCGCATGGGTCGGGAAACGCCTGTGCTGGTGGATCTCAAGCCGACGGGTCAAGGCTACATGGAAGATCTGCATCGCGCAGGCGGACTGACCGCCATGATGCGCGAAATGGCCGGCCTGCTGGCGTTCGACTGCCTGACTGTGACCGGCCGGACGCTCGGAGAAAATCTGGCGGGTATGGCACCGGCTTGGCCACAGGATGTAGTAAAGCCCTTCAAAGCCCCCGTCTATGCCGCCGGTGCGATGGCGGTTCTGGGCGGCAACCTCGCGCCGCAGGGAGCACTCATCAAGCAGGCCGCCGCGCGTCAGTCCCTGCTGCAACATACCGGCCGCGCCGTCGTCTTCGATACGCTCGCTGATCTGGCCGCGCGGATCGACAGCGACGATCTCGATGTCGATGCCAACGACGTGCTCGTGCTACGAAATGCCGGGCCGAAGGGTGCACCGGGAATGCCGGAGGCCGGATATATTCCGATCCCGCGCAAACTGCTCCGTGCCGGCGTCACCGATATGGTGCGAATCTCGGACGCGCGCATGAGCGGTACGGCGTTCGGAACGATCGTGTTGCATATCAGCCCGGAAGCCGCCGAGGGGGGACCACTGGCCCTGGTTCAATCCGGAGATCAAATCAAGCTTGATACGGCCAACAGGCGGATCGATGTGATGCTGTCTGATGAGGAGATGGCAAAACGCCGGGCACGATTGCAGACGCCAACGCCGGTGAAGCGCCGCGGTTACGACAAGCTCTATTTCGACACCGTCACGCAAGCCGAACGTGGATGCGATTTCGATTTCTGCATCCCGCCGATCACAACGACGATTCCGCGCTGATCAGCCGGAACAAACGACTCAAAACGCTCGCGGTGAAAGGGGTCGCGGTAAAGAGGAAAGACGGTCAAGCGGCAAAGACGAGGAAGGCGGCAAAGACGCCAAAATTCAACGCCACCGGCTTCGCAGGAAGGCCCCGCTTCAGCCTATCCCGTTATTTGGAGCCGGACGATTCGGGGAAGTCGAGCGTGCTTGCCGAAGCGGGAGAGCCGGATGCCGCCGCTGCTGGCGCCGCACGACGCGGGGCCGCGCGAACGACTGCAGCTGGTCGGCGCTCCAACACGGCCGGCGTCGCAGCCGTTTCCACCGCTTCGCGAGGACGGGGTGCGCCATCGCGGCAAATGAAGTTTTCGAGATCAGCGATGTCGATGAACTGGTCGGCCTGGCGCCGCAGTTCGTCTGCCACCATGGCAGGCTGGGTCTGCAAGGTCGAAATGACGCTCACGCGCTTGCCTTTGAGTTGTAGCGCGGCGACCAAGGCCCGGAAATCTCCGTCGCCCGTGAAAAGAACGATGTGGTCGACAACATCAGCCATCCGCATGGCGTCGACGGTCAACTCGATATCCATATTACCTTTGATTTTCCGACGCCCGAGACTGTCGGTAAACTCCTTCGTCGGCTTGGTCACCATGGTGAAGCCGTTGTAATCGAGCCAATCGACCAACGGACGGATCGAAGAATACTCCTGATCCTCGGCAAGCGCGGTGTAGTACAGCGCTCTGACCAACTGCCCCTTCACGCGAAAGAGATTAAGGAGTTTTTTATAATCGACATCGAAGCCGAGAGCTTTCGCGGTCGCGTAAAGGTTTGCGCCATCTACAAAAATTGCGATGCGCTCGGATTGATAAAAATGCATAAATCACCTGAAAATTTGGGCGCTGCGGAAGGCGCGATGAACTATGATGTTACTATGTCACTGTTAAGTCGGGAATTTCAAGGCCGAAGACTCACTGCACCTTGCAGCTTTGGCTCCAAAACAGGGCGCATATGACACTAAAACTGGTGGATGCAAAGCCGATGTGCCGAATAACTCTTTTTAAAAATCAGCGCGTCAAATCAACTGCGACTGCGCCAAATAAGTTCCCCTGCCGCCGGGATCCGAGCGGTGTCGGCGGATGAAATTTTTGGCAAAATCTCTCACTAAACATATGCCTGGCAATGTTTTTATCGCACTTGGCAGCAATGTCGATAGCCCCTGGTTGACCAGCGGGTCGGCTCTGCAATTCGGCTTGGCCGCACTGAGCGACAGTGGCATCGACGTGCTCGAAGTCTCTGACGTATACGTTAACGACGCCATCGGTGGCGGTCGCCAGCCCGCCTATCGCAATGCCGTTGCGCGAATCCAGCCATATATGGCACCGGGGGCGTTGTTGCGGACACTCAAGCGGATCGAGAGAAGCGCGGGGCGGCGCCTGGGCCGCCATTGGGGCCCTCGCGTGCTGGATCTCGACATCGTTTCCGCCGGTGCGGTCTACGGTGCGCGTGCCCGTCCCTCGCGGCGTCGGGCAGCCGGTCGATTGATCCTACCTCACCCTGAAATGCATCGCCGCGCTTTCGTCCTGCTGCCGCTGGCCGCAATCGCTCCACACTGGCGACACCCAAGGAACGGACGCACCGTGCGCCAGTTGCTGCAACACCCATCTGTAAAGCGGCAAACAGTAGGGATCGTCCGCTGCTGCGGAAGCGCGGCAGCGCTCGGTAACCGGCACGGGAGATGAGCGGAGACCTTTGCTGACTGTTTCCTTGATCTGGTGTGACGTTTGTGCCAGAAGAAGGTAACCATGGGCGCGCTCCCGTGGCAATTGCGCTTGCAACATCCTGCAAGCCTCCGACACGCGCGCGGACGCCCGATTTGCAGTACTCAATTCGAACACTCTTCGCCGGTCGGTATTGTTTGCTCGGCATTCAGAGTTTCGACCCGGCAACCCAAAGACACTCACGAGGCAAGATATGGCACGCGTTACCGTCGAGGATTGCGTCGATAAAGTTCCCAACCGCTTCGAACTGGTGCTGGTTGCCGCCCATCGCGCCCGTGCGCTGACATCCGGCGCGGCCATGACGGTCGAGCCGGACAATGACAAAAACCCCGTCGTGGCGCTGCGGGAAATTGCCGAACGCACCGTCCCCGCCGACGATCTGCGCGAGGGCCTCATTCATTCGATCCAGAAGAACGTCGAGGTCGACGAACCGGAGGAAGGTGCCGCGCCTCGCATGGTGCAGGACCGCCGGCCGATGCTGGGTCGTGACGATCAGTCCGCCGACAACACGGTCGATGTCATGACGGAAGAACAGTTGCTGCGCGGCATGGAGAGCATGACGCCGACCGAACCATCGTCCAACGGAAATGGTGGACCGGGGAACGGTCGCTGAGACGACCGAGGCGAAGTTATACCGGCGGTCAAAATTCTGGCCCCAAAGCAAAAATCGAGGCGCCGGTATCTCTCTTTTGTTTGCGCGCGGC
>JANYHG010000119.1 GCA_025359165.1 Hyphomicrobiaceae bacterium
GGAGTTACTTGTGGCGACTTTGAGCTACGAAAACCGTCCAAATCCGTCCCTCCTCCAAGCTCCGAGGTTGAGAGAGTTCTCGCGGGAGACGGTGGACAAGCACAGCAGGCGGAGTGCGAGATGCCGCGCGCCGACTACATACAAAATCATGCGCGGCTCGACCGCACTCCGCACCCGGTGAATTTCTTTTAGAGAAATGTGGGTGCCGATTTTCAAAAGCCGATGGGCTGACGGTGCCGGATTGCGTCTGGCGACAGGCTCGGACCGAATTTGCCGCGCAACACCGGTTGCGCCATGCACGCGACTGCGGTAACAGCGGGAGTATCGAACGGCCATTAGGCCGTCGAGCGGCCCCGGCTCCATCGATCTTGCGGATTGCTTATGCCCCAATCGAATCTTCTGATGGACTACCTGCCGATCGCGATTTTTCTTGGCGTCGCTGGCTTCATTGGCCTGGCTTTGATGGTGGCGCCTTTTCTGTTGGCCATCCGCAACCCCGACAGCGAAAAGGTTTCGGCTTACGAGTGCGGCTTCAACGCCTTCGACGACGCCCGCATGAAGTTCGACGTGCGTTTCTACCTGGTCTCGATCCTGTTCATTATTTTCGATCTCGAGGTGGCGTTTTTGTTCCCTTGGGCCGTCGCATTCAAATCGGTCGGCGCGTTCGGATTTTGGTCGATGATGGCGTTTCTCGGCGTCCTGACTGTCGGTTTTGCCTACGAATGGCGCAAAGGCGCACTCGATTGGGACTGACAAGCGTGTGGTCGACTTCGTTTTGCGATACGCTATCGGTTCACACACGTGATCGAGGCACCCGGCCATGACGTCCCGCGCGATGAATTCATCGGTCGTCATGGGTTCGAGAGACGCGTCATCTTTGCGACGGGCGACATACACTCACACTCTCATGTATCGACTACGCGGGGCCGTTGCGCGAAGTCTACGCCAAGACCTACCTGCTGCCGGACGGAACATGAGGGCGGCGACGATCGAACCCGTTGCGCCAAGCTCTTGCCTGGGGTACCAGCAACATCACACCACGCTGGCGCATTGGAGCGCGATACATGGCCTTGATAGTTCCCGGCTCGCCGGCTTATGACAAACCCGGTGAGGCTACCGCTGCAAGTGGCAAGACGCTGATAACGCCCAACGATCGCGGCTTCACCGAGTTGTCGAACGAACTGGCCGACAAAGGCTTTCTCGTTACGACGACGGACGATCTGATCAACTGGGCACGCACCGGCTCGCTGATGTGGATGACGTTCGGCTTGGCGTGTTGCGCCGTCGAAATGATGCAGGCATCAATGCCGCGCTACGACGTCGAGCGCTTCGGCTTCGCGCCGCGCGCCTCGCCCCGGCAGTCCGACGTGATGATCGTCGCGGGTACGCTGACCAACAAGATGGCGCCGGCGCTGCGCAAGGTCTACGACCAGATGCCGGAGCCACGTTATGTGATCTCGATGGGGTCCTGCGCCAACGGCGGCGGCTACTACCACTATTCCTACGCGGTCGTACGTGGTTGTGACCGCATCGTGCCCGTCGACATCTATGTGCCGGGCTGTCCGCCGACCGCCGAAGCGCTGGTATACGGCATCCTGCTGCTGCAGAAAAAAATCCGCCGGACCGGCACCATCGCGCGGTAAAGCCCAGGTGACGTCATGAATACATTTGCCCGGGTCGACGTCGAAACCTTCTTCCGCTTCGCGGCGGAACACCCCGAACAACGCTACGAACTCGAACGGGG
Source organism: Hyphomicrobiaceae bacterium (assembly GCA_025359165.1). GTDB lineage: Bacteria > Pseudomonadota > Alphaproteobacteria > Rhizobiales > Hyphomicrobiaceae > JABFRJ01. Next base: position 1,745 of record JANYHG010000119.1, read on the forward strand.
TGTGATCGTGCAGCAAATGACGGCCGGCACGAAGCGGCATGGCCTCGCAACACGAAATTTGTGCCGATTGCTGGAAGATCAACTCGACCTCGCGCGCTTCAGCGTTGTCCACGAGCGCGGCGTGAAAGTCGGCACGTCGGCGCGTTATCCTGACATCGTGGTGGAGCCCGCGACCGAACCGGGCGACAGCTTGTCGACCGCGCAACCGGTCTTGATTGTCGAAGTGCTGTCGCCGTCGACAACTGCCACCGATCTCAATGCCAAGGTCGCCGAGTATCTCTCGATTTCCTCGCTCGACGCCTACATCGTCGCTAGCCAAAGCGAACCGGCGCTGCTGGTCTGGCAGCGAGGTGGCGATGGCAACTTCCCTGCCGAGCCATTTGAAGTCGAGGGCCTGGACCGGAGTTGTGCACTTGCGGGTCGGCAATTCGAAGCGATTTTGCAACTTCGAGATATCTATCGTGGCATCGTTTGAAAGTTTTCGCCCATGCCGAAGTTCCTCAAACGAGAGCCACAGCCATTCACCGTCGACGATTACTTCGCTGCCGATAACGGCCTGCCGGAGAAAATCGAACTGTGGGATGGCATGATCGGTCCGTACGGGGATGCCGGCGTGCAAACGATGCTGGCAAATTGGGGTGCGGATCGGGTAGTAGCCGTTACCGGCCCCGAAGTCTGGCGCGAGGCGTTGGCGGCCTATGAGGCTGCCTCCGCTGCTGGAAAACGCCCGAAATCCTGACGACCCGCTGTCGACCTACGCCGAACCCTGGAATCTCAGATGCTCTCTCTTGCCGAACTGTCCGCCCACGTCGCGACAACCCTGGGTGCCCTCGCCACATCCTCAAAAACGGCGTTCGGCGAACTTACGCTGACGGTCAAGCGCACCGACATTCTCGCGGTACTGACCAAGTTGCATGACGCAGCAGCGCTGCAATTCGAGCAATTGATCGATTTGTGCGGCGTCGACTATCCCGAGCGCGCCGAGCGGTTCGAGGTGGTGTATCATCTGCTGTCGCCGCGACAGAATGTGCGGCTGCGTGTCAAACTGTCGACCGATGACGTCACGCCGGTGCCATCAGTGATTGCGCTGTTCCCAGCCGCTAACTGGTATGAGCGCGAGGCCTACGATATGTACGGCATCCTGTTCGCCGATCACCCGGACCTGCGTCGCCTCCTGACCGACTACGGCTTTCAGGGCTTTCCACTGCGCAAGGATTTTCCGCTCTCGGGTCATGTCGAAGTGCGCTACGACGACGAGAAAAAGCGTGTCGTCTACGAACCTGTGCGTCTAACTCAAGAGTTCCGCAGCTTCGACTTCGAAAGCCCTTGGGAAGGGGTGCGCTATCCGTTGCCGGGTGACGAGAAGGCTGCCCCGCCGCCACCGACGCCGAAAGCAAACTGAGCCGCACCGCCCATGAACGTCCGCAGCTTCATCAAAGTCGACAAGGCGGCCTTCTACCGGTTCATTGCGACCGAGCCGGAGGGACGCTACGAATACGAGTGGGGCCGCATCGTGCAGCAGCAACAGGGCGGGACGTTCAAGCATTCGCGGATTGCTGCAGAATTTGTTGCGGCCATCCGCTCGCAGATTGATCGCAGCACGTGGGCGATATTGGAAGCGCGCGGCGTCGAAACAGCGGAGACGATCAGGTATCCTGACGTCGTTCTCGAACCCATCTCGGACGCCGACGCCAGCATTTCGACGCTCCTGCCGGCGCTGGTCGTTGAAGTGCTGTCGCCTTCGTCTATCGATCGCGACCTATTCGTAAAGCCCGCCGAGTATCTATCCCTTCCGTCACTGGAAGCCTACATCATCGCGAGCCATGACGAAGCCAAATGCCAATTCTGGGTTCGCGGCGCAGACCGCGAGTTCGCCGATGCCCCCGTCACGGTCGCCGGGATCGATAAGTCCATCGACGTTCCAGCACTTTCGCTTTCGATCCGGCTGGAAGACGTCTACTGCGGACTGACGCTGAAGCCTGCCGCCCCAACACGCTGAGCCACATCATGCCCGAATCAGAAATCCGCAATTTCACCATCAACTTCGGCCCGCAGCATCCGGCGGCGCACGGCGTGCTGCGTCTGGTGCTCGAACTCGACGGCGA